>JAEZSC010000076.1 GCA_023422005.1 Bacillota bacterium | reverse complement strand
TTATGGAGAAGGACCGCTACGGGTACGAGATCAGCAAGGAGATCAGCCGGCGGACGGAAGACCGCTTCCAGATCAAGGAAGCCACGCTGTACGCGGTGTTCCAGCGGCTGGAGAAGAAGGAGCTCATACGCTCCTACGAGGGGGACGTATCGCTGGGCAGCCGCCGGCGCTACTACACCATCACCAATCTCGGGCGGGCCTACTTCCACGAAGAGGTGGAGGAATGGCGCAGGACCAAGGAGATCATCGATATCTTTATGGAGACGGAGGAACACCCATGAGAAACATCCAGGACCACGTGGATTCCCTGTTTCGGGAAATCCCCGAAAGCGAGCGCAAAGAAACCCTGAAGCGGGAGATCATCGAGAACCTGCAGGAGAAGGTGGCCGACCTGATGGCCCAGGGCAAGGGCGAGGAAGACGCCGTCAACAAGGCCATCGTTGATTTCGGCGACATCGGCGACATCAGCAACGAGCTGCGCGCCCAGCAGGAGCTGCCTGCCAAGCGCAGCAACGCGGGCATCAACTTCGGCTTCTCGGTTTGCGGCAGCCTGCTGCTCATCGGGCTGTTCGTCTTTCTCAACATAACGACCTCGCCGCAGTTCCCGTGGAGCGCCATCCCCTCCTTCGGCGTGCTGTGGTGGCCGTTGGCCACCTTCTTCGAGTGGAGAAGGCACCGTTAGCCCAAAGGAGGCGCAAAGCCAATGAAAAAAAGTGATGCATTTGCCTTTGCCGTGGCCGGAGCGGTCATGACGGCGCTGCTGTTCGGCATCCTGAACTATGCCGCCTCCCCCGGCGTGCTGTGGTGCATCTACCCGATCTATGCCGTGGCGTGGTGGCCCATCGGCGTGTACTTCGCCGGCAAGGGGAAGCACCTGGCCCTGTCGGTGGCGGGCAGCGCTCTGACGATACTCTTCCTCGCGGCGACCAACCTGGTCACATCGCCGCACACATGGTGGTTCCTGTACGCGGTGCTGCCCATCCTGTGCTGGCCATTGAGCATAGCCCTGCGGGGCCGCATGCTCCGCCTGCCGGCGGCGCTGCTGTTCAGCGCTGTGGCCATCGCCTACTATACGATCTTCAATCTTTTGACTTCGCCCGGTTACTTCTGGGCGCTGTACCCGATCTACGCTACGCTGTGGTGGCCGATGGGCCGCTACTTCTCCGATCGCAGGGCTTTTCGGGGCTTCTCAGTGGCCGGATTTCTGCTCACGGCAGCCTTCCTGCTGGCCGCCAACGCCATGAACCCCGGCCACCCGTGGGCGGTTTACGCGATCTTCCCGGTTGTCTGGTGGCCGCTGGCCATGTTCTTTGGCCGCAGGCTGGGGGCACTTCGCTTCTCGGTGCTGTGCGCGCTGTGCACCATGGCGTGGTACAGCGGGTGCAACCTGCTGTTGTCGCCGGGCGTGCCATGGTCCATGTTCGTGGGCTACGCGGTGCTGTGGTGGCCGCTGAGCGTGTATTACCACGGCAAACACAGGCCGCTGGGTTACGCCGTCACGATGACGGCACTCACCGCGCTGCTGCTGACGGCGGTAAACATACTCTTCACGCCGGGTGCGTTGTGGGCTTTCTATCCGGTGTTCGCGCTGCTTTGGTGGCCGGTGTCGGTGTTCTTCGCCCAGCGGCGGGACGCTCTTGGGTTCTCGGTGGTTGGCGCCCTGCTCATCATCGCCTTCCTGTCGGCGGTGAACCTGGTGACCCCGCCGGGGTTCCCGTTGAGCGTGTTCCCGTCCCTGTGCGTGCTGTGGTGGCCGCTCAGCGTATACTTCGCCAAGCACAAAAGCGCCTTTGGTTATGCCGTGGCCGGCACGCTGCTGGGCTCGTCGCTGTTCATCGCCATCAACCTGCTGACGTCGCCGGGCTTTCTGTGGTGCGTGTTCCCGACGTTCGGAATGCTGTGGTGGCCGCTGAGTGTGGGATTTTTCTCTCGGAAGCAAAAGACAGCCTGATCAAATGAACTTTATGAGAAACCGGCAAGGGCTTGTCCCCTGCCGGTTTCACGTTATTAGCAAAGTCTCTATTATGGCTTCCCCTGGCAGGGAAGCCATATAGGTTTGCCGATTCTCTTTCACAGCAGTTGTTCGTCTAGCAAAAAGGCAAAACATGCTTGCGCATCAGCACCATGTTTTTCGTCAGCCTTGCCACGAACTCGAAGCCCTCGCGGCGGTACATGTCCACCGAGCCGGAGAACACGTTGTGCGGCATGCCCTCGGCATCCAGCGGAAAAGCCTCCACAACGCCGCCGCCCCTGCGGGCGATCTCCTCCAATGCCGCGTGCAGCG
This sequence comes from Bacillota bacterium, assembly GCA_023422005.1. Lineage (GTDB taxonomy): Bacteria > Bacillota > Clostridia > Christensenellales > UMGS416 > JAEYRA01. The sequence continues at coordinate 73,583 of JAEZSC010000076.1, read as the reverse complement.
TGAAGAGCGCGATGCCCCGGCTGCGGCGGTGCTTGTCGGTAAAAAGGCAGGAAATGCGCCATTGGGGCCTGTCCTCAGGAGCGATGTCCAGATGGGGGTATGTGCGGCCCCGGTCATACTGGCTCAGCACATCCGGCGGGCCAAACTGGCACCAACCCACCGGCGTGTCGCCCTCGTAGCTCAGCAGGCCCTGGGCCCTGCCCTGCATGGCCAGTTCCCGGTGGAAGGCGTGCCTCCCCTCCCGCCCCATGCGGTTGTAATCGGTGCTCTTGCATAGGTAATAGACGCACCAGCAGCCTCCGCGCACGCCCCGATGCTTTGCAAAGAGCGCCTCGAAATCCGGCCAGGTCTGCGGTGACAGGGGCTTCACTGTGAGAGCAAGCTGGTTTTGCATGGGCGTCCCTCCGATTGGTATGGCAACATTCTACCACACGCGAACCGGATGAAAAACGATCATCGCGGAATGAGACCCATGGAAGCCAGCAGGCCTTTGAGGCGCTCTCCCATGCCCTCCAGCAGCGCCCGTACCGACGCCGGATCATTGCCGATGTCTCGGGTTTCTGCCTCGCTCCATTGCGGCGTCTGCACGTCCACGGCGGTACCCGTCTCCAGCGTGCGGTCCAAAACGCCTTCGGCCTGTCCACCGCCGGGCAGAGAGATACAGAAGCTTCCCATATCCTGGCGAGTTTCTGCCTCCATCGCGCCCTGCTGTCCGTTTAGTTGTAACTCCCAGCCGTTGGCCCGCACCCGCGCCGCCAAGGCCGGGCGCCCGTCTTCGCCCACTGTGCGCAGCAGCGAGGCGTCCAGCACAGCGTTGCCGTCGCGGCTGTGGCTGAGCCGCAGGTCCAGTTGCTGGCCTTGGGCATAAGCCACGGCGCTGAAACGCAGCGTTCCCCCGGGCTGCTGCCACTGCACCTCCCAGCCGATGGCCGTGAACCCCCGTCGCAGCACCGTGGCCGTTAGTGTGCATTGGCTCAAGCGCTGCCGCAGGGCATCGGGGCCGGTCACCGCCTGTTCCATGGCCGCGGCCAGCGCGGGGCTCCAACCGCTCAGGCTGCCCCTCAGCGCCGCGTCGCCCGCGGCATCGGACAGCATTGCCAAGCCGGCATCGGCCAGCGCCTCCCCCTGCAGCCGCAGCGTGATGGCCGCGCAGGCCTGCGGCTGGCCCAGCAACTCTACAGACCTTTGCTCCAGGGTGAAGCTGCCAGCAGGCGCCAGTTGCTGCAGCCGCGCCGCCATGAGCCCGGCGGTCAGTGAACCGGGTGTGCCACCGATACCCCGCAGCCGCCGCTCCAGCGATGTGCCCGGCCCGCTGTGCCCGCCCACGGGCAGCGTCGCAGCGCCGTCCAGCAGCTCAGAGGATTTTACAGCCAATGTGTTTCCCGAGAGAATCACTGAAACACCCAGCAACGGTACGGCGCCGCTGGTCACCTGCGCTGTCAGCATGCCTTCGGCGGTGTCGTTTTCATAGCTGGAGTCTACCTGCAGTTTTGTGGCGGCGAGGACCTTGACAGCCCCCTCCGCCATGCCAGGAGCAGTGATGCCGGTTAGTGAGGCCGTGGCCCTGCTCTCGTGGGATTGCTCCAACAGCCTCACGCCGCCATCCTCCATCAGCGAGCGCAGCGCACCTTCGGCCGCCGCCGGTGTGCGCCACAACGCCAACGTGAATTGCCCCGCGGGCGTGGCGGCCCACGCCAACGCGGCAGCCGCCGCGATCACACCGGCCGCCGCCAGCGCGATCCACAGCGCTCTTTTTCTCATTCCACAGTCCTTCCCGCTCGCGCATGGTTTGTATAGGTTATTCTATTCGCTGGGGAAGCAATAACGACCTGATCCCCATGTTCCCATGTTCTGCATTTCTTGTTGTCTCTTGTCAGATGGGGTAAAATAGAATGGCAGAAACATCCGTTGAGCTGAGGTGAAGCATGGACCGCAGCAAGGTGATCGCACTGCTGGAACAATCGAATGTCCTGCCAAAGCTTCCCGACAAATACCAAACCTTGTTTGCCGCGCTGGCAAGCGAGGAGACCAACACCTTCGAAACGCTGTCCGACGCCATCAGCCGCTGCGACGAACTGGATGGTTTCTTCCTTTCGTTTATCAACAGCGGCTATTTCTCCATCCGGCGAAAGGCAGACACCATCAGGGATGCCGTGGCCTTCCTCGGCCTGCACACAACCAAGACGCTGATCATCGCCTATGTGGTCCGGGTGCTTTTGTCCGGCTTGCAAGTGCGGACCGTTCACTTCAAGCAAAGCGTGTACTGGAACCACATTGTGGGGACATCCGTCGCAGCGGAGCAGCTCTATGGCAAAAGACATCCCCAGGACAAGCACAGGATTTTCATCTATGGGCTGATCCACGACATCGGGGTATCCGTGATGAGCCGCTGCATTCCCGACCTGCTGGACAACATCGTGGAAATCCAGCTGGAGCGCAACCTGCACCAGATCATAGCCGAACGCCAGGTCCTGGGCGGTCTTACCCATTCGGACATCGGGGCGTGGATATGCGAAAGGTGGAGGCTTCCCGAGGACATCACGCACATGGTCTGCTTTCACCACAGGCCGTATACCGCCTCGGCATATGCCGAGGAGCTCAAGCACTTGCACATCGCCGACCTGATCAGCACCAACTACTATGAACGGCTGATAGGCTTCCGGCATACCGATACCTACCCGCTGGAGATGCTCAAGCAGATCGGCACGACCGTGCAAGTGGTTGAGCAAATCGGCGTCGACCTCCCCGGCCTGGTGGATGGCTGGAAGGCGCGAATGGATTTTGACTCTTTTTTCAGCAGTTGATCACGGCAGCCACGAGCGCCCGGCTGTCATGGCCATCGCCTGCGCCGTTTGACAAAGCCATAATCGATGATAACGGGCCTTCCGTCCATCAACCCCCAATTCCGGAACCCGATAAACTCACGCATGACAAGATGGTGTTTCTTCACAAGATCAACAAGCTCGGGCACTTCGGAGAGATCGTTTCTCGTTTTCACATGGAAATAATCCAAAACTGGCTGAATATCGTGCAGAGGCTGTGCTGCCTGCATCACAAGCATACCGTATCCGTTGGAAACCGCAACAATCCTTGCCAGCAAGTCGCCTTTGTACCTTGCGTTCAGCCAATGCTCATTTCTATTTTGAATAAGCCCGAATCTGTTTCTGGCAATCTTCACGACATACCCGTCGCCCATGTCATAAACCAACCGCCCTGCGCCGCGGCCCAAAAATTGGATGCTACCGCTGCGAATACCGGCGCGGATGGCAGCAAAGTCGGGATACATTTCTATTACCCACACTCCTTAAACCATGAAAAGATATCATCTGAGATACCATATTCGGATGACAGCAGGAGTGCTCTTCGGCATGGTGTTTATGGATTGCCGCATTGCAAGCGTGTTGTTTCCCAGCGTATAATGCATTTATTGCGAAGACATTTTTTGTGAATTCCATCAGAGGTAACATATGAAGGTGTCCACCCTTAAGCCGGAAGACCTAACCAATGATATCGTTGACAAAATCCTTTTTAGGGGGCTGGAGGACCGTGGGGACGCCGGCGATTGCATCATGGTCTTGGGGAGCGCCAAAGCGCCAAGATACAGAGTACCGAAAGCGGTGTCCATCTATCGGGACAAACGTTCCTCCAAAATACTGCTTTGCGGTGGAAGAACCGTAGACGGCACTTTGAGCGAAGCGGAAATGATGAGAAGGAAAGCCATTGAGCTGGGAATGCCGAATGAAGACATATTGATGGAAGAACTCTCCTTGTCTACGAAAGAGAATATGCTTTGCGCCTTGCTCCCTCTCGACCGGGCATTCAAGTTGAGCAGGATCCAGAGAATCCTTTTGGTAACGACGACCTATCACATGCGCAGATGTCTGCTGATGGCGCAGGCTTATATGCCCCGCTGGATCGAGATCAGCCCTTGCCCGGCGGACGACACAAACACATGTAGAGACAACTGGTATAAAAGCGAAACGGGCTGCCAGCGGGCGAAGGACGAGGCATGGAAGATTATTTGCTATATCAACGAAAAGAGCATTGATGACCTTGAGATATAGCCACCCCTCCACATGGACAACCGCCGCCGCTAATTCGCGATTTCCGCCATCTTGGTCGTTTGCCTCTGGGCCATCACCAGCCTGTAATATACACCTTTCTTCTTCATGAGCTCTGCGTGCGTGCCGATCTCCTCCAGGTTGCCCTTGTGCAGCACGACCAGCCGGTCCGCGTGGCGCAGTGTGGACAGGCGGTGGGCGATGGCCACCGTCGTGCGCCCTTTGATGAGCTTGGCCAGGCCTTCCTGTATCTGGCTTTCGGTCTCGGTGTCCAGCGACGCCGTGGCCTCGTCCAGTATCAGTATGGCCGGGTTGTGCAGCATGGCCCGGGCGATAGCCACCCGCTGGCGTTCGCCGCCGGAAAGCGTGTAGCCGTGCTCGCCGACCATCGTGTTATAAGCATCGGGCATCTTGATGATGAACTCGTGGGCGTGGGCGATCTTGGAGGCCGCGAAAACCTCCTCCGGCGGCGCGTCGGGCCGGGCATAGCGGATGTTATCATAGATCGTGCCGGCGAACAGGAAGGTGTCCTGAAACACGACGCCCACGCGGGTGCGCAGCGAGCGCTGGGAGATGTCGCGGATGTCCACGCCATCGATCAGGATGCGCCCGGCGTTCACGTCGTACAGGCGCATGATCAGGTTGATCAGCGTGGATTTGCCCACGCCGGAATGCCCCACGATGCCGATCATCTCGCCGGGTTTGATGTCCAGGCTGACGCCTTTCAACACGGGCTCGTAGCTCTTGTAGCCGAAGGTCACGTTTTCAAAGGTGATGCCGCCGGTGATCGCAACGTCCCGGGCGTCCTCGCGGTCCTTCACGTCCGGGTCTTCCTCTAGGATCTCGAAGATCTTCGCGGTGCTGGTGGCGGCCTCGGCGAACCAGCGGGGCACAAAGGTGAGCCAGCGCAGCGGGCCGTAGATGAACAGCGCGTAATTCACAAACTGCACGAGCTCGCCCAGCTGCATCTGGCGGCCCAGGATTTCCGCGCCGCCGAAGTACAGCACCAGGAATTCTCCGCAGCCGATGGCGAAGCCCAGCAACGGGAACAGCACCGACCACAGCTTTTCATTGTCCGTGCACGTCTCGGCGAAGTCGCGGGAGGCATGGCTGAATTTGCCGATCTCCAGCTTCTCCGTTCCGAAGGTCTTGACCACGCGGATGCCGTTGATGATGTCGTGTAGGATCGCCGTGGCCCGCGTGCGTTTGCGCCACTGCTTGTCGTAGCGGCGGTGGATCATGCGCCAGAACCGCGTCACGATGAACATGACGAAGGGCACCGGCAGCATCACCATCAGCGCCAGCTTCCAATCCGACAGGAAGAGGATCGCGGACACGCCCAGAAAGGCGATGCCCTGCTCTAGCGCCCAGCGGCCATAATCGCTGATGAACTGCATGATGCGCTGGGTGTCGTTGGTGATGCGGTTCAGCAGGTCGCCGGAGGCCCTGCGAGAGAGAGACGACATGGACAGCAGCTGCACCTTGGTGTAGGCCATCGTGCGAAGTTGGTTGGCCAGCGCGGAGCTGGCGCGGTTGTTGATGCGGGAGCTCCAGATGAAGGTCAGCGATTCCGCCGCATAACACGCCAGCGCCAGGCCGGCCAGCACCAGCAGGCCGGCGACGTCGGGGTTGCGGGGCGTCAGATGGTCGTCCACGATCAGGCGGTAGAGGTAAGGCACCAGCAGCCGGCAGGCAGCCGAGAGCACCAGGATGAGCCCGGACACAAGAAATGCTCTGTTATAAGGCCCGGAAATCTTGAAGAGCTTGGCGAACATCTTCGTGGTGCTGGTGCAGTTGGGGCAGATGGAGCTGCCCTCGATCAGCGGCTTGCCGCAGATGTGGCAGGTCAGCTCCTCGGTCTCGGCGCTGCCGGCAAACACGCCGGTGTCCCGCCAGGCGCTCAGCACCAACGCCAGCTCCGCGAAATAGCGCAGCCGGCCCTGGGTGAACCGGCAGATGGCCTGGGCGCCGTCCGCCCATACCCCCTCCAGCAATCCGCAGCCGATGAAGGGGGATACCTTGATCTCCTTGAGGCCTTCCATCGGCAGCGTGCGCAGCAGCTCGCCGCCTGTGAAAACCCGGATGGATTGCTCCGTCACGGCCAGCCAGCCTTCGCAGGCCTGCCCGTCGGCGCCGATGTCGAAGGGCAGCACATATATGGCGCCGGCCATCTGGCCGGCCAGGCTGCCCGGAGGTTCAAAGCGTAGTTTCATCGTTCCTCCCTAGAAGAGATAGGATTCGATGCACTTCATGCTGGAGCGGTCCAGCGCCATGCAGTCCTGAATCATGTAGCGGTTGCCATCCACATCCAGTATCAGGATGCGTTGGTCGTCCAGGCGGCGGATGCTCTTGCTCACATCCTTTACGGCGATGCTCTTCTTGCCGGCGGAGGTCAGCAGGTCAAAGTACACGTATCCCATCTTCTCCTTGGAGGAGACGATCTTACTGACCACCGGCGTGTAGTAGCGCAGGCCCAGCTCGCGGTTGAGCAGCTCGGCTTGCTCCTCGGCATAAGCGGATATCGTGCGGATGATGCCGATCTCCTTGGCCTCGGCATCCAGCACGCAGATGTATTCGCCGGGGCTGTGCACCGGCAGCGCCCGGTGCAGGCTTACGCGCTTTTTGTCGCAGCCGTCGTATTCCAGACCCAGGAAGTCGTTGTCCAGCACATAAAAACGGGCCTTTTCCGGCTCTATAAACGTGATATCCGCAACGTTGCACAGTTCGCTGGCCATATCAATCCCCCACTCCTATCAGCTTCAATGCTTCGCTTTGCAGCCTGAACAGGTTGTAATACTCGCCCTTTTTCTGGATCAGCTCCGCGTGGGTGCCGTACTCCACAACCTTGCCGCCGTCGATAACGGCCAGCATGTCGGCGTCGCGCAGCGTGGACAGCCGGTGGGCGATGGAGATCGTCGTGCGCCCGGCTTTGAGCTTCCCCAGGGCGTTTTGTATGCTGCGCTCGGTCTCGGTGTCCATGGACGCTGTGGCCTCGTCCAGTATCAGGATCCTCGGGTTCTGTATGATGGCCCGCGCGATGGACAGGCGCTGCTTCTCCCCGCCGGACAGGTCCTGCGCGCCGGAGCCGATTCGGGTGTCATAGCCGTCGGGCAGCTTGATGATGAAATCGTGGGCGCTGGCGGCCTTGGCCGCGGCGATCACGTCCTCCATGGGCGCGTCGGTGCGAGCATAGCGTATGTTGTCGGCGATGGTGCCCATGAAAAGATACATCTCCTGGGACACGATGCCGATGGAGCGGCGCAGGTCCTCCACGGCGATGTCCTTGATGGGTATGCCATCCACGGCAATGCTGCCTTCCTTGACGTCGTACAACCTGGCCATCAGGTTTACGATGGTGCTCTTGCCCGCGCCGGATTTGCCCACAATGCCCAGCATCTGCCCGGCTTTCACCCGCATGGAGGCGTTGCGGATCACCGGTCTTCCGGCCTCATACTCGAAGTAGGCGTCGGTGACCTCGATATCGCCGCGGATGTTCTCCAGGCGCACCGGCCGTTCGCTTTCGGCCACGTCGGGCCGGGAATCCATGATTTCGAACACGCGCTGGGCCGAGTCGATGCACCGGGACCACCAGTTGGACACCCAGGACAGGAAATCCAGCGGGCCGTACAGCATGCCCATATAGGCGATGAAGGCCAGCAGCGTTCCCACGGTCATGTGGCCCTGTATCACCTTGATGCCGCCCAGCGCCAGCACGAGCACCTCGCCCACGATGGTCACGAGCTTGATGAGGGGAAAGGCCGTGAACTCGGCGTTGAACAGCTTGACCTCGGCCTGGTTTACGCCCAGGCTTAAGCCGCCGAAGCGCGAGGACTCCTCTTCCTCCTTGGAGAAGGCCTTGATGACGCGCTGGCCGTTGAGCGCGTCGCTGACCAGCGCAGAAAGGTTGGCGCCCCGCACCCACAGCACGTGGTGCAGCTTGCGAAACAGCGCCCACAGGAAGCGGAAGGTTACGATGATCACGGGCACCGTGGCGACGACGACCAAGGCCAGCTGCCAATCCATATACAGCATAAAGCCCAGCACGCCCAGGCAGGACAGCACGTTGACGATCGTATAGGGAACACCGTCCACGAAGAACCAGTAGATGTTGTCAGCGTCCTGGTTCACGCGGTTCATCAGCGACCCCGTCTGCTTGCTGGTATAGAAGCCCATGGAAAGCTTCTGCATGGCGGTGAAGATGCGCACCTTGAGGTCATAGACGACCCAGGGCATGATGCCGGCCACGGTGCGGCCGTAGAGGATGCTTAGCCCGATGCCGGAAAGGCGGATGGCCACCAGCAACAATATCATAGGCAGCAGCATGCCGAAATACAGGCCGCCGGGCGTCAGCACGCTGTCGAAGAGCATCTTGGTGCCGATGAAGGGCGACACCACGCCGAAGGCCGCGCTCAGCAGGATCAGCACCAGGATCAGCAGCACCTTCCACTTGTAATAGCGGAAGAAGGACAGCAGGCGGCCGGTCAACGAAAACTTGTTCAGGCATTTCGGGCAGATTTTGCGCTCGGGCTCTGGGTAGCGGGTGCCGCACTTGGTGCAGAACAGTTCCTCCTCGGGCAGAGCTTCGGATTCCTTCTTCTCGCCGGAGGCGTGATCGTTGAACTGCCGGGCCAGCGTGTCCATACGGCCGGCCACACCCAGAGAGAAGCGCGCCAGCTCCCGGCATACGCCGTCCTTCTCGGCGATCAGCCGCGCGGTGGAAAGCATGCGCTCCACCGACAGCTTGCCCAGGCCCTTCATGGGCAGGCTTTCAAAACCCTGGGCCTTAAATTCCGCCGTCAGACGCTTGGCGCCCTTCACCCGCTTCACGCTCTCCAGCCCGGAGAGCAGATACAGGTTCTGCGCGTCGAAGGTCACCCAGCAGTCGCAGGGCTCCAGGGCAGCGTTGCCATCTCCCCGGGCCGCGGCGATCAAGCCGCCGGCGTCCACGCCGCGGGCCGCGAATGCGTCCTTGATGTGTTGCGGAAAATTAACCGTATTCAAAACGTGAACTCCTATTGAATACCCTGTTGTGGATGCTTACAGGCATTGGTTCACTAAACCGATAGCAGTCTAGCATATATGGCGTTAATTATCAATTAAATTGTTAACGTTTTATCGCGCCGCTGGTCAGAGCCAAGCCATTCGATATCAAGCCAAAGCCCAACACGCCCTGGGGGTGGACGAACTGCTCGTCGCCGTATGTGTCGATGAAATACAGCGCCTGATGGTTTCACTTACAGATGTTCGGCGATGTGCCCCTGCAACAAAAGAAAAATGGCCCGGTGCACGGCAATGCACAGGGGCCATTCATACGACGGGCTGGGCTTCATCCGCCACTCTTTTGGTGGGTGCTCAGAAAATCTGCAGCTCCACCGGGCAGTGGTCGCTGCCGAAAATCTCCGGATGCAGGATGCAATCCTTCAACTCCGACTTCAGGCGTTCGCTGATCACAAAGTAGTCGATACGCCAGCCGGTGTTGTTGGCGCGGGCGTTGAACATGTAGCTCCACCATGTGTATGCGCCCACGCGGTCGGGGTACAGCGTGCGGAAGGAATCGATAAAGCCGCTGGCCAGAAGCTCCGTGAACTTGGCCCGCTCCTCATAGGAGAAGCCGGCGTTGCCGATGTTGGCCTTGGCGTTCTTGATGTCGATCTCGTTGTGGGCCACGTTCAGGTCGCCGCACAGGATCACGGGCTTTTTGGCATCCAGCGCCATCAGGTAGCCGCGAAAATCGTCCTCCCACTGCATGCGGTAGGGCAGGCGCGCCAGGCCGTTCTGGGCGTTGGGCGTGTAGCAGTTCACCAGGAAGAAGCGCTCGAACTCCAGCGTCAGCGCCCGGCCCTCGTCGCCGTGCTGCTCCAGGCCAATGCCATAGGTCACGTTCAGCGGCTCCACGCGGGTGAACACCGCCGTGCCGGAATAGCCCTTCTTGACGGCGCTGTTCCAGAACTGCCAATAACCCTCTGCGGCGACTTCGGCCTGCCCCGGCTGCATCTTGGTCTCCTGCAGGCAGAAGATGTCGGCCTGGGCCTCGTCGAATACCTTTTGGAAACCCTTGTTGAGGCAGGCGCGCAGGCCGTTGACATTCCATGTGATCAGCTTCATCGGCATACCCTCCGCGTTTGGTGTCGGATATGCATATTATAAGTCGGAAAGCGTATGCAACGCAACGGCGGGCAGAGACTGGCTCTGCCCGCCGCTTTTTGATTCCTGTACGCCTTTTACCGGTTCAGAAGGCGGATGTACTGCGTAGCCATGGCCAAGTCCTGGGCGGCCTCGTCGGCATAGCACGGGGCTTCCTTCTCGCCGCGCACCATGGCAAGGAAGTTTTTGGCCTGGTTGCGCATGGCGTGCACCGGCGGCAAAGACGGGCTCCACGTGATCGGCGTACCGCCGCGGTCCTCCATCACGGTAACGCGGCCACAGCTCTGGCTGGCCAGCGGCGCGGGCAGGTCCACGCGGATGAAACCCTTCTGGAAGCCCACAAGGCAACTCTCCATCCAGTCCACGCTGTTAGCCCAGGGCTCCATCTCGATGACGCCGGCCACACCCGACGCACTGCGGGCCGCCAGCAAGACCTGGGTATCCTCCGCGTAGGTGACCTCGTAGGGCTCACCCAACAGAAAGCGCATGGCGTTGATCTGGTGGATGTAGTAGTTGACGAAGGTATCATATTGGCGGGCTGCTGCGCTGTCGAAATAGGGCGCGTCGCCCTCGGCCTGGGCGCCGGCGGCGCTGTCCCCGGCGGAAAGTGCCATGTCGGCGCCGCCCACCCAGTTGCCGGGGGGCATCGTGATGCGCACCAGGCGCATCTGGCCGAACTCCCCGCCGGCCTTCCAGCGGCTGACGAGGTCCCGGGCATACTCCATGGCCGGGTCGGAGCGCTTGTGGTAGCCCACCATGTGCTTCACGCCGTGCCGCTTGGCCAGCGCGGCCAGGCGCTCCCCGGTCTCCACCGAGAGCGCCAGCGGCTTCTCGGTGAACAGCGGCAGCCCCGAGGCGTAGAGCTCGGGCAGCAGCGCCGCGTGGGCGCGGTAGGGTTGGGCGGCCACCAGGGCGTCCAACTTTTCGTGGGCCAGCATTTCGCGGTGGTCTCGGTACACATGGGGCACGCCGTAGCGCCGGGCCACCAGCTCGGCGGTCTGCTGCCGGGGCTCGGCGATGGCGGCGATCTCGCAATCCGGCAGCGCGGCGTAGTTCTTCAGGTGGGCGTTCTGGCCCATGTAGCCCACTCCGACGAAACCCAGTCTGACTTTGTCCATACGTCTTCCTCCCCTTCGCCGCTACCGCATACCCAGGTTGCGGAACAGGTACAGCCCCTCCTTGCCCGGGGCGACGATGTCCAGCCAGCCGTTGCCATTGAGGTCCGCCAGCCAGAAATAGATGCCCACGCCGGAATGCTCCTGCGCTGGGCCGGCGTCGATCACGTGCTTCTCGAATTTACCGTCGCGGATCTTGAAATAGCACGTCTGCACCGGGTCATTGTCCCCCGGATCGTTGCCGCAGTGGGCGCGGTAGCGTTTGCCGGTCACGAGCTCCAGTTGGCCGTCGTTGTCGATGTCGGCCAGCTGCATGTCGTGGTACTGGGCATTTTCCGTATCGATGTCGTGCTTGGCGAAGGTGCCGTCGGGCCGCTGCTGCAGCCAATACAGGCCATAGTTGTGGGCGTTGGCGGCGATGATGTCGGCGGTGCCGTCGCCATCCACATCATGCACGAGCATGGGCACGCTGGCCATGGGCTGGTCATAGCTGTGAACGAAGTTCCAAGGCTCATAAACGCTGCACCCGCGCTTCAGATAGCCGTTGCACAGTATGATTTCGATCTCTCCATCGCCGTCGATGTCGCCAAAGCCCATGCCGTGGCCCGAGGAGCCCTGGGAAATCACAAACTTCTGGAATCGGCCTGCTCCGCGGCCGTCGGCGTCCTTGATGTGCTTATAGAAAGCCTGGGGCTCGTTGGGCGTATTGGGGAAAATTTCCACCGTGCCGCAGCCGTCGATGTCGTAAAAACGGATGGTTTCGATGCATCCGCAGCGGTCGATGTCATGCACCGTCCACAAACCCTTGTCGCCGGGGTTCTCCCGCCAGCGCAGCGTCTGGCCGAACCACCCGCCGGTGATTACGTCGGTACGGCCGTCGCCGTTCACGTCCATACCGTAGTCGCAGAAGTCGTCAAAGTACTCCCCCTCTGGCATCACATCGCACATCTTGATCTTTTCATTGAAGTCCGGGCCTTTGTACCAATAGCCGCCGCATACGATGTCCAGCACGCCGTCGCCGTCCACATCGAAGGCGCTGGCCGCCTCAAAAGCGCCGCCGTCGATCTTGATCCGTTTAAACTGCAGGTCCATCCTGAGCCTCCTTGTAGGTTGTTGGAGATATACCCAAGCAAAGTATAACAACGGCAGAGAAATATAGAATTGACGATATGGATATATAGATGGACAAAACGAACCTATGAAACTAAAATTGCTTCTGGTGGTGCGTATGAACAACCTGATCGGCATCGGCATGATCACCGAAAGAATCGTCCATTTCCCGGTGCATGCCCATCTGGATTACTGGGAAGTCGTGTGCTACATCGAGGGCAGCGGCGTGCTGATGCTGGGCACCGCTAAAACATCCTTCGAGCGAGGCACTGTGGCGCTGATTCCGCCGGGCTGCGGCCATGAGGAGCTGGCCGACGCCGGCTTTCGCAATTTTCATCTGGCACTCAAGAACATGGATTTTCCGCCATACCCGCTGGTGCTGCAAGACACGCCGACCGGCAGCCTGGAGAAGCTTCTGAGCGTCTTGTACGAGGAGGCGCACCTGCGCCGGCCAGGGGCCGACATGCTGTGCCAGCATCTGCTGGACGCCATCCGGAGCCTGCTCGTCGCGCTGCTGCCCGGGGAAGGGCGCAGCGTGCCGGTGGAGCGCGTCAAGGCTGTACTGATCCACAACCTGTCCAACCCTGAATTCCAGCTGGAACAGGCGCTTGCACCACTGGGCCTGTCCATGGGCTATCTGCGGCGCATCTTCAAGCTCCAAACCGGGGAGACGCCCCACGAATACCTGACCAGGCTGCGGATGGCCCACGCCATGCAGCTGCTGTCCCACAACCGCAGCGGCGCCAGCGTGGCCCGGGTAAGCGCGCTGTGCGGCTTTCAGGACCCCTACTACTTCAGCCGGCTGTTCCGACGGCACACCGGCGCTTCGCCCGCCCACTGGCGGCAAAGGCTATCAAAGGAACGAGACCAAAGCGTCTGTACAATATATCCATGAGCCGTTATACTATTTACACAACATTTCGAATCGGGTTGACCGGTGCGGAGGTGAGCGGGTGCAAAAGGTTCTGATCGTGGACGACGAGCAGCGCACGCTGGAAGGTGTGGCGCAACGCGTGAAGGACAGCGGCCTGGATGTGGAAATCGCAGGCCTGGCCCACGATGGCCTGGAAGCGCTGGAACTGACCCAGCGCCATCATCCCGGCATCCTGCTGTGCGACATCCGCATGCCGGGCATGGATGGCATCGCCTTTTCGCTCAAGGCCAAGCAGATCGACCCGGACATAGCCGTGATCTTCATGAGCGGCTATTCCGACCGCGAATACTTAAAGACGGCCATCCGCATCGGCGCCATCGACTATCTGGACAAGCCGGTGGATGAATGCCAGTTCAAGGAGGCCCTGGAACGGGCCATTCAGCGGCGCAAATCCTCGGAGGGCATGCCGGCGCAGGCCTTTGATCAAGAGACGCTGCGCCTGCTGCTGACCGGCAACAACGAAGACATCCTGCGCCAAACGGCCGGCGCGGCGTTGCACGCCCCGGCGGAATACATCATACTGGCGGCTATGCATTACAAGCACGAGAATACCGTGGACACCGAGCAGCAGATCAACATGTTCACACTGCACATGATATCCTCCTTTTCCGAAGACCCACACTACCGATATACAACCATACGCATGGGTGATATGATCGTGATGCTCATAAAGGACGAGCGCACCGGGGCGGGCGGCACGCTGACCCAACGGGTGACCGAACTGGCAGACACCCTGCTGACCGGCTTGCCCGAGGCCAGGGAACACATCGCCATCGGCATAGGCAGCCGTTTCCAGACGCTGATGGACGCAGGCTCATCCTACCGTGCGGCCTGCAAGGCGCTGGAGCTGGCATTTTTCCGGGGCATCGGCTCGGTAAATACCGCCGGCAATCGCAAGGGAGGCCAGTACAAGCCGGGAGAGAGCCAGCTTGCCGACATCGCCTCCTTCTGCGCGCACAACGAGCCACTGCGCATCACCGAGACAGTAGAGCGGATTTATGGCAGGTTCGCCGAGAACCCGGACACGCCGGTGTCCCACATCAAATCCGTGACGCTGCGCATCTGCCAGATTCTGGAAGACAATTATCATAAGGAGTTCCTGGAAGGGCTTTCCGACGATCCCGTGGGCTTGCAGAAGGCCGTGATGTCTGCCTTCACGCTGGACCAACTCATGGGCATCCTCTATCAGTTGATCAACAAATATACCAGCACCATCCTCACAAAGGATAAGAAGATCGGCGCCATTTACAGCGCCAAGCGATACATTTGGAGACATCTGGACGGCGACATATCGGTTAAAGCCATCGCACGCAACGTGTATCTGTCGCCCACCTATCTGTGCGCGCTGTTCAAGGAGGTTACGGGCATCACGATCAACCAGTATGTACAACAGGCGCGCATGGACAAGGCCAAGACGCTGCTGGTGAGCACCGACCATACCGTGAACGAGATATCGGATATGGTCGGATATCGCAACGTCGGATATTTCTCCCGCGTCTTCAACCAGCATACGGGCACGTCGCCAAATCTGTATAAGAAAATGAGCATGGATGTTTAACAGGCTTTACCAATTTTACTCGGAGAGACTGGTTTCGCTTTCGCTGTTTCAGAAGGTCGCGGCGGTTTTTGTGCTGTTTGCGCTGATCCCGTTGTTCATCATGGCGCCGCTGTTCTTTCGCAGCGCCGAGCGCATCATCTTCAACGAGACGGTGAACAGCGACTACCGCGCGCTGGGTCAGACGGCGACGATCATCAACAACGATTTTCTTTCCAACCAGAGCGCCCTGTCCACGCTGACATCAATCCCCGATGTCATCAATATACTTTCCGCCGACCCAAAGCAGCTGGGAATCTACGAGCAATCCCTGGATCTGCGAAACCTGCTGGGCTATGTGAACCTCGTGAACACCACCGAAAGCGTCTTCAAGACCCGGCTGTTTGTGCGGGACGAGCTTTTTTACTCAGTGGAAGCAGTGAACACATTCCCACTGAGCACCATAGAGAGCCAGCCATGGTTTGAGGAAGTCAAGCGGCTGCCCTATGTCTACATCCCCACCCACACGCAAGAATATCTGCTGTTCGTGACCCACGACGTGGTTTCGCTGGCCACAGGCATTCGCGATTACACACGAAACAACCGGCTCATCGGCGTGGCCATCGCCGACATCAGCGAAGACTGGCTGCAGAACATCCTCTCGGAGAACGTAACGCCTTCGGACAACGCCATGTGCATCATGGACAGCGCGGGAACCATCATCGCCATGAGCGGCTCCATGCGCGCCATGGTTCTGCCCCAGGAGGCAGGGTACAAACAGGAGATCATTGCGCGGTTCCCGGGATCACAGGGCATCAAAACCGGGCGCTATAAGGGCTGGTATGTGAACTGGACGCCCCTGGAGGTACACGACTGGTACCTTGTGGAGATGGTGCCCTCGGACAAGATGAACCATGGCCGGCGCACGCTGTTCTGGCAGATGCTCATGGTGATGGCCCCCGTGGTGCTGTTGATCATACTGGTTACGCTGCTGCTGTCCCGCAGCTTCACCAACACCGTTAAGAGCATGACCGAGACGGTGCAACGATACAGCGACGGCGATGTGAACGCCCGCCTGCTGGTGTCATCCGGTGACGTGATCGGCCGGTTGCAAAACTGTATCAACCTGCTCTTCGAGCGCATGAACCGCCTGATGGACGAGCGCTATGAGCTGGGTCAGCAGGCCAAGCACGCCGATTTGAACGCGCTGCAATCCCAGATCAACCCCCACTTCCTCTACAACACGCTGGACATGCTCTACTGGATGGCCAAGGGCGGCGAGCACGAGGAGCTTCCCCGGATCATCACATCCCTCTCGGGCTTCTATCGCAAATCGCTGGCCAAGGGCAGGGATGTCGTGACCGTGAAGGATGAAATCGACCATGTGTGTTACTACATCGAGATACAGAACAAGCGCTACAACGACGCCATACACGTGGTTTGGAGCGTCGACGACACGCTGCTGGGCTGCCCAATTATGAAGCTGCTGCTGCAACCCATCGTGGAAAACGCGATCATGCATGGACTGATGAAATCCGAACGCAAGGGCGGCACTCTGAACATCAGCGTCGGGCGCGGCGGCGACGACATGCTCATAACCATCGCCGACGACGGTATCGGCATGACCCACAAGCAAATCCACGAGTTGCTTTCCGGCGTGGAGCTCAAAAAGCAGCAGAACGCCGTGCACGGCTACGGCGTGGGCAACGTGCAGCACCGCATCCACATCTTCTACGGCGAACCCTACGGCCTGACCTACGAAAGCACGATCGGCTCGGGGACGACCGTGAGGATTCTGCTGCCGCTGGATGGCGGGCCATCGCATTCCTGAGCGGCCTCGTATCTACGGCCGTTTTCCATTTTGTCGGATTACCTACATAAATCGGCTCTCAATTGGAGCTACTGCATAAAAACCTTAATCCAGTTATGCAAATCATAATCCAGTACACTAATCCCGATCTACTTCACCTGATATACTGATTTCCACAATACGAGTAGGCGGGATGAGGATATGACCAATCAAGTCGTCCAGCTCCAGGGCAGGACAAAGAAAAGCAAAAGATCCACAAAGCAAAAGATACAGTATGTCAAGCGGAATTACGATATGTATCTGCTCATCATTCCCGCGCTGATCTACGTACTGATCTTCAACTATCTGCCCTTGGGCGGCATCGCCATCGCTTTTCAGGATTACAACATGTTTGCCGCCGATTCCCCCATCCAGTCCATCTTCGCTTCCAAATGGGTGGGCCTCAAGCATTTCATCAAGCTGTTCGCCAACGACGATTTCCGTCAGGTGTTCTCCAACACGCTGGTCATCAGCGCTCTGAAAATCGTCTTCGTATTCCCTCTGCCCATTCTGCTGGCCATGTTGATCAACGAGGTCAGCAACCTGTACTTCAAAAGAGGGCTGCAGACCATCGTTTATCTGCCCCACTTCCTATCCTGGGCGGTCGTCAGCGGCATCTTCGTGTCACTGCTGGGATCCACGGGTATCGTCAACTTGGCGCTGAAATCCTTGGGCAGCGAACCCATTATGTTTTTGATCAACAAGTCGTGGTTCCGGGCCACATTGGTGTTCACCGACGCGTGGAAGGAGGTCGGATGGGGATCCATCATCTATCTGGCGGCCATCACCGGCATAGACCCGTCGCTGTACGAAGCAGCCATGATCGACGGCGCCGGCAAGATCAAGCAAATGCGCCACATCACGCTGCCCTCCATCGTGCCGACCATCGTCATGATGCTGATCCTGAGGGTCAGCCGCATACTGGACGCGGGCTTTGAGCAGATTTTCATCATGTACAACCCAGCAGTGTACGACGTGGCCGACATCATAGGCACCTACGTCTACCGTGAGGGCTTGGGCAGGCTGAATTTCTCCTTCGGAACGGCGGTGGGCCTGTTCAACTCGCTGGTTGCCTTCATCCTGGTCATCAGCTGCAACTTCTTCTCCCGGCGCATCACCGGCAAATCCATCTGGTAGAAAGAGGCGCACATGAAACGCAAGTC
Source organism: Bacillota bacterium (assembly GCA_023422005.1). Lineage (GTDB taxonomy): Bacteria > Bacillota > Clostridia > Christensenellales > UMGS416 > JAEYRA01. Next base: position 55,673 of record JAEZSC010000076.1, on the reverse strand, counting down.
ATTGAGTGAAGTCATCTTCGATATTGTCAACCACATTGTGCTGGTGCTGTTTGGGCTTGCAACGCTGCTGCCTTTCCTGTATGTGCTGTCCAAGTCCCTGTCCGGCGAGGCGGCGGTCGTGGCGGGCAAGGTGCTGTTCTGGCCCATGGGCCTGCAGTTTGACACCTACCGCTACGTGCTGGACCAGCCGGAATTCATGAATGCCTTCGGCGTGTCGGCGTTCGTCACCATTGTGGGCACGGTATGCGCAATGCTGCTGACAACCACGGTGGCCTATCCCCTTTCCAAGCCGGAAATGGTGGGCAGGAAACCCCTGCTGCTGGTCTTCATCTTCATCATGCTCTTCAACGGCGGCATCATCCCCAACTACGTGCTGTTCAAGACTCTGGGCCTGATCAATAAAATTTGGGCGCTGGTGCTGCCGGGCATGCTTTCGGTCTTCAACGTGCTGCTGATCAAGACATTCTACGAACAGCTGCCCGAGAGCGTGGAGGAATCCGCCAAGATAGACGGCGCCACGAACCTGCGCACGCTTTTCTCCATCGTCATCCCCATGTCCATGCCGGTCATCGCTACGGTTGGCTTGTTCTATGCCGTGGGGTATTGGAACAACTACTTCTCCGGCGTGCTCTACATCACCAACCCCTCGCTCAAACCCCTGCAGCAATACCTGTATGACCTGGTGACATCCACGATGACCGCAGCAGACCCGGCCACGATGCAGATGGACGTGGATAAATACATGAACACTGCGCCCGATTCCATACGCGCCACAACGATCATGCTGGCCACACTGCCCATCCTTCTGGTTTATCCGTTCCTGCAGCGGTATTTCGTCAAGGGTATCAACATCGGCTCGGTGAAAGGCTGACACACGGCTTATACATGCGCAAGCATGGGGCAAATAAAAAAGGAGGATTCACCCAATGAAGAAAACGCTCGTGATGGTGCTGGCTCTGGCGCTGGTGTTCGGCATTGCGCTGACCGCCTGCACATCCACGCCCGCCGCCACAACCTCGCCCTCCGCGGCAGCCACGGAAGCGGCGTCCGTAGCGCCCAGCGCGGAAGCCACCCCCTCGGCTCCCGCCACCAAGGACACGCTCACGGAGAACCGACCGGTTCTCAAGTTCCTGGTGGGCGGCCGCACCTATGACCCCAACGAGGACATTCCGTGCAAGAAGATGATGGAGCTGACCGGCTATCAGGTCAAATATGAGATGCTTCCGACCTCCAACGGTGATGAGAAGCTCATGCTGGAAATGTCCTCCGGCAACGAGTATGACCTCGTAGAGCTCTCCGGCACCATGTTTGGCCGCCTGGCCGACATCGGCGTGCTCACCGCGCTGGACAAGTATCTGGCAGATTACGGCGACTACATCCTGCCCGCCGTGTCTGACCTGGCCTGGAAGGCCTCCAAAAACGCTGCCGGCGAGACCGTGGGCCTGCCCCGTCAGTCCGGCGACGGCATCGGCATCACGTTCGGCACCCGGTTTGACCATGTCTTCATGACCAAACAGGAGATCCTGGACGAGCTCAAGCTGACCATCCCTACGGATCTGGACTCCTTTACCGCCTTCCTGAAGGCCATCAAGGCCGCCAAGAACATGGCGCCGATGACCGCCCAGGGCGTGTGGCAAAAGGACCTGATGACCGCATTCGGCCTGCCCAATATCACCTGGATCGAAACCGCCAACGGTTATGTCAACATCGCCGAGCAGCAGGGCTTCAAGGACTACATCCGCTATATGGCCGGGCTGTATAAGGACGGCTTGCTGGACCCTGATCTGCCCATCAACAAGTCCGAAAACATCGACCAGAAGTTCACCGGCACCGGTGCTTATGTGAGCCAATACGCCATTTGGGAGCTCCCGCGCCTGGTACCCGCGCTGGAAGCCAATAAACTCTCCAAGGACCTCGTGATGTTCACCACGCCCCTGAAGGATAAGAGCGGCAAGTATGTGCTGCAGAACATCTCCGGCGTAGCCAAGTATTACGGCGTACCCAGGTCCTCCAAGGCGCCCGAGCACGCCGTCAACTACATGAACCTGCTCTCCGAGCCCAAGACCTTCCTGGCTACCCACATCGGCGACGAGGGCACCCACTACGAGGTCAAGAACGGCAACTATTACCCGATCTTCCCGGCCTTCAACGACCTGAACTGGGCCAACCAGTTCATCGGCATGCAGGATAGAGCCGTGGAGTTCAAGCAGTGGCAGGCCCGCGTGCGCAAGACCGCCGAGATGGCCGTGGCCTATGAGTTCGTGAACTCCAACCTGACCGACGCCACGCTGATCCTGGACCGTTCCTCCTTCGCCAACGGCCTGCCCGAGGTGCAGCAGAACTCCCAGGCGCTGGCCACCAAGCTCAACGACTTCATGCTAAAGGCCATCGTGGAGAACAAGACCACCGATGAGGACTTCACCGCTTTCCTGAGCGACTATATGTCCTCCGGCGGCCAGGCCATGAAGGACGCCATGTCCAAGTGGTCCAAAGACAACCCGACCGATTATCCCGAAGAGCTGTTCAAGTAAAACACAAACGCCGCAACAAGGGGCTATGTACGACCGTATGTAGCCCCTTAAGCAGGCCCCTGCGGCCTGCTGTCAGGAGACACGATGCATATCATGAGCTTTGAAAAAGGGAGCGTGCCGGTTTCACAGCGCTGCGAAGTGCTGGTGGCCGGCGGCGGCACCACCGGCGCCTTCGCCGGCATATCGGCGGCCCGCATGGGCGCGCAAACGCTGATCATCGAACAGTTCGGGGCGCCGGGGGGCTCGCAGACCATGGCGCTGGTGATGCCGGTCATGCATTCACACATCACCGGCGATCCGCAATCCTCCGCTCTGGCCGATGAGGCCCGCGCCCGGCTGGCCGCCATGGGTGCGGCGCTGCCCGGCGACGCCAACAAAGGGTGGTTCGACCCGCTGGCGCTGAAGTTCGTGCTGGAGCAGATGATCGGGGAATCCGGCTGCGGCATCCTGTATCACACGACGCTGATCGGCGTGATCAAGGATGGCAGCCGTGTGACCCACGCGGTGGTCTTCAACGACGACGGCGTCACCGCCATCGAGGCCGGTCACTTCATCGATTGCACCGGCGACGGAGACCTCTCCGTGATGGCCGGGGTGGGATACCAGAGCGGCAACGGCCAGGGCGTCAACCAGGCGGTGTCTCTGCGCTTTTTGATGACCGGCGTGGACATCGCCGCCTTCCGGCTTTATCTGAACAGCCTGGGCGACCCGCAGGGCGACGGCCCGACCTTCCACGCCGCCACAACGCTGCACAACGACCGCTGGGTGCTGACCCCGGTATTTGACAAGGCCCTGGAGGACGGCCTGCTGACGCTGCAGGACATCAAGTATTTCCAGTGCTTCTCGGTGCCTGGCAAGCCCCGTGATCTGTGCTTCAACTGCCCGGAGCTGGGTTCCTCCCGCGAAACGCTGGACGCCCGGTATCTCTCCGGCAAGCAGACCCAGGGGCGCAGCGCCATCCTGCGGCTGGTCGCCTTCCTGCGGCAGCGCATCCCCGGGTTTGCGCACGCCAGTCTGTGCGAGGTCGCGCCGATGCTGGGCATCCGCGAGAGCCGCAGGATAGAGACCGAATACACGCTGACCGGCCGGGACGTGCTGCAGTTCGCCCGGTTCGACGATTACATCGCCACCAGCAACTATCCCGTGGACATCCACGACGCCGACGAAAAAGACAGCCTGCAGTTTGAACCCCGCGAGCCCGGCGAGCGTTATTACCATGTGCCCTTCCGCAGCCTTGTCGTGGCCGGGGTGGACAACCTGTTCGTGGCCGGGCGCTGCCTGGGTGCGGATTTCGTTGCCCAGTCCTCGGTGCGGGTGCAGCACACGTGCCGCGCCAGCGGCGAGGCCGCGGGCATCGGCGCGGCGCTGGCCGCTAAAAATGGCTCACGGGCCAAAGACATCGACGGCGCCCAAGTGCGCGCCATCATGCAAGAACGGGGAGCCAAATTCCTGTAACAGAAAGGAAAGCGATATGAAGAGCTACGAGCTGAAACAACGCACCGTTCCCATGGACGACTCCTGGGACGTCATCGTGGCCGGCGGCGGCCCCGCCGGCTGCACCGCCGCCATCGCTGCCGCCCGCGAAGGGGCCAAGACGCTGCTGCTGGAAGCCACCGGCTGCCTGGGCGGCATGGGCACCAGCGGCCTGATTCCTGCGTGGTGTCCCTTTTCCGACAAGGAGCGGGTCATCTATGCCGGCCTGGGCGAGCAGATCATGGAAAAGGTAAAATCCACGATGCCCCATGTGCCCAAGACTTTGGTGGACTGGGTGCCCATCGACCCGGAGATGCTCAAGGTCGTCTATGACGACATGGTGAGCGAAAGCGGCGCTCAGGTGCTGTTCAACACGTTCTTAAGCGGCGTGGAGACCGACGGCGAGGGCAACGTGACCGCGGTGCTGGCCTCCAACAAGGACGGCCTGTGCGCCTACCGCGCCAAGGTGTACATCGACTGCACCGGCGACGGCGACCTTGCCGTGTGGGCCGGCGCCCAGTTTGAACAGGGCGGCCCGGACGGCGAGCTGCAGCCCGGTTCCCTGTGCTTCGTGCTCAGCAATGTGGACAGCTACGCCTACACCTATGGCGTCAGGCTGCACGGCGCCAATCCCGACAGCCCCGTGCACAGGATGGCGAAGTCCGACAAGTACCCCTACGTTAAGGACTCCCACATGTGCAACAACTTCATCGGCCCCGCCACAGTCGGTTTCAACGCCGGCCACGTGTTCGGCGTGGACAACACCAAGCCCGCCAACCTGACCGAGGCGCTGATGACCGGCCGCAAACTGGCCCGCAACATGCGCGACGGCCTGGCCGAATACTTCCCCGAGGCTTTCGGCAACTCGTTCCTCGTGCAGACCGGCTCGCTCATGGGCATCCGCGAGACCCGGCGCGTCATCGGCGATTACTACCTGACCCGGGAGGATTTCGTCGCCCGGACCACCTTCGCCGACGAAATCGCCCGCAACTGTTATTACATCGACGTGCACAACACCCGTGAAGAAGCCGACAAAATGGCCAAGGGTGAGCTAAGCTTCAAGGAAGTCATGGACAAGGTAGCCGTGCACTATGAGCGCGGCGAATCCCACGGCATCCCCTACCGATGCCTGACGCCCAAGGGCCTGCGCAACGTGCTGCTGGCCGGGCGCTCGGTGTCCTCCGACCGCATCATCAACGGCAGCCTACGGGTGATGCCCGTGTGCCTGGCCATGGGCGAAGCCGCCGGCGCGGCCGCCGCCATGGCCACCCACACCGATGGCGACGTGCGCAAGGTGGACGTACAGGAGCTGCGCACCAAGCTGCAGAAGGCCGGCGCCTATCTGCCGTGACCCCAAAAGACTGGTGATGGAGGAGACGAACGGCGCAATGGGTACGTATCTGCTGAACAAGGAAATCCCCGTCTGCCCTCATTCTTACGACCTGGTGGTGGCCGGCGGCGGCCCCGGCGGCGTTGCCGCCGCCATCGCCGCGGGGCGCCTAGGCGCCAAGGTGCTGCTGATCGAGAAAACCGGCTGCCTGGGCGGCATGGCCACCTCGGGCCTGGTGACCGCCTTTGACCCCATGGCCAACGGCGAAACGATGCTGGTGGGCGGCATCATGCGCGAGATCGTGGAGACGCTGCATAAAGAGGGCGGACTGGGCCCCCAGGTGACCCCTGACTACTATCTGAAGCGCTACCACTGCTGGACACCCTTCCGCGTGGAGGCCCTGAAGGCGCTGCTGGACCGGCTGGCGCTGGACGCCGGCGTGGAGATCCGCTTTTTCACGACGCTCATAGACGCCGACGCCGGGCGGGATCACGTGAACGGTGTCGTCGTAAACAGCATCGAGGGCTATGAGTACATCCCGGCAAAGACGTTTATAGACGCCACCGGCGACGCTGTGCTGGCCAAGCTGTGCGGCGCGCCGGTGCTGGAAGCCGGACGAGACGGCGAGCCCGAGGCCATGCCTCCGACGCTGACATCGCTGTTCAGCGGCATCGACTGGACCGTCGTGGACCGCTCCCAAGAGCACCCGCTGCTGCTCAAGGCCATCGAGGACGGCGTTTTCACCGATAAGGACCGCCACCTGCCCGGCATGTCGCAGGTGGGGCGGACGCTGGGGTACTTAAACGGCGGCCACATCTTCCATGCCGACGCGCTGCGCGTGGCGGACCTGACCCGCGGCATGATCCTTGGCAGAAAGAAGGCGCAGGAGTATACTACCTTCTACAAGCGCTACCTGAACGGCTGCCAGAACATCGAGCACGTGACGACGGCCAGCCTGCTGGGCGTGCGCGAATCCCGCCGGATCGTCGGCGAGTATCAGCTGAACTTCTCCGACTATCTGGCCCGCCGGTGGTTCCCGGATCAGATCGGTGTGTTCAACAAGTTCGTGGACATCCATGTCCACGATGCCTCCGACGAGGAATATGAACGGTTTGAAGAGGAGCACAACAAATCCGGCCGCTTGGGCATTGGCGAAAGCTTCGGCATTCCCTACAGCATACTGGTGCCCAAGGGCTACGACAACCTATGGGTGGCCGGCCGGTGCAACTCCAGCGACGTGAAGGTGCACGGTTCCATCCGCGTGCAGCCGGCCGCAGCCATGATGGGCCAGGCCGCCGGCGCCGCCGCGGCGCAGGCCATTGCCACCGGGCAGCCGGCCTGCGATCTGGACACCGAACAGCTGGTGCTCACGCTGCGCGGCCAGGGCGCCAACCTGCCCCAGCAGACGCTCAGCAAGCAGATGACCCGGGCGTAGATCCGCCCATAGCAATCCCGTCAGGAGAACCGCAATGAAAATCGTCGTACTGGACGGCTACACGGAAAACCCCGGGGACTTGAGCTGGCAAGGCTTCGAGTCCCTGGGGGCCCTGACGGTCTACGAGCGCACGCCGGCGCAGCTCATCGCGGCGCGCATCGGCGATGCCCAGGCTGTCATCACCAACAAAACCCCGCTGGACGCCGCAACCATGGACGTGTGCCCCGGCATTCGCTACATCGGCGTGCTGGCCACCGGTTACAACATCGTGGACGTGGACCATGCCCGCCGGCGTGGTATTGCGGTGACCAACATTCCCGCCTACAGCACCGCGGCGGTGGCACAGTTCGCCATCGGCCTGCTGCTGGAAGTTTGCCATCACATCGGCGCCCATTCCGATTCCGTACACGCCGGCGACTGGGAAAAGAGCGTGGACTTCTGCTACTGGAAGTACCCGCTGATCGAACTGGCAGGCAAGACCATGGGCATCATAGGCTACGGCCGCATCGGCCAGGCCACCGGCAGCGTCGCGCAGGCTCTGGGCATGCGGGTGCTGGCTTACAGCAGACACCCGAACCCGGCCCTGGAACGCGAGACCATGCGATACGCGGGGCTGGACGAGCTGCTGGCGCAGTCCGACGTGATATCGCTGCACTGCCCGCTATCGGCGGAAACCCAGGGCATCATCAACCAGCAGACCATCGCCCGCATGAAGGATGGCGCGATTCTGATCAACACCTCCCGGGGGCCGCTGGTCGAGGAGCAGGCTCTGGCCCACGCACTCAACAGCGGCAAGCTCGCCGCCGCCGCGGTGGACGTGGTGTCCAGCGAGCCCATCCGCGGCGACAACCCGCTGCTGCGGGCCAAAAACTGCATCATCACGCCGCACATTGCCTGGGCTCCCAAGGAGACCCGCACCCGGCTCATGGGCATCGCCGTGGACAACCTGCGGCAGTTCCAAGAGGGCACACCAGTCAACGTCGTCAATCGCTGACCTGAGACAGCAGGGAATCCGCCACGCGCAGCGAATATAGAGAGCACCTTTTGTCTGGGGCCGGAAACGGGCCTCAGACAGTTTTTTGCAGGCTCTAAACAACAGGGAAGCGAACGGTGAATGGGATGACTTCAAGAGAACGACTGCTGACGGTGATCCACGGGGAGATTCCGGACTGCGTGCCGGTGGCGCCGGACACATCCAACATGATACCGGCGCGGCTGACCGGCAAACCCTTCTGGGATCTGTATCTGTATCAGGAGCAGCCCATTTGGGCGGCCTACATCGACTGCGTCAAGCGCTTCGGCTTCGACTCGCTGATGGATGGGTACGTGCCGATCCAGTTCGAGGAGTTGGGTGAGATCGACCACGAGTGGGAGGAGATGATCGTCGGGCGCACCGACGAGCGCATCTACACCCAAAGGATGCGCCGCGCCGGCAACCTGACCGAATGGGAGGATCATGTTACGGTGTATTACCGGGCCGACCCGCCCACCAGCGGCATGCGGCCGCAGACGCTGGGCCTGCCCGGCACACCCGGCCATTGGGAAAAGATCGAAGGCCGGCGGCCGTGGCCCAACGGCGGCGAGCTCCTGAAGCTGGCCAAGGGCATGCTGGGTGACCACGGGCTGTTCGGCGTATTCTGCGGCACCAGCCTACTGTTGCACAACATGGAAGAGATCTACGATTACTACGACAACCCCGGCAAGTATCAGGAGAAGCGGGATCAGCTGATCGAATACTACCTCAAGCGCATGGACGTGCTGATGGCCCAGGAGGTCCAGCCCGACTTCATCTGCACCGGCGGATCGGGCACGTTGGTGTTCCAAAGCCCCGCCATCTTCCGCGAGCTGTGCCTGCCCATCGTGCAGGCCGTCACGCGCAAGGCAAAGGAATACGGCATCCCGACGCACATCCATTCCTGCGGCCCGGAGACGGAGCTGGTTAAAATCTGCGCCCAGGAAACCGACCTTACGATCATCGACCCGCTGGAGATCGCGCCCATGGGCGACAGCGATCTGGCTACCCTCAAGCAGCTGTACGGCGGCAGGTTGATCTTAAAGGGCAACCTGCACACGACCGACGTGATGCTGCGTGGAACCGTTCAGGATGTCATCGACGCCAGCAAGCGCGCCATCGACGACGCCGCAGCCGGCGGGCGGTTCATTCTTTCCACCGGCGACCAGTGCGGCAGAGATACGCCGGATGACAACCTGTTCGCGATGATCGAGACGGCCAGGACCTACGGGAAGTATTCGCCCGCAGCTGAACGATAAAAACCACGGAGAACCGCGATGAGAAAAATACAGATCGCCGACACCCGGGACCGCTTCGTTGCCGACGGTAAGCCCTTCTTTTATCTGGCGGATACAGTCTGGACCGCCTTCTACAACCCGAGCATGGAGGAATGGGCGGAGTATCTGGACCATCGCCGCCTGCAAGGTTTCAACGCCCTTCAGATCAACGTGCTGACCCAGTGGGACGGGGGCCTGCCCGATACCGGCCTGTATCCGTTCGCCATGGACGCAGCGGGCAAGTTCAACTTCAGCAGCATCAACCACGAATACTTCCAGCGGGCCCGGGACATGCTGGCCCTGGCCGCCGAAAGGGGCTTCACACCGGTTCTGGTCGTGCTGTGGGGCAACTATGTAAAGGACACCTGGATGTCCAACAGGGATCCGTCCAACATCATGCCGCTGGAACTGGTGAAACCCTATGTGGAGTATGTGGTGCGGCTGTTCGCGCCGTTCCATCCCATCTATATGGCCGCCGGGGACACGAACTTCGGCTCACCGGAAGCCACGAAGTATTACCTGACAGCCATGGAAACCATCAAGAACCTGACGCCGGATGCGCTGATCACGCTGCATCTGGGCGGCGGGTTCGAATCCCAGGCCCAGCTGCCGGAGTTCGTTCTTCACTCTTCCAATTATGATTTCTACCTTTATCAATCCGGGCACGAAATGCCGGACCAAAGGTACGCCTACAAGCTGGCCGAGGCTTTCCGCGCCCAGCCGGTCCAGCGGCCCATCGTCAACGGTGAGCCCTGTTATGAAGGGCATTATTTCGGCGGCAAGTATGGGCGGTTCAACGAGTTCCACGTGCGAAAGGCCATCTGGTCCAGCTTGCTTTCCGGCGCAAAAGCCGGCGTCACCTACGGCGCCCACGGCGTATGGGGATGGTATCGCGACGGCAAGGAGTTCTACAACCAGAGCTATGGTGGCAGGCCGCTGCCATGGCGCACAGCCCTGCGCTTAAAGGGCGCCTGGGACGCATCCTTTGCGCGATATGTGTTCGAAACCTACGGTCTTTTTGCTCTGGAACCCTGCCAGGCGGTCCGCAACGATACCCAGGAGATCCGGATGTCGCTGTCCCCCGATCAGAGCAGGGTTGCTGTATACGTTCCCTACAATGCCGATGTTACCATCGGTATGGAGATGGACGGCTACGATTGGACGCTCATCTCGCTGGCGGATCGGTATTTCGCACAGCCGAGCGTCCTCGTGGAAAATGGCACGACGACGATCCGGATGCATGATTTCAATTCCGACTGCCTGATCATCGGTGTGAAATGACGCGGGCCGGCCGCAGGTAAAGCGGGCTTTACCGCCGTCGCAGCGGCTCGACCGTACGACCGGTTTCGTCCATGGCCTCCAGAGCGTCCCAGGCTGTGAGCTGGCTCAATATGTGCTCCCAACGCTCGCGCATGTCCGGCGCGAACAGCACGGGAATCCAGCCCATCTTCAGATAGATGTGGATGGCCGGAAGCCGATGGTCGTCGGTCGAGAGCACACAATCGTCCAGGTTCAGCTCGGCTAAGCGGGCCAGCACGGCCGCCGTCACGGCGGACCCTGCTCCCTTGCCCCTGCACACGGGCGTCGCCGCGACATAGTGCAGATAGCCCAGCGCGTTGGCCGTGGGCGGATATTTGCCGCGATCCTGCTGGGGGATCAGCCGGGCCGTGGCCGTGGCCACAGGTTCTCCGGCGGGGTCGCAGGCGAAGAACACATTCTCCGTGCGCACGCCGGCGTCATTGCCCATCGCGCTGTCCCAGCGCTGCTCGGCGCTCATGCCGTCATCAAAGAAGCCTGCGGCCAAGCAGATACGCGCCCAAACGGCGCCCTCGCCTTCCCGCATGCTGCGCACCGACCAGCCTTCGGGCATGCTGACCTGCGGGGTGGGCGCGGCGCGGCGCACCATCATGAGTTGCTGGCCCAGTTGATTTACGTAGTCCATGGATTCCTCCCGATATGTTATTCTTACAGCTTGAAGCGCTGCTCGCCGAAGGGCATGTTCCGCCGGAAACGCGGCATGTCCATCATGCGGCCGCCGTTGGTGATGGAAAGCTCGCTCAACAGCGCCACCGCCGTCCACTCGGCAGCCTGATACACATCGATGGCCGGCGGCGTGCCCTTCGTGATGGCATCCACAAAATCCTGCACGATGAAGAAATCCCCCCCGCCGTGGCCGGCCTCGCGCTGCGCCTGGGTGGCCAGCCGGAAGCGCTCGGGCAGGAATTCCTCAAAATCTTTGAGCGGCCGCCAGTGGGGGTGGTCGTGAGCATCATGGCCCTCCAGGTATACCTTGTGGTCATCGCCCAAGCCCCGGGGCGCTTCGTAACACCCCTTGGTGCCCTGCAGTTGGTAATAGGCCATGTTGTGGGGCCGCGGTGACATGCAGTCCACGCGGATGCGCGCCAGCTTGCCGCTCTCCAATTGGCACATCGTAACGGTGGTATCCTCCTGGCGCAGCGTGGCGCTCATGTGCCTGCCGCTGCCCAGCGTGCACAGCGAAGCGATCCTGTCGCCCTGGAACCACTGCATGACCGGGCCGATGCTGTGAGTGGGATAGAAAGCGCCGCGCTTGCCCAGCTGCCAATAGCTCCGCCAGGACGTTTTGCCGTCGGGATATACGGCCAGGTCGCGGATGTCGTGCAGATATTCGCCCTCGCCGTAGTAGATCTCTCCGAACATGCCCCGGCGCACGAGGCTGCTCACCAGCTGCACCTCGGGGCTGTAGCAGTAGTTCTCCGCCAGCATGTATACCTTGCCGGATTTCTCCACGGCCTCGATGAGCCACCACAGCTCGTCCATCGTGACCGCCGCGGTGACTTCGCTGAGCACATGCTTGCCGGCCTCCAGGGCGCTTAAGGCCTGGGGCACGTGGCACTGCATGGGTGTCGCGATGACGACGGCGTCGATGTCGGCTTCCAGCATGTCTTCAAACACGCGGTAAGTGCGGGGGATGCCTTGCTCGCGGCTGATGCGCTGCAGCAGGTCCGCGTTCAGATCACACACCGCGGCGACCTCCACACCTTCGATGGCGCGAAAGCCCATCAGCGTGGACAGGCTGCGCCCGCCGGCCAGACCAACTTTTATCATGAGAATATACCTCCTAAGCCGATGCTCCTACCCTTGTGTCACAACCCTTATGTCGCCGCCCTGCGGGTAATGCCGCTCGGTACCATCCGGCATCGTCACAGTCACTGGAACGCCCTGGGGCGACTTCGCCTCCACGGCGAATCCTTCGGGGCCGTTGCGCCAGGCCACCGTCACGATGCCGCGGGGGGTGACCACTTGGCCGGAGCAATCCGGCAGCGTGAGCGGCCGGGGCCGGATGCGAATGCTGTGCCAGCCCGGTTCGCCGGGCTCCACACCCAGCAGTTTGCGCGGGAATTCATACAGCGGCAGCGCACCCCAGGCGTGGCAATCGCTTCGGGGCGAGCGCACACCGTCGGGCACTTCGGGGATCGTGGTCAGGTTCTTGTCCGGCAGGCCCTTCCACATCTCCCACTGGCGCTCGGTCAGCTCGTATGCCCCGCAGGCCTCCAACGCCCGGAACACGAAGAACTGCCACGTGAAGGAGCACAGCGCGATGCCGGGGCGATTGAGAGCCCTGGTCAGGATATCCCGCCCCTTCTGCCCCGGAGCCAGCCCGGTCAGCACGGCGTACACCTGGGCGTGCTGGGAGTATTCCTCGTAGCCCGGCCCTTCCATGTACAGCCCTTCGGCTTCGTTCCAGCAATGGGCGTCCACGGAAGACAATATGCTTTGAGCGCGCTCAAGGTATTCCTCTGCCAGCCCCTGCCGGCCGCACGCGCGGTTGATTCGCGCGCCTGCCTGCAGCGCGCAGGCGTACATCAGGTTGTGGGTTGTGGCCGGGCCCACGGCGCCTGCCGGCGTGCGCCCGGCTATCTTATCCCATGCGTCCACCCAGTCGATCTGGTCCCAATACCCCAGCTTTTCCACGAGACCCAGGGGCCCCAGCTTGCGGTCATACCATTCCAGTATGGCGTCCGCCGCGGCGCGGTATTGCCGCAGCACCGTGGGGTCGCCGGTCTGTTCGTAGTATTCCAGCACCATCCACACCCAGTGCAGAGAGAACGGCGGGATCACATGGGGCTCCTGGGTTGGGAAGCGGGCCTGCAGCATGCCGTCGGGCAGCTGGGAATGCTGGAAATCCTCTATGGCCTTGCGGGCCAGGCGGGTGTCGCCGCTGACCATGTAGGTGAAGAGCATCTCCAGACGGGTATCCTGTATGTATTGCAGCTGTTCATAATAGGGGCAGTCTTCATAGGTCTCGTGCATGCAGTTCTGCAGCGTGCGCACGCTCATGTCCCAAAGGTTCTGCACCCATGCCTGGGAGGATCGCACCCAAGTGACGGGCTCCAAGGGGTAACCGGTCTGCAGCAGCGTGGGCATGCGCAGCGTCAGTGGCTGCTCGCCGGTTTGCACCTCCACGCGCACAAAGCGGAAGGTGCGGAACCACATGGGCGTGTAGCTCTCACTGCCGCCGCCGGGCGCGTAGCGGTCCTCATGGCCCAGCAGCTCGTAGTTCTGCCAGTCGTCCCGGAGACCCTTGCTCGTTCTGCCTTCCGCTGTGGGCCTGGTATAGCCCTCGGCGTAGCGCAGCGTCACGGCGCTGCCCGCGCCGCCCTGGGTGTGCAGCGTGACGAAGGCTGTCGTATGCACGCCGGCGTCCAGCTCCGCCGCCACGCGGCTGTGAGCCGGGATCACAGCAGTGCCCCCTTCAAAGCGGATGGCCGAAACATCCTGGGCTCGCAGCGGCATCTCCCGGGCGAGGGCCTGGGGCCGCTCGAACAGCAGCGGGATGCTGCGAGGTGTCAGCGGAAAGGTCGGTATGATGCCGAAGGTGTCCAGCCACGGGTCCTCGGCCTTCCATAGAAGCTGGGGCGTTTGCCACGGGGCGCTGTCGGCGGCGGTTTGCCAGCCGTGGGGCAGTTTAGCGCCATCCACGCTCTCCATGGCGCCCATCCAATGGCTCAAAGGAAAGTGCTTCCACGACACGGCCTCATCCTCCAGCGCCATCCAAGGAGCGACGCCGGTGGAGAGATCCTCGCCACCCAGATGAGCGGAGACGATCAGGCACGGGCCGGTGGCCCGGGCCATGGCGTTGTAGGGCGCCCGCTGGTCGCCGTGCTGGGCCTCGTAGGGCGGGAAGGATAACACCTTGACCGCCAGCGTGTTGGCCCCCGCCGCGAGGTACGGCCCCACATCCACGGTCTCGTAGAAGTGCCGCCAGCGGTCGCCCCGGCAAGGGCCAAAGGTGACCGGCTGGCCGTTGACCCACAGACGGTAGCGGCTGTGGGCGCTGATGTGCACTGGGAGCGACGCGCCGGCCGGCGCGTCGAAGCACAGCCGGTAATAGGCGGTGTGCAGGCGGTCGATGCGCCGGGCAGCTTCGCCGGGCAAGCCGATCCAACGGGCGGTGTGGAAGAGATTCATAAGCAGCTCTCCTGGGCGTAATTATTCCGTGATCGCGACCGCACCCTCGCTGAGCGCCACGTCCTCGGCGGTGATGCGGGATTTCTCCAGTTGTGTGTATTCCACCTTGCCCACCAGCGTCGTGGGCAGCTTGTCTCGGAACTCGATGGCCCGCGGCACGCTCCACTTGAGCAAATGCTTGCGACAGTGCTTAAGCAGAATCTGCTTGGTTTCGTCGGTGGCAAGCGCCGGGTTCTCCAGCACGACGTAGGCCTTCACGCTGGTCATCTGGTAATCGTCGGGCACGCCTACGACGCAGGTGCGGAACACAAGCTCGTGGGATTCCAGCACCTGCTCCACCTGCATGGGGTACACGCTGACGCCGGACACCTTGAACATGCGCTTGGCCCGGCTCTGGAAGTACAGATAGCCGTCGGCGTCCATGTAGCCCAGGTCACCGGTGTGCAGCCACTGGATGCCGAGCTCGTCGGTGCGGATGGCCTTGCCGGTTTCCTCGGGGTTGTTGAGGTATCCCTTCATCAGCGTAGGCCCGGCCAGAAAGATTTCACCAACCTCGCCATAGGGCAGCTCGGCCTTGGTCTGCATATCCACAACCTTGGCCAGCGTGTTGGGCATCGGGATGCCGATGGCGCCCTTGCGGTACAGGCCCGGAGGTGTGAGCACGCAGCCGGTCACGGTCTCGGTCAAGCCATAGCCCTCGGCCAGCTCCACCTTGCTGCCCTGTGCCCGGATCTGCTCATCGAAGCGCGCCTTGAGCTCGGCGGACAGGCTGTCCCCGCCGCTGTAGATGGCTTTCAGGCGGTCGAAGCGGACCTTCTGGAAGCTCTTGTCCCGCAGCATAGCCTCGAACATCGTGGGTACGCCGGCTATGAAGGTGGGCTGATGCTTGCGCAGGCTGTCGATGTAAATCTTGGTGCCGAACTTGGGCTCCAAAATCAATGTGCCGCCGGTGCAGGCGATCGTGTGCACGCAGATTCCCAGGCCGAAGCCGTGGAACACCGGCAGGATCGCGATGACGCTGTCATCCTTGGTGAATTTGGCGAAGTAGGAGATGTTCACCGACAGCGCGTTGAAGTTATACGAGGACAGCAGGATGCCCTTTGGCAGGTTGGTTGTGCCGCCGGAAAAGAGAATGACCGCACCGTCCTGCGGGTCCATGCGGCGCACATAGGGCGCGGCGCCGCCGGCGGATTTCTTGAGGAAATCCTTCCAGAACACGACCCGGTCGTCGGCGGGTATCTTGTCCTTGAAGCCTCGGGTGATCTTGAAGGCGACCTTCATGGAGCCGGGGAGGAAATCCGATATCTTCGTAACCAACAGCCGCTGGTCCGGCCGCAGAATGTCCTTGAAGCGGTCGTAGAACATATCCACGGTGACGCACCAGGTGCTGCCGGTCTCCTTTATGAATTGATCCAGCTCGCTGGAGGAGTACAGCGGGTGCGTCATGGCCACGCGGGCGCCGATCTTGTTGAGCGCGTAAAAGATCATGATGGCGTTGGGGATGTTGGGCATGGATTGCAGAACGCAGTCGCCGGCCTTCACACCGTAGGCCGTGAAGGAGGCGGCGCACTTGTCCACCATCTCCAGGAATTTGCGGAACGAAATCGTGGCCCCCATGTATTTGATGACGGCCTTATCGGGGTACTTGCTGGCGGTGTCGCGCAGCAGCTCGTACATCGTGAGATCCGGAATGTCCCGGAATTCCGGCATGTCGCCGTAAAACTTCAGCCAGGGCTTCTTGACGCCGGAGCCTTTATAAATGCCGTTTTCCATTTTCGTTCGCCTCTTTCACAAGTTCTCAATGGATTCGGGGTTCTTCAGATAGCCTTCCATGAGTTCCAGAGAGCGGGCAAAGTAAAACCCATCGGCGATTCTCTCGTCGATGGTGACCTTCACCTCTACCATCTTGCGCGCGGTCAGCGTGCCGTCTTCCAGAGCCACAGGCATGTAGCGGATCCTGCCGATGGCGATGAAGACAGAGCAGTTGCCCCACTCGTAGAGGTGATGGAACGGCGCTTCGATGCCGATGCTGCCGAGGTTGGCGACGTATACGCTGCAGCGGAGCGGATCGATGTTGGAAATGGCTTTGGGAATGTCAAAATAAAAGTCCATCCACCGCAGCACGGCGAAGACCATGCGCAGCATAAAGCGCGGCAGCTTCATCAGGGTGCGGACAAAAGCGTCGTCGTCCTTGACCTCGTCGGACTTGGCGGTCTTGATGTCCCTCCGCATGCGGTTGAGCACATCCTGAAAGGTGGATTTCTCATTGAAAGTAAGCGCGACGTTGGTCTCTTCGCTCTCGTCGGTGGCGGCCTTTTTTGCGATGAAGGATACGCGGATATGATTGCGTTGGTAGACACGCCGGCCGGAAACGAAGCGATTGAGCTTGGGACGCTCCTTCAGGAGCTTGACGAGAGCGGCCACGAACATCTGGAAGAACTTCACGTCGACGCCTGCCGCCCTCTTGGCATCGATATATTTTTGCAGTTCTTCCACGTCCAGCGCGGTTTGAAAGTACACCAGGGACTCGTTACGCCCTCGCATCATGTAGGGCATCATCGCGTTTAACGGATGCTGCTCTACGACACGCCCGTCTCTTTTCGCCATGTCGATTCTCCTCGAATATGAAATATGGATGATATATGGGTAATATATCGCAAGTCAAACTGTTTCGCAAGGCGGCAGACCACCGCCTCTTGGCTGTATGGACAATATTTCATAGGATCGGACCGGCAAAAGCTTTCATGAATCTGGTATCATGTCGGTGTACGGAGGAACCGGCGCATGCATTGGGTAACCCAGGTTCAAAACGCCATCGGCTACATCGAGGAGAACGTGCTGGAGGACATATCCCTGGAATCGGTGGGCAGGGCGATCCACTACTCCCCATCGTCCTTCGCGAACCTGTTCAGCGCGCTGACCGGCTATTCCATCGGCGAATACATCCGCTTCCGCCGCCTGTCCAGGGCGGCCGAGGAGCTTGCGAATGGCCGCGCCTCGGTAACCGACATCTCCGCCAAATACGGATACGAGACTGCCGAGGCCTTTGCCAAGGCGTTCCGGCGGCTGTTCAACTGCGCGCCGTCCAAATACGGCGCCGCCCCCCGGCAGCACAAATTCCACCCGATTCACATCGACTACAAGCTATACGGAGGTTTTGGCATGGCGAGAAACTGGATACCGGGCCTCATGAAGGTGGATTGGTCCGACCCGCAGCGGCAGAACGAATATGTGAACAGCGTGGTATCGGCGCTGAACGCGCTGGGAGAAAAGCTTCATTACGACACGGTGTGCGCCCTTTCGGGCAGCGCGTTTCGCACGTCCTTCTCCATGCCCTCGACGGAGCTGTGGAACCACGGCAACTATCACGTGATCCACGCGCCGATCCTCATCGAGCACACGTTCCGCATACTGGGCTACGAGATGACCCACCACACCCGCGGTGACTACGGCTACGACCGGCAGCTGATCATGGACAGCATCGACCGCGGCGTGCCGGTCATCACGCTGGAGGGTGTCATCAACTGCGCCGACGCCTGCGTGATCTCCGGTTACGACAACGACGGTGACGTGCTGCTGGGCTACAACCCCTTCATGTACGTGAACGAGGACCACGACGAGGCACCGGACGACACCGGCTACTTCCGCAAATCCCACTGGCACGACGGCTTCTTTGTCAAGGGTAGCCTGGGGCGCATCCTGATCATCGGGGGCAAGGGGGAGCAGCCACACAAAGAAGAGGTGCTGCGGGAGACACTGCGGGTGCTGCGGCGGCTGATCGCCGACGAGAGCATCGCGCCGGGGCAGTTTAACGGCCTGGCCGCTCACCGGGCCTTCGCCCGGGCGCTGCAAACCTATGAGTGGGACGATCCCTTCGAGCCCTATCTGAATGTCATGTGCAACCAAAAGCAATACATGGACCGTCAATATGCTGTGGACTTTTTCCGGGACCATGGCCGGGAGGACCTGGCGCGCCAATATGAAAAGATCGCAGAGCACGCCCGCCGTCTGGGCGAGCTGATTCCCCAGGATTTCTCGGCCGGGCACCTGTTCGACGACAAGGAAAAGCTGCTGCCCTACTGCGACACGCTGATGCGCATCTGCGAGCTGGAGGAGCAGATTCTCACCATGATCGACTAATACACAGGAGGACTCTGTATATGCAACCCATGATCGCCGCTTACGTTATGGACCGGTCACTGCCGCAGGTGACGGCGGAAGACGCCCGGCGGCTGACCCACATCAACATCGCCTTCGGCCTGGTGAAGGACGACAAGGTCGTCTATGACCACCTGCAGAACATGGAGCAGCTGGACCGGCTGCGCGCGCTGAACCCGGCGCTGAAGGTCGTTCTGTCGGTGGGCGGCTGGGGCGCCGGCGGCTTCTCCGAGGCCGCTTCCACAGCACAGGGCCGGGCGTCCTTCGCCCAAACCTGCGCCCGGGCCGTGGAAGAGCTGGGCCTGGACGGCATCGACATCGACTGGGAATACCCGTGCATCGGCGTGGCAGGCATCGCCGCCAGCCCCGCAGACCGCGGCAACTTCACGCTGCTGCTGCGGGAAGTGCGCGCCGCGCTGGACGGCTGCGCCGGGCCGCGTAAGCTGTTGACCATCGCCGTGGGGGCGGACCAGTATTTCATCGACAGCACCCAAATGGGCGAGGTTCAACAGGCGCTGGACTATGTGCTGCTGATGACCTACGACATGCGCGGCGGCTTCCAGACGCTGACCGGCCACCACACCAACCTGCGCGCCTCTACCGGCGACCTGTATACGATCAGCGCCGAGCGCTCGGTGGAGCTCTACAAGGGCGCCGGCGTGCCCCGGCACAAGCTGGTGCTGGGCGCGGCCTTCTACGGGCGCAAGTGGACCGGCGTGCCGGACCGCAACCACGGCCTGTTCCAGATGACGCCGGCCGCAGGCGGGTTCGGCGCCCATTATGGCGAGCTTGTGGAAAACTACATCGGCAAGAACGGCTTTGTGCGCCATTGGGACGCCGAGGCCTGCGCGCCGTGGCTGTTTAACGGCGACACGTTCATCAGCTACGACGACGAGCAATCCATCGGCTGCAAGTGCGACTTCATCCGCGATCAAGGCCTGGCCGGCATCATGTACTGGGAGCACAGCTATGACCCCAGCGGCACGCTGCTCAAGGCCATGCACGACAATCTCTATCCAACCAAACCATAAATCAGGAGGCTTCCCATGAGCAAAGTTTTTACCGACCAACTCCCCAACATCCCCTGGCAGGACCGACCCGCCGCCAGCAGCGCCGTCATCTGGCGCTATGACGCCAACCCAATCATCCCCCGCGACATCCTCGCGGACTCCAACAGCGTGTTCAACAGCGCCGTGGTAGCCTTCCGGGGCGGCTTCGCCGGCGTGTTCCGCTGTGACGACACCAGCCGGCGTATGGACCTGCACGCGGGCTTCAGCGCCGACGGATACCGTTGGAACATTCGCCCCGAAACCATCGCCTTCCAGGGCGACCCAGAGGTTACGCGCAAGGAATACCGCTATGACCCCCGCGTATGCTTCCTGGAGGATCGCTACTATATCACATGGTGCAACGGCTACTACGGCCCCACCATTGGCGTGGCCTACACCTATGACTTCGAAACCTTCCATCAACTGAAAAACGCCTTTTTGCCCTTCAACCGCAACGGCGTGCTCTTTCCCCGCAAAATAGGCGGGCGCTACGCCATGCTCAGCCGCCCCAGCGACAACGGTCACACGCCCTTTGGCGACATCTACTACAGCGAAAGCCCGGACATGGAGTTCTGGGGCAGGCACCGTTATGTCATGGGCGTGGACAGAACCGGCCAGTCGGCGTGGCAATCCACCAAGATCGGCGCAGGCCCCACGCCCATTGAAACCGAAGAGGGCTGGCTGCTGTTCTACCACGGCGTGCTGAACTCCTGCAACGGCTTTGTATACAGCTTCGGCGCGGCGCTGCTGGATCGGGACCAGCCCTGGAAGGTGATCCGCCGCTCCCGGCCCTATCTGCTCTCGCCCCAAGCCCAATACGAGTGCGTGGGCGACGTGCCCAACGTGGCCTTCCCGTGCGCGGCGCTGTGCGATGGGCCCACCGGCCGTGTGGCCATCTATTACGGTTGCGCCGACACGGTGACCGGCCTGGCCTTCACCACGGTGGATGGCGTGCTGGACTTCCTGCGCCAGAATCCGCTGTGAGCGTAAAAGGATTGCCCATAAGTTGGCAGGACCTGACGACCGAGCGGCAAAACCCGCTGACCGAGCACATAGACGAGCTGCCCACACAGGACATGCTGCGCCTGATCAACGCCGAGGATGCCAAGGTGGCCGCGGCGGTGGAGAGGGAGATCCCCGCCATCGCCCGGGCAGTGGACGCAATCGCCGCGGCGCTGGGCAACAGCGGCCGGCTGGTCTACATGGGCGCGGGCAGCTCCGGCCGGTTGGGCGTGCTGGATGCCAGCGAGTGCCCGCCCACCTTCGGCGTGGAGGAAGGCGTCGTCGTGGCGCTGATGGCCGGCGGGCCGGACGCCATGTTCCGCGCCAAGGAGGGCGCCGAGGACGACGAAGCCCTGGGCCGGGCAGACCTGCAGGCCATCGGCTTTGGCGGTGGAGACGTGCTGGTGGGCCTGGCGGCTTCCGGCCGCACGCCCTATGTGCTGGGCGGCGTGGCCCATGCCCGGTCGCTGGGCGCGCTCACCGTGGCGCTCGCCTGCACGCCGGACTCTGCCCTGGCCCGCCTGGCGGACATCGCCATCTCCCCCGCGCCGGGGCCGGAGGTGATCACCGGTTCCACCCGCATGAAGGCCGGCACCGCTCAGAAGATGGTGCTCAACATGCTGTCCACCGGGGTGATGATCCGCCTGGGCAAGGTGTACGGCAACCGGATGGTGGACCTGCGGGCGACCAACGAGAAGCTGCGCAGCCGCGCCCGGCGCATGGTGGCCGAGGTGACCGGCCTGAATGAGCAAGCCGCCGCCGAGCTGCTGCGGCAGGCCGGCGGCCACGCCAAGACCGCCATCTGCATGGCGTTGACCAGTCTGGGCCCCGATGAGGCCGCCAGCCTGCTACAGGCTCACCGGGGCCTGCTGGCCCAGGCTGTGGCCGCCCACCGCAAGGATGGCCGGCCATGACGTTCGTGATCGGCGTGGATGCCGCGGCACCAGGACCGTCGCTGTGGCCTATAGACCCCAGGGGGAGCGCCTGGCCGCCTGCGAAGCCGGTCCGGGCAACGGTACAGCCGGGGGCACCCATGCTGTGGAGAACATCCTGTCCGCCGCCCGGGGCTGCATGGCTGCTGCGGCCACCCCGTGCAGCTGCGTTGCCGTGGGCATGGCCGGGCTGGACCCGGCGGCAGTGCCAAGCCTGCGGGAGCTCTTTCAGCAGAACCTGGGCGTGCCCTGCAGTGTTGTGAGCGACGGCGAACTGGCGTTGTACGCCGCCCACGGCGGCGGCGACGGCCTGCTGGTCGTGGCCGGCACGGGCAGCATCGCCTACGGCAAACGCGGAGACACCGTGCTGCGCCGGGGCGGCTGGGGGCACATCCTGGGGGACCGGGGAAGCGCCTACGTCATCGCCGCCGATGCCATTCGCATGGCGCTGGACGACGCCGACGACGGGCTACCCGAGCACCCGCTGACCCAGGCACTGCTACGGGCGGCGGGGGCGGACCGCCTCCGTGCCCTGGTGGAGCGCACATACAACGCCCCCAAAGCCGACACCGCTGTGCTGGCCCAAGCCGTGGCGGAGCGCGCGGCCCAGGGAGACCGCCGCGCCGCCGGTATCCTGACCCGTGCCGGCCAGGAGCTGGCCGGCATGGCCATTGCTCTGAGCGCCCGGTTGGGGCTGGAATCGCCGGCGGTGGCGCTGAGCGGCGGCGTGCTGGCCCATGTGCAGCCGGTGCGCGACAGCTTTTGCGCCTATCTGGCGGCGGCGCTGCCCCAGGCAGCCGTCAGCAGCCGGTGCGTGGAACCCCAGAAGGGCGCCCTATATATGAATGCCCGATGAGGGGCAGGCTGTGGCGGTCAATCCAAAGCCAGGCCCCTCCCCACATCCTCCGCTTAACCTTAACCCCTGGCAGCCCGCTTGTCTTGGGCGGGAGACACGCCGAACCGGGCGCGGTACTGCCGGTAGAAGGACGAGTAGTCGCTCCAGCCGCAGGCGTCGGCGGCCTGGCTTGCCGGCACGCCGCCGCGGATGCGCTGGCGTGCCAGCATCAACCGCTTGGTCAGGATGTACTCACGCACCGTGGAGCCGGTGACGTGCTGGAAATGCCGGTTCAGATAGGTCTTGCTCACATAGAACCGCCGGGCCAGCTCGTCCGCCGTCGGGGTTTCGTTCAGGTGGGCATTCAGATGGGCGATGACCTGCACCATGATGTTCTGAGGCGTACCGGCCTCGTCCTGCAGGCGGTGGAAGCACCGGGACAGCTCATACAACATGGGCAGCAGCGCCGTGAGCACCAGCAGCCGCCGGTCGCCGGCGCTGTGCTGATCCCGGGCCTCCAGCAGCGGCTGCAAATAGGCCTGCACCAGGTCCTGACGCAGAGTCTGCGGGCGGTAGAGATTGTTCAAGCCCAGAGGCCGCTGCACAAAAGGCCGCTGCAGCGCACGGTCGGCGTCGATGCCATCCAGCAGTGACGGCGCGAAATGGATGGCCAGGCGCTCGTAGGGCTGTTCCGGGGAGATGTGCAGGCAATGGGCCTCCCCTGCTTGCAGCGTAAGGATGCACCCGGGGCTCAGCGGGTACTCATGGCCCTCCACATAATAGCTGCCCTGGCCGGCCAAAAAGCAATAGAGCTCATGAACGTCATGGGCGTGCATCGCATAATCGCGGGGATGCTGGTCCAGCGTATGGTGCGCGTACAGGCCGCTGTCGCGGTACATGAAAAGCGTGGGCATGAAAGCTCTCCTCACAAGCGAAAGCATACCACGCCATGAGCATTTTGCAATGTATTTGTGCATTTATTGCAATGTGATTGTATTTCTATCTATGGTATTTTATTTGTATCTTTGCGCCGGTGTGCATCTTCTGTATACTGGATGCGAAAGCGGAGGGATATTATGGTAGTCGGAGCACAACTGTTTACCGTGCGGGAGTTTACGAAAACGCCGGAAGAGCTGGCGCGGACACTGGCCCGGGTGGCCGACATCGGCTATCGAGTGGTGCAGGTTTCGGGCACGGGCCCCTTTGAGGCGGGCTGGCTGGCCCAAGAGCTGCGCAAGAACGGCCTGACCTGCGCGCTGACCCACACGGCGCCCAACCGCATCGCCGACGAGACCGATGCCGTGGCCGCGGAGCACAAGCTCTTTGGATGCCAGCATGTGGGCATCGGCAGCGCGCCGGGCGCCTTCGCCGGCGGCCTGGCCGATTACGAGGCCTTCCGCGACCGCTTTGTGCCGGTGGCCGGCCGCCTGCGGCAGCTGGGCATGCATCTGGGGTATCACAACCACCACTTCGAGTTCGCCCGCTACGGCGGCAAGCTGATTCTGGAGCGCATGGCCGAGGATTTCCCGCCAGAGGATCTGACATTCATACTGGACACCTATTGGGTGCAGTTTGGCGGCTGCAACCCGGCCCAGTGGGTGCGCCGGCTGGCCGGCCGCGTGCCCTGCGTGCACTTCAAGGACATGGCCATCGTAGACAACAAGCAGCGCATGGCCGTGGTCGGCGAGGGCAACATCGATTTTGACGAGGTGCTGAGCGCCTGCGCGGACGCGGGCACCCAGTATGTGCTCGTGGAACAGGACGACTGCGGCGGCGAAGACCCCTTCGAGTGCCTGCGCCGCAGCTTTGAATATCTGAAGGCCAGAGGCCTTGCGTAAGGAGGACCGCATGAATAAGGTACGTTTGGGCATCATCGGCGTGGGCAACATGGGTTCCGGCCACATCGGCAACATCGTGGCCGACAAGTGCCCAGAAATTCAAGTCGCGGCGGTGGCCGACATCAACCCCGACCGTCTGGTCTGGGCGCGCTCGGTGCTGGGCGACGATCTCCCCTGTTTTGACAACGCGGAAGCGATGATGGACAGCGGGCTCATAGACGCCATACTGGTGTCGGTGCCCCATTACGACCACCCGCGCTACGCCATGGAGGGCTTCCGGCGCGGCCTGCACGTCATGGTGGAGAAGCCCGCCGGCGTATACACCGCCCAGGTGCGCCAGATGAACGAGGCGGCGGCCAAGGCCAGCGTCGTGTTCGGCATGATGTTCAACCAGCGCACCGACCACGTTTACCGCAAGATGCGCGAGATCGTGAAGAGTGGCGAGCTGGGCGCCATCCGCCGCACCAGCTGGATCATCACCGATTGGTACCGGCCGCAGGCCTATTACGATTCGGGCGCTTGGCGCGCCACGTGGTCCGGCGAGGGCGGCGGCGTGCTGCTCAACCAGTGCCCCCACAACCTGGACCTGTGGCAGTGGATCTGCGGCCTGCCGGTCAAGGTGGACGCCCATCTGCACTTTGGCAAATGGCACGACATCGAGGTGGAGGACGACGTAACGACCTACGTGGAGTACGAGAACGGCGCCACGGGCACCTTCGTGACATCCACCGGCGATGTGCCCGGCTCCAACCGCTTCGAGATTACGCTGGACGGCGGCAAGCTGGTGGCCGAGGGTGGCAAGCTGAAGCTGTGGCGCTTGGGTACGCCGGAGCCGGAATTCTCCCGAACCAACACGGTGCCCTTCGGCCGGCCGGAAATCATCGAGGAGGACGTGCCCACCGACGGGCAATCCTTACAGCATGTGGGCGTGCTCAACGCCTTCGCCGGGGCGATACTGCGCGGCGAGCCGCTGGTGGCCGGCGGCCAGGAGGGCATCAACGGCCTGACCCTTTCCAACGCCATGCACCTGTCGGCGTGGCTGGGCCGGCCGGTTACGCTGCCGCTGGATGAGAAGCTGTATTACGAGGAACTGATGAAGCGCGTGCAAACCTCCCGCCGCAAGGAGAACGTGCAATCGGTCGTCGCTGATACATCCGGAACTTACGGTACACGCTAAACAAAGAGCAACTGCAACAAAGCCAAAAACGGCTGTCGGGATCAACCTCGGCAGCCGTTTAGACTATCGGCAAATAGTTACCGAATGCCTTCCCCTGGAGGGGAAGGTGGCGCGAAGCGCCGGATGAGGTGTTCTAAGCTAGAAATACCACCTCATCAGTCGCCTACGGCGACAGCTTCCCCTCCGAGGGGAAGCCAAGGAAGCTGACCTTGTCAACACGCTGAAACGGCTGTCGGGCACAAGTCTCGGCAGCCGTTTCATCATATAGAATGGGAAATCGGTGTACCGATCAGGGCGTCTGCGGCAGACGCTGCTCCACGGCGGGCAGCGCCGGGAAAGGCATATGGGGTTCGGTCTGATACCAATAGGCCGTGCTGGCATAGTCGTTGGACAGCTTGTTGGCGTGGCCGTGCTCGATGGTCACGCGGATGGAGCGCTCAAAGCGGATAGGGTCCGGGATGTGAAAGCGGTACATCGCGTTTTTGCCCTGCCAGCGCCAGTCCTTGTTTCCGCTGTTCAGCGTAATGCCGTGCCACGGGGCGCAGTATTCCTCGCTGGGGCCAAAGGCGGTGTTAAAGTAATCCTCGGTGCCCGTGCCGTGGAGCGTGGGCAGCGGGTCGCCGTCGATGAAGATCATGTCGTCGCCTTCGCCGTACCAGTCATGGGCCTGCCGGCTCACGCAGTCGATGCTCAGATTGCAGCCCACGTAGTGGCCCCTGCCCTGGGCTTCCATTATCACATAGTTGCCCTGGCCGTCCCGGTTGGGCGTGAGCCACAGCTTCGGGAACCAATCGGGGTAGCCGGGCTCATTGGCCTTGTCCTGCAGTATGCTGCGGTTCGGGTCCGCCCAACCCTGGGTGTCCCGCTCCCGGCGCCACTGGCTGTGGAAGTATGCCACGTCATCGCCCAGCGAATTATATGTCTCGTAGTCCACATAGAAGTAGAAATTGATGGGGCAGGCGCACTCGTTGAGCAGTTCAAAGCGCGCCGCCTGGCGGAAGGGCATCGGGAAATAGCACGTGAACCCGCCGCCGCCCTGAGGGCTCATGCACAGCGGCTCGGAGACGATGTTCTTGGTGACGCCATGGCCCATGCCGAAGAAATCACCCAGGGGCGCTTCGATACTGGGTTCGGGTTCGCCGTCCCAAAAGACCCGCATCACTGCCTTGCGCTTGTAAAGCGGGTCCTCGCTGCCCACGGTGCACCAGATGTGGCGCACGATGGCGCAGCCCTCGATTTGGGCGAAGGCGATGTTCTCTCCCGGCGCAATGGTGATCCAGTCTTTGTTGCCGCCGGTGCGGTCGTAGCTGGAAACCCGGCGGCTCCTGCAGTCCTTCATCATAAACAGCGTGTCCAAAGAGTTGCCATACAGATGCTTGTCCATCGGAAACCTCACAGTCGGGGATGGTACCATTCTGAGCCCGGCTGCCGCGGGTCGCAATCACAAATATCTCAGAAACATGTAAAAAGAATCCGTACTATACGTGAATATACTTAGGGATGCGGATCGTCGCCCGGGTGCCGTGGGGCTGCACACGCTGCAGCGTCAAGCCGTAGTCCTTATCGAAGAACAGCTGCAGGCGTTCGTTGACGTTCTTGACGCCATATCCCTTTTTGCTGTTTACCAGCACGTCGCGGATGTTCTCCTCGCTCATGCCCATGCCGTTGTCGATCACATCAAATACGATGTCGTTGCCGCTGGCGCGCACGCGAATGGTGATCGTGCCGCGCTCGCCGTCGTTCTTGCAGTCGATGCCGTGCTCAATGGCGTTCTCCACGATGGGCTGCAGAATGATGTTGGGCATGTTGTAATCCAGCACGGCTTCGTCCACATCGAATGAGTAGTCGAAGGAATTGCTGTGGATGTTGCGCTGGATCGTCAGATAGGCGGTGGTGTTCTCCAGCTCCGCGCGCACCGTCGTCACGTTGTTGTTCTTGTTGAGGATCGTGCGGTAGAACGTGGACAGCGTCGTGATGATGTTGGAGATGCCCATGTCCCCGCTCTTGATGGCCTGCCAGTTAATGGCCGACAACGTGTTATAGAGGAAGTGCGGGTTGATCTGGGATTGCAGCGCCTTGATCTCGGCCTCGCGCAACAGCAGACGGCTCTCATACACCTCGTGGATCAGCTCGCGGGTCTCCTGGACCATGGCGCCCACGCTGTTGGTGATTTCCCCGATCTCGTCGCGGTAATCCGAAGAGATGTCCACGGTGAACCGGCTGCTGACCACGCTGGCCAGCGATGTGTTCAGCGCGCTGATGCGCTTGATGAAGGTCTTGGAGAACAGAACGATGACGACCAGGATCAGCAGCAGCGAGACCCCTATGATGATCGCCGTGGAATAGACGGCGGACTTAGGCGACACCAGAATGGCGTTGATGTCCATGTACATGTGTATGGTCCAGCCCGGCGGAGCAATGCTCTGGCTCTCCAGCAGCATGTCCTCGGTTCTGTTGCATAGGGCGCGGATTTCCTCCAGGCTCAATTGCCCCAGATCGGGCCGGTTGTGCATGCCGTCCTCCCGGAAGAGGATCTGGCCGGAAGCGTCCTCGACGAGGATGCCATAATTGTCCAGATTGCCCGGAACGGCTTCCGAGAAAAAAGCGTCATACTTGACCTTCAGGGCGAGGATCGCGTATTTGCGGGGGTCGTCGATGCTGTACACCTTCTGTGCCAAGGTCAGCGTGCCGCCGTCCAGAAACCACGTCATGTCGGTGTTGTTGAGCTGCCGCAGGCGCTCCTTTGTTCGCAGCGCCTCCTCCAGGTCCAAAAAGTTCATCCGCGCCGACTTGATGCTGCCGGTCGTGTAGATATCGATGGATTCCACCTCAGGGTTCAAGCCCAGCAGCGTGTTGGCCATGGGGTCGAACTTCTGGGTGACGTCGTAATACTTGCGGTAGCTGCTTTGATATTGGTTGTTGATGATCTGACCGATGGAAGGGTCCCGGGCGATCAGCGCAAAGGCGTTTTCAATCTTGCGGACCCGGCTTTGCAGGTTGTCCCTGGCGTTTCCGATAATCTCCTGGAAGCGTATGCCCGTCTGCACCCGCAGCGACGCGTTGGTCTGCTGGTAGGAGTAAAGGCTCCATGAGATCAGCGGGATCAGCGCGACGATGGAGTAGGACAGCAGCAGCTTCTGTTTGAAGCGCAGATTGTGGAAGAAGCGGCCCCACCTTTTCATCCGACGTCGGCGTCCTTTCCTTCGCGCATCTGCACAGCGGTCACGCCGTAATACTTGCGGAACTGCAGGCAGAAGTACGAGGAGTTGCTGTAACCTACGCGCCGGGCGATGTCCACAATCTTCATGTTGGTTTGTGTCAGATACTCTCTGGCTTTCTCCATGCGGCACAGCGTGATGTATTGTATTACGCTGTGACCGGTCTCCTTGTGAAACAGGCCGCTCAAGTACCCAGGAGACAAATAAATCTGCTGGGCAATCCACTCCAGGCTAATGTCCCGGTGGTAGTTTTCTCGGATCAGCTGCATGGCCAGTTGAATGGCCTTCTTGCGGGCGGTGTCCTGCTCGTCTTCGGGCAGCGCGGCCTCCTGCTGCCGGGGGATGCTCCTGCGCTGTTTGGCCTGGTCCTCCTGCAGCGAGCTGATGATGCCCTCGACGGTGCGATAGAAGTGATCCACGATCACGGGCTTGAGGATGTAATCGTCCACCTTGGCCTGTATTGCCTGCTGAGCGAACTCAAACTCGCCGTAGCCGGAAGAAATCAACAGATGGATGTCCGGATAGAGGGCTCTCGCTTCACGGCACAGCGCCAGACCATCCATAAAAGGCATCTTGATGTCGGTGATGACGAGATCTGCTCGCCGCCGCCGAAGAAACTCCAGCGCCTCGCTGCCGTTGCACATTTTATGGATCTGCATCGGGTGCTCGCAACGCTGCAGCAGGAATTCCAGCCCATTGCGCTCAATTTCTTCGTCGTCAACGACGACAACCTGAACCATTCTTCCCTCCTTTGCGATCACACGGGCACTTCGCCGCTGCCCCAGCGGGTTCTTTCGACTATTATATACAATTTTACACCGGCCGGGCATTTGATATATTTCACGTTTATGTTATATATTTCTGAATTTTTTATGATATGGGCAAGAGGCACGCCTGATTATAATGATACCGCTTGGATAGCACACTCATTATATACCGAAAGGGGAACGCAGTGAGTACCATCAAAGAGATCCTTTTCCTGTTCAAAACCCATCTGGACATCGGCTATACGGACTTTGCGAAGAACGTGCGGGAGCGCTACATCCAATCCTATATCCCCCAGGCCATGAAGCTGGCGCGGGAGTTGCGGGAGGAGGGCCAGGAGCGCTTTATCTGGACCACGGGCTCGTGGCTCGTGGACGAATACTTGCGCAGCGCCGAACCCGAAGGCCGGCGCGAGATGGAGCGCGCCATTGAGGCCGGGGACATCGCCTGGCATGGGCTGCCCTTCACGACCCACACGGAGCTTATGGACCGGGAACTCTTCGAGTATGGCCTGAGCATCTCTCAAGGGCTGGACCAGCGTTTTGGCAAGCACACCGTGGCCGCCAAGCTCACCGATGTGCCCGGCCACACCAGGGCCATCGTGCCGCTGCTGGCCCGCGCGGGCATCGAATTTCTTCACATTGGCGTGAACCCGGTCTCGGTATCTCCCAAGGTACCGCCGCTGTTCCGGTGGCGCGCCCCCGGCGGCGAAGAGATCGTCATGATGTACAACTTTGGCTATGGGCGCTACACCGAGATCCCCGGCACGGGCCTGGCCATCTGCTTTGCCCACACCGGCGACAACAACGGCCCCCAGTCGGCGCAGCCCATCCGCCAGATGTATGAGCAGATGCGCCAAGAGCACCCGCAGGCCGTGCTGCGCGCCGGCACCCTCAACGACATCGTGCCGGCCATCCGGCGCATCCGTGACAGCCTGCCCGTTGTCACCGACGAGATCGGTGATTCCTGGATACACGGCGTGGCCACGGACCCGGGCAAGGTGAGCCAATACCGGGCGCTGCTGCGCCTGCGCCGCCAGTGGCAGGCGCCCCAAAAAGAGGCTGTGGAGTTGCCGCTGCTGAGCATTGCCGAGCACACCTGGGGGCTGGATTACAAGTCTCGGCTGCGCGACCATGACCATTATGTACGCACAGAATTTGAGAAGGTCCGGCCCACGCCGGGCTATCAGTTGCTGGAAGAATCCTGGCAGGAGCAGCGAGGCTACATCGACCAGGCAGTGGACGCACTGCACGGCGAACCGCGGGACCAGGCGCAGCGCGCCATCGGCGAATGCAGCGTGCCCATGCCGGATACAACCGGATACCGCCGCGTGCAGGACACGCAGGCCGTGCTGAGCATCGGCGGCTGGAGCATCGGCTTTGACGGCGACGGCGCGCTCACCACGCTCTCCAGAGGCGCTTTCCACGCTGCCGACGCCAGCCATCGCCTGGGCGCATTCCGCTATGAAGCCTATTCCCGCGAGCAGACCGACGAGTTCTGCCGGCGCTACATGGACCTGACATATTACCCCGAGCTGCGGGATTTGGCCTTTGATGATTTTAACAAGCTGGGGTCGGAGAAAGCCATAGACCGCTATCAAAGCTGCGGAGCCCAGCTCCAGGAGCTGTATGCCAACGACCAGGAGGCCATCGCCCTGCTGGAGGTGCGCGCCGACGCGACGCGGCTGTACGGCTGCCCCCAGCGCCTGATGCTGCGGGTGCGGCCCCAGGGTGAAGCCGTGCTGCTGGATTTCGCGTGGTGGGGCAAGCCCGCCAGCCGCGTGTCAGAGGCGCTGTGGCTGGGCATGAACCCCGTGGCCACCGGCTGCCGGGTCAGCAAGCTGGGCGAATGGATCGATCCGGCGCGCGTGGTCCGGCATGGCAACATCAAGATGCACGCGACCGACTTCGGCCTGCATTATGATGAGCTGACGCTGGAGACGCTGGACACGGCGCTGGTGAACATCGGCGAGCCGGCGCTGTGGGCCTTCGGCGATGGCGACGGCGACGCGTCCAACGGTGTGTACTTCAATCTGTATAACAACTTTTGGAACACGAACTTCCCGCTGTGGTATGATCAGGACGCCCGCTTCCGCTTCGTGATACGGCCGGTATGACAGCGCGAGAAGCATGAGTTTAGAGAGATGAAATAACTGTCACAATTCTGAGTTTTTTATTATTTCCACAATTAGCCTAAGATTATATGCTTTTACTATGCAATTTGCTTAAATGGCAAAGGCAACGAAGAAAAAGGAGGATCTGTAATGAAAAGCAAGTGGTTGGCCCTGTTGATCGCAGTGATGACCGTTGCAGCCCTTACGGGTTGCGCCGGCACACCCGCCGCATCGGCACCGGCCTCTGCCCAAGCGACCCCGAGCCCGGAAGCCAGCGCTCCGCAGGAGAGCGTGGCGCCGCCATCCCAGACAGCAGCCGCCGACGCGGTGTGGGATCCCTACACCCCCTACGCGGAAACCGTGACCTTCACCAAGGGCGTCAGCAAGGCGACCAGCGAAAACGACATCACCTATGAAAAGAACCCCTTTGTGGACTACGTCAAGGAAAAGTTCAACATCGAGACCAAGGTGGCGTGGGAAGTGGACCCCGCCAACTATGACCAGAAGGTCTCCCTGTCCATCGCAGCCGGTGAGATCCCCGACATCATGGTCGTCAACCGCAAGGTGTTCAAGCAACTGCTGGACAACGGCCTGGTGGCGGACATGACAGAAGCCTATGACAAGTGCATCTCCCCGTTCCTCAAGGAACAGCTGGACGTGAACGGCGAGGCGCTGTTCAAGGAAGTGACCGTGGACGGCAAGCTCATGGGCATTCCCTCCCCCAGCCTTACCCACTGCCACAATGTGCTGTGGATCCGCAAGGACTGGCTGGACAAGCTGGGCCTGCAGGAGCCCAAGACCGTGGACGATGTACTGAACGTCGCCAAGGCCTTCATTGAACAGGACCCCGGCCAAAACGGCAAGGGCGCCACCGTGGGCCTGACCGGCCCCGACACCGTTTACCTGGGCTACAACACCTGGGGCGGTCTGGACACGATGTTCAACGCCTTCGGCGCCTATCCCGGTTCCTGGATCACCGTGGACGGCAAGGTCGCCTATGGCTCGGTGCAGCCCCAGATGAAGGACGCGCTGGCCAAGCTGCGTGACGCTTACAGCCAGGGCATTCTGGATAAGGAGTTCGCCATCCGCAAGGGCGAGGACCGCGACGCTCTGCTGGCCGCCGGCAAGCTGGGCATGTTCTTTAGCGTCTGGTGGCCGGCCGGCGGTGTGGTCAACTCCATCACCAACCACCCCGAGGCCGAATGGATTGCTCTGTCCGCCCCTGTGAACGCCCAGGGCAAGCTGACCACGCCCACCAATGACCCTCTGCAGGCCATCCTGATCGTCCGCAAGGGCTATGAGCACCCCGAAGCCATCGTCAAGGCCCTCAACGGCAGCTATGACGTGCTGCGCGGCAACGGCGACGGCGCGGCCGCCTACGCCGACTGGCAGAAGAACAACGCCGGCCTGAGCTGGGGCTACATGCCCATCGCCATCGAAATCAACTATCCTGACATCGTCGTGCGCGGCGTCGCCGACATCGAGAACGCCATTGCCGCCGGCGGCGACACCAGCAAGCTGAAGTATCAGATGTTCGCCGGTGAAGTTCCGCAGATCATGGCCAATCGCAAAGACCCCAAGAAGGACGTCAACAACTTCATGCTGGACATCGCCCGCACCATGGGCCCAAAGGCCGCCGGCGACAGCAATGTGGAGTTCGTGACCACGGCGTTCTTCGGCACCACGCCCGCCATGGAAACCAAGTGGTCCAACCTCAAGAAGATGGAAACCGAGACCATCCTGCAGATCATCATGGGTGAGAAGCCCATCGAAGCCTTTGACACCTTCGTGACCCAGTGGAACGCCGCCGGCGGCCAGGAGATCCTGGACGAAATCACGGCTGGCAAGTAAATCACACTTTTTGTTCACGCATGCATCAGATCTGCCGCTTCGGCGGCAGATCTGATGTTTCCAACCCAAGCCGCCGAAAGGACTTCCCATGTTAGCCAAGAGCAAGGTAGAGCCTTCCCGGAAAAAACGCCCCGCCTCACGAAAAAATTTCGATATTCTTAGCTATAACATCATGATGCTGCCGGGCGTGGTGCTGCTGTTCATCTTTGCCACCATTCCGCTGTTCGGCCTGGTCATCGCCTTCCAGAACTATGTGCCTGCCAAGGGCATACTGGGCTCTAAATGGGTGGGCCTGGCCAACTTCGCCTACATGTTTCTGATCCCCGACAGCATGCAGGTGCTATCCAACACCGTCATCATCGCCATAAGCAAGATCCTGCTGGGCATCGTCGTGCCGGTGATCTTCGCGCTGCTGCTCAACGAAGTAACCAACAAGCGTTTCAAGCGGATCGTGCAAACGGTTGTCTATATGCCGCACTTCCTGTCCTGGGTCATACTGGGCGGTATGTTCGTCTCCATGTTCTCGCTGGATGGCATCATCAACACGACGCTTGAGCGCCTGGGTATGGAGAAGATCATGTTCATGGCCAGCAACAAATGGTTCCGCCCCATCCTCATCGGTACGGAGCTGTGGAAGGAGTTCGGCTATGGCGCCATCATCTATCTGGCCGCGCTGACCGCCATCGACCCCAATCTCTATGAGGCCGCGTCCATCGACGGCGCCGGGCGCTGGAAGCAGTTGCTGCACGTGACCTTTCCCAGCCTTGTGCCCACGATCGTGCTGATGACCACGCTGAGCCTGGGCCATGTGCTAAACGCTGGCTTCGACCAGGTGTTCAACATGTACAATCCGCTGGTCTACCGCACCGGAGACATCATCGACACCTACGTGTACCGCATGGGCCTGGTGGAGATGCAATTCAGCCTGGGCACAGCGGTGGGCCTGCTCAAGTCGATGGTCAGCATCGTGCTCATCGTACTGTCTTACTATCTGGCGAACCGCTTTGCCGGATACCGGATTTTTTAAGGAGACCGCAATGATTGAGAACAAGAGCGCATCGGCCAAGGCGATTCATGCCGTCATCATCGCCATATTGGTTTTGCTCACGGCGGTATGCCTGCTGCCCATCGTGAACACCATCGCCATATCCTTTTCCGACAAGGCCGCCGCCATGGCGGGCATGGTCACCTTCTGGCCGGTCAACTTCACGCTGGCGGCTTACCGCGCAATCCTGGAAGATCAGCAATTCTTCCGCTCCTTCGCCAACTCGGTGTACCGCGTACTGCTGGGCGGCGGCATCAACCTGGTGCTGACCGTCCTGATGGCCTATCCGCTGTCCAAGAGCACCCGCGTGTTCCCCCAGCGCAACGTGTATATGTGGTACCTGGCATTCTCGATGCTGTTCGGCGGCGGGCTGATCCCCAGCTATCTGCTCATCAACAACTTAAAGATGCTGGACACGATCTGGGCGCTGGTGCTGCCCGGAGCGGTGCCCATCTTCAACGTGATCATCCTGATGAACTACTTCAAGGGCCTGCCCGACGAACTGGAGGAAGCTGCCCGCATCGACGGCGCCAACCCCTGGACGATCCTGGTGCGCATCTTCATACCGCTGGCTGTGCCTTCCATCGCCACGGTCACGCTTTTCAGCATCGTGGGCCACTGGAACGCATTCTTTGATGGTATAATATACATGAACCACTCGAGGAACCTGCCGCTGCAGTCCTACCTGCAGCAGTTGGTTGTGGAGATCCGCAACACCAGCACCATGAGCCCCGAGGAGCTCCAGCGCATGAGGGATCTGGCCAGCAAGAACTTCAACGCGGCCAAGGTGTTCGTGTCCATGATCCCGATTCTGGCCGTGTACCCCTTCCTGCAAAAATACTTCGTAACCGGACTGGTGCTGGGCTCTGTGAAAGGCTGAACACCCGGCCGGGAAAGTAGGGAGAATCACTTATGACATCAAGAGAGCACTTCCATTCCATCCTGCAGGGGCGCAGCGCCAGCAGCGGCTTCTGGCACGGCAACCCTCATCCCGACAGCCTGCCGGTGTACTGCAGCCATTTCGGCGTGCAGGACGATTTCGGCCTGTCCAAGGCTCTTGGCGACACGCTGGTGTGGGCAATGCCGGAATTTTGGGACTGCTGGAAGCACCCGCAGGGCAAACCCATGATAGACACCGACGCCGGGCAGACGCGCCGCTCGCTGAACCAAGGCGGCGTCTTCGCGCAATGTGAGGATGTGGCGCAGGTGGAGCGCTTCGACTGGCCGGATGTCAAATACCTGGACTTCACCCAGGCGCAGAGCGCGCTGCGGGAGCGCGAGGCCCAGGGCTTCGCCGTGCTCTCGGGCATGTGGAGCCCCTTCTTCCACCACGTGGCCGATTTCTTCGGCATGGACAATTACTTCATCAAGATGTATACCGACCCGGACGTCGTGCAGGCGGTCACAGAACACGTCGTGGATTTCTACCTGCAGGCCAACGAGCTGTGGTTCAGCCGCACCGCCGCCCATATGGACGCTTTCTTCTTCGGCAATGACTTCGGCAGCCAGCTGGACATGCTGATCTCGCCGGAGCTGTTCGGGCGCTTTGTGCTGCCCTATTTTAAACGGCTGATCGACCAGGCCAAGCGGCACGGTCTGCCGGTGGTGCTGCATTCCTGCGGTGCCATCGACCGCATCATCCCGCAGCTCATCGACGCCGGCGTGGACGCGCTGCACCCGATACAGGCGCTGGCCCGCAACATGGAAGCCGAAAATCTTGCCCGCAAATACAACGGAAAGCTGGTCTTCATCGGCGGCGTGGACACCCAGCGCCTGCTGCCCTTCGGCACGCCGCAGCAGGTGCGGGACGAGGTGCGCAGGCTGCGAGACCTGTTCGGACCCAACTATGTCGTAAGCCCCAGCCATGAGGCGCTGCTGCCCAACGTGCCGCCGGAGAACCTGGCGGCCATGGCCGAGGCCGCCCACGAATAGCCAACGGTTCCCGCCCCATGCTATAATGGCAAAAACGGAATGGGCGGACGATGAATATGAGCAATTTGCTGGAACTCAACCGCGCCGTGCTGCGCGGCACATCGGGCGGGAAGATCCTCTTCCAGCCCAGGATCCTCTGTTGGATCGCCGACAGGAAGTTCCTGGGTGAGCCGCTGCCCGGCGGCCTGGATGGCCTGTCCGACGCTCAGATTTACCGCAACCTGGGCTGCTCCAACCGCATCTACGAGTACAACGCGTGCTTCCGCCAGGTGCTGCCGGGCAGCGTGCATACCTACAGCCGGGAAATCTCCCCCATGGAGCGGGAGACCGTCATCGAAACCCCGGTAGGCAAGCTGACCACGGTGATGCGGGGCAACACATCCAACCCCGGCTGGTTCTTTGAGAAATGGCCGGTCGTGACCGAGGACGACTTGAAGGTGCAGATGTGGCTCGTGGAGCACACCGACTGGGCCTTCGACCGGGCGGTGTATGACGCGGTGTACGCCGAATGGGGCGACATCGGCCTGCCCGTGATGTTCACGTGGCCCAGGGTCACCGTGCAGAACCTGTACCACGACCTGATGGGCGTGGAGGCCGGCGTCTACGCGCTGATGGATTATCCGGAAACCGTGGAGAAATACTTCACCGCGCTCAACGAAAACGCGCTGCGGCTCATGGATGTCATCAACGCCTCGCCGCTGGAATGGGTCAATTTTGGCGACAACCTGCACGGAGGCACGCTGTCGCCCAAGCTTTTTGAGAAATATGTGCTGCCCGCCTATCAGCAGCGCTGCGAACGGCTGCACAGGGCCGGCAAGTTCGTCTTCTCCCATTGGGACGGCGACTGCAAGCCGCTGCTGCCCTACGCCAAGCATTGCGGGCTGGACGGCATAGAGGCCATCACGCCCATCCCCCAGGGCGACGTGACGCTGGAGGAGATGAAGGACGCGCTGGGCGACGAAGTGTTCCTGGTGGACGGCATCGCCGCGGTGCTCTTTGAGGACACCTTCCCGGTGGAAGCGCTGGTGGAGCAGGTGCACCGGGTCATCGAACTCTTTGCGCCCAGGCTGATTCTGGGTATCTCCGACGAGATGCCGTCGAGGGGCAACATCGAGCGCGTACGGCTGGTGACGCAAATCGTGGAGGAATACAACCGAGGCAAATAACCGGTCTCCCCGCAACCCGCCACGGCCCATACGGTATCATTGTGCTGCTGCGCATGTACCAGGCCGCGGCGGGTTATGCGTACACCTGCGCCCTGAGCGGGAAGCGGCGGCCAGCCTCATTTTTATAACACAGAAACAATTTCGCTACGAAACAGTTATCGCCTGCATCGGGCAGAACAGCACGCACTTCCGGCACTTGAGGCATTTCTGCTGATCGATGACCGGAAGGCCGTTGCCTTTCTGCGAAATGGCGTCAACCGGGCATTGGGCGATGGCCGGGCAGCGGTGATTCTGCGGGCAACGCTTGCTGTCTACTTTCATGAAAACCTCCTGTTGTTCGGGTCGCAGCCCGGCTTATCCTCGCCCATGTACGGTCTCATACCGCCAGGAGCGGATGCCGCCCATGTTACTGACGTTGGTATAGCCCATGGAAATGAGCTGGCTGCACGCCATGGAGGAGCGGGCGCCGCTCAGGCAGTAGACAATGATTTCCGTGTCTTTGTCGGGGATCCTGTCGGCAACCTCCTGCTTTAAGCAGTCCAGCGGCAATGATATACTGTTGGGGATGTGAATTTGCTCGTACTCCTGCGGTGTTCTGACGTCCAGCAGGACCACGGTGTCGCCGGACGACAGACGTCTTTTGGCTTCCTGCGGAGAAATAACAGTGGCTTTGGATGCGCCATACAATGTTTTAAACATGATACATTTCCTTTCATCGATCGAACTAACGTTGGGTTTGGAGCAGGGATATGATTGAGGATCGTGACCGTCCGTTTCTGAAAACCTATCTGCCTTTCCTGCAACGGCTGAGCGCGCAGGACAGCGCCACGCTGGAGGCCGCCATGGTGCGGGCGAGCTTTGGGCAAGGCGAGCCGGTGTTCAACCGGCAGCAGGATTGCAATGGCCTTGTCATCGTTAAGGCGGGGCAGCTGCGGGCGTTTTATGAGACAGAGGACGCCAAGAGCATCACGCTCTATCGGTTGCTGCCCGGCGATGTCTGCATACTGTCAGCATCCTGCGCCCTGAAAAACATCACCTTCGAAGTTACGCTGGAGGCGGAAAGGGACAGCGAGCTGTACTTCATTCCCGCCTCTCTGCTGAGCACGCTTTCCGGGAAGTACCCCTTGCTCAAGGAGTATATGGCCGATCTGGTGGCCGAGCGGTTCTCCGAGGTCATGTGGGTCATAGAGCAGATGGTTTCCAGGAACATGGGGCAGCGGGTCGCTTCGTTCCTGCTGGAGCAATTCAACCTGGAAGGCGCTTCCCGCCTGCCCATCACCCACGAGACCATCGCCAGAAACCTGGGAACCGCCCGGGAGGTCATCAGCCGCGTGCTCAAATACATGGAGAACGACGGCCTGATCCGGCTCTCCCGAGGCCGCATCGAGCTGCTCGACGCGGAGCGGCTGCGGCGCTCCGCCGGCTGAACTATGCTGCCGCTGCAAGCAGGCTGATCAGAGCAGCCTTCGGCGTGAAGCCCACCTTGCGCGTGACGACCTTGCCGTTCCTGACCAAAACCAGCGCCGGAATGCTCATGACGGAGAACTGTGCCGCCAGCTCGGGGTTTTCATCCACGTTGAGCTTGGCCACCACAGCAGTGTCGCCAACCTCGCTGGCCAGCTCGTCGATGATGGGGCTCTGCATACGGCAGGGGCCGCACCATGTGGCCCAAAAGTCGATCAGGACCGGTTTTTCAGATTGTAAAACAACCTCTCGGAAGTTCTTGCCGGTTAATGGAATCGCTGACATTTCATACACCCTTCCTTGGATTTTCTGGCCCCATTTTATCAATGAAAAAACAAGCCTTCCGCAACATTGTCACACAAGGCTTGCTTCATGTTTGCAAGGTTTCTTTGGGTAATCAAGTCCCCCGCATTGTTACCTAGCGCAGCATTGAGCACAATCCTTCAAAGAGGATGCTTCCTGCCATTTGCCCGATTTCCAGTTCAAGCTTATGCTCCTGCAACGCAGGCTCCGGTGGCTTTTTTACTTCAAATGGTGGCAGCCTGAGAGGATCGTCGGGCTCCTTCGTTTTGTTCCAGGTATGGATAAATTCGTTAACAATATCTGCCTCGGCCGATAAGAGCCCATATATTTGGCCTTCCTCACGCCAATTCGTCGTAACTTCATAAGACGGCATCTCTGATGCAAAAAGACTACTGGTCAATCCATCGATTGTCTCTTGATGCGAAAGAGCCGGTTCCCCCTGTGGTTTCTTTTCGCCCGATTCGCCCGGTCCATAATAGCCCTCCAGAAGGACCGCAATCTCCTCTGCCGTGAGCAGCCCGTGACCTTTCATCGCACTCGGGATTTCCTGATCGGCGAGTAATTGCTGCAC
Source organism: Bacillota bacterium (assembly GCA_023422005.1). Lineage (GTDB taxonomy): Bacteria > Bacillota > Clostridia > Christensenellales > UMGS416 > JAEYRA01. Next base: position 15,745 of record JAEZSC010000076.1, on the reverse strand, counting down.
CTCAGAATCCACTATTTTTCCAGCAGGTTCAAAATCGGTGAACAGCTCCCTCTCGTCTTCAGGGTAATTCGCAAAAGAGTGCTCTCCCTCCAACCTCTTGGCCAGAAGATCGTTGATGTCATTTCCCTCTTTGGGTAAATCGCCTGCAGTTTCCAGCAGATATTTTGCGGCGTCGGCGATGGTCCGGTTCCAGCCGATGGTGTCCCCGTGAAGCATCTCCCCGATGTCCTGGAGTCCTTCTCTGCGGCTAAGTGAATACAGATCGCGTTCAACGGCTTTCAACCTGCCATTCCCTTTTTTCGATCTGTTGGTTTTTTTATTCAACAATCTTGTGTTTGCCGCTACCTGTGAATCCGTCTTGCTCATGAGCTCACCTCCTCATACAAAAACTTCAAACTCGATAGCGCAACAAGTCATAAGTTTTCAAACGATAAGCAAATGTCTCGGCGGCATCAATATAGCACAACGCGTTGGAGTTAACAATCAGTTAATATTTCAACTTGCGGCGCTGCCACACAGGCCGAGCATTCCCCCACCCACCCACGCATACTGTAGTACATGGCAATACAGTCATGCGGAGGAGTTTCGTGAAGATCCCACGCAAGTCTCTGTTCTACAGCGCCCTGATCCTGACGGCTTCCGGCATCGGCCTGCAACTGCTGGGCTTTGGCTACCGCGTATTTTTAAGCTGGCGCATCGGCGCCGACGGCATGGGCGTATTCTCTCTGGTGATGCCCGCCTATTCGGTGATGCTGGCGATCACGCTTTCCGGCGTGGGCACGGCGGTCACAGCGGTGGCCAGCGAGCGCAACGCCTTAAAGGACCACGCCGGCACAGGCGCGGTGGTGGGCGCAGCGGCGGCGCTGTTCTTCGGCCTTTTTGCCGTGGCGGCTGCTTTGGTGCTGGGCTTTTCCGGCTGGATTTCCGAAACGCTGCTGGGCGACGCCGAAACGCAGACGGCGCTGCTGCTGCTGCTGCCCTGCCTGGCGCTCACCGGCATGGAGAACATCGTCAAGTCCTTCTTCTACGGCGTGCAGAACGTGCGGTCGCCGGCGCTCAGCGACCAACTGGAGCAGATCGTGCGCATCGTGGCCGTGGCGGCGCTGCTGTTGCTGCTGCCGGCCAAGAGCAGCGCCGAGGCGGCTGCGCTGATCGTGGGGGGCATGATCATCAGTGAGCTGTTCAGCTCCACATTCCTGGCAGGCCTGTACCGGCGCTGGCGGCGCATACAGGGCGTGAAGCCTGCAGCCGGGGCTGGCCGGGGGCTTCTTGGCCGGCTGCTGGCCATGGCGCTGCCGGTGGCCGCGGCGGCGCTGGTCAACAACCTGCTGTCCTCGGCCAACACGGTGCTCATCCCCCAGCGGCTGATGGCCGCCGGCTATAGCCAGACCGCCGCCATCAGCGCGCTGGGCGTGATGATGGGCATGGCGCTGCCGCTGTACATGATCCCCATGGCGTTCGTAAGCCCCATTGCCACGCTGATGCTGCCAAAGCTGACCGAGAGCACGGCGCTGCGCGACACCGCCGACGTGCGCCGCAAGGTGGGCCGCTCCATGCAGGTCACCGGGCTCATCGCGCTGCCGGTCATCGCGGTGATCACGCCGCTGGGCCCGCCCATCTGCCAGCTGATCTATGGGCAGAACGTGCCGGCGGAGCACTTCTGGTGGCTGGCCGGCGGCTCGGCGCTGGTGTATTACCAGATCATCACAACCAGCCTGCTCAACGGCGTGGGCCTGCAAAACCGCGCCATGGCCCACAACGTGCTGGGCGGCGCCGTGCAGCTGGCGTTCACATGGTTCGCGGTGGCAGATCCCAAGCTGGGGCTCATCGGCTTTTTGATGGGCTACGCCGCCGATGCGCTGATCGTGTTCGCGCTGAACTTGCACGCGCTGCGCCGGGCGCTGGACCTGCGGGTGGAATGGGCAGGGTGGTTCGTGCTGCCGGCGCTGTCGGCGCTGGTCACCGGCTTCGCCACGGGCAACGTGCACCATATGCTGGGCGCGGGCGTATCCACTGTGCCCTCCCTGCTCATTTCCATCGGCACGGGCTTCACGTTTTTTCTGCTGACGCTGCGGCTGCAGGGCGTGGACGCCGCGGGCTATGTGCGCGCGCAGATGGGCCGGCGCGGCGCCACTATCAAGGGCGCCCCTGAGAGCATACGATGAAGGGGCGGAGTAGCCTGTCATGGGGAGGAATCCGGATGTTAAGCTCAGGATATGGAAGCGTCATGGCTGACTTTGAGCGCATGGCCGACATCGAGCGGGCCATCGCGCAGGAGCTGGGCAGCGGCCGGACCTACGCGGCGCTGGCGGCGCTGGCGCCCGATGAGAATGCGCGCAAGCTGCTGCAGGATTTCAGCTGCCAGGAAGAGGAGCACGCCAAAAGCCTTGCCCAGGCCTATGCGGCGCTGGCCCAGATGAACTGGCGGGGCGAGCCCTCCGACGCCGCCCCCGGCGACTACCGCGAAGCCCTGCGGGAATGCCTGCTGGCCGAGACCGAGGATTACGCGCGCTATGCCAAGCTAAGCCGCCAGGCTGCAAGCCCGCGGCTCAGGGAGCTGTTCCTGCGGCTGCGCGACGAAGAAGCCGTGCACGCCATGCGGCTGCCGCTGTTGTTCTAGGGAAGCGCTGAACAAAGCATGGCATCCGCCTTGCGGACGCCCCATTGATTCAGCGATTCCCTAGCATGGAGCCGCCCAAAAACAGCACGATCATGAACACCAGCAGATAGATGCCGATGCCGATGGCCGCCCAGATCAGCGCCGCGCGGAAGAAGTTGCGCTTGCTGGCCTTGGCGCTACCACCGAAGGCCCACACGAACATCAGCACGAGGTTGATAACAGGAATGACCATGAGCAGCGTCGTCCACATCCATTCGCCGGTGGATACGGGCTCTTCGGTGTAGTAGGCATTGTTGTTCAGAGGGCGCACAGGAACTCCGTTGGGATACATACCCATGATGCCTGACTCCTTTATGAACGATCCTATAATATATTGTATGTCGAATGTTTTCTGCCATCAACAATAACGATATGCAAAAAGCGCCGCGGAGAATGTCTCCGCGACGCCTTTTCCCTAGCCTATTTACTGCATGTTGGGAAGGTTCATGCTGTTGAACAGCAGCATCAGCGAGCCACCGGCGATGATGGAGACGACGATGGACACGGCCACGCCGATGGCCATCCATAGAAGCGCGGCGCGGGCAAAGCTGCGCTTGCTGACCTTGGCGCCACCGCCGAAGGCCCAGATGAACAGCAGCACCAGCCCCACCACAGGTATGCCGGTCAGGAACAGGGTCCACATCCACTCCGCGGTGGACACATGGTCATCGGCGCAGGCCATCACCTCGCGCCGGGAAGCAGGGGCGGTATCAGTATAAGCACTCATGGCGGAACACTCCTTTGCGGTGATGTCTATGTCTACTATATACATCACCCACGAGGAAACATCGGTGACAGTGGTCACTACCCAACCCATCAATATGCGGCCAAGGACAAGACGCCCGAATCGCCGGCGACACCGAAACGTCGCCGGCGAAAGCGGTCGGGGGATGACATCACCCGACCACGAACCTCGCCGTGCTGCCGCGGTCCGCTGCGGGAGTCACCTCCAGGCGGGCGTCGATGCGCTCGCGCAGCTCCGGCACGTGGGAGATGATGCCCACGAGACGGCCGGCGCTTTGCAGGCCCAGCAGCGCCTTGAGCGCCTCCTCCAGCGCCTCGGGGTCCAGCGTACCGAAGCCCTCGTCCACGAAGATGGTCTCCAGATGGATGCCCCCGGCGTAGGATTGCACCACGTCGGCCAAGCCCAGCGCCAGCGCCAGCGAGGCCAGGAAGCTCTCGCCGCCGCTCAGCGTGGACACCGGCCGCGCCATACCCGTGTATTCATCGAACACCTCCAGGTCCAGCCCGGCGGCGGCCCGGGCGTGGGCGCGCTCGGCGGTGCGCTGCAGCGCGTAGCGCCCGCGGCTCATGACCCGCAGCCGCTGGGTGGCCGCCACGGCCACGTCGTCGAACAGGGCGCTCAGCACGAAGCGCTGCAGCGTCAGCCCCATGGGGTTCTGGCCGTTGGCCACGCGGGAAAGCTCGCCAAGCACGGAATACCGAGCCTCCAGCGTGGCAAGCTTGGCCTCCAGCGCGCTCAGATTGCGCACCCACTGCTGCTCCTGTTGCAGCTGCTGCGCCCGGCGCACCTGGTCGCCCAGCGCCTGCTCGTGGGCAGCGGCGGCCTGGGCCGCGGCCAGGCCGAGCGCGGCCAAGTCCGGCGCCGCGACGCCCTGGGCGGCCTCAAGAGCCCGCTGGTGGCGATCCCGGGCGGCGGCCAGCGCCTCGGCGTGATCCTGCAGCGTTTTCTTCCAGCGCTCCCGCTCGCCCAGCGCCTTGCGCGCCTGGATGTAGCTCTCCTGGTCGGCAAAGCCGCTGTCCCCCAGGCGGTTCAGGAAGGCCTCGCGCTCGGCCTCGGCCCGCTTGGCAGCTTCGGCCAGCGCGGCCTGGGCAGCACGGTGGGCCTCCCCGGCGGCGGCTGCCGCGGCAGTGGCGGCGGTGGCGCACCGCTCTGCTTGCGCCAGGGCTGCCTGCAGCGCCTCCAGACGGCGCTCCGCCTCCTGCAGCGCAGCACGGGCGGCCCCCTCCTTGCGCAGCGCCTCCGGCACCTGTTCCAGCACGGTCTGGCAATCGGCCTGGGCCTGGGCAGCGGCGCGCTGCGCCTCCTCCAGCGCGGTTTGCGCAACATCCCGTGCCTGTTCCAGCGCGGGGCGGCGCTGGGCCGCCTGCCGGGTGCGGTTCTGGGCGGCTTCCATGTGCGCCTGGGTCTGTTGGGTCAGGCGTTGCTCCTCGGCCTCCAGGCGTTCCAGCGCCTCCCGCGAGGGCGCGTCCTGCGCCGGGGCGGGGGCCGGGTGGTGCAGCGCGCCGCACACCGGGCAGGGCTGCCCCTCGGCCAGCGTGGCCGCCAGCACAGCGGCCTGGGCGCCCTCCCAGCGGGCGCGTTCCTGCTTCAGGCGCAGGCGCACATCGGCCTGGGCCTGCAGCGCGGCCTCTCTTAAGCGCTCGGCCTGGGCCACGGCCTCGTCCAGCGCTTGCTGCTCTTTGCGCAGCGCCTCCTCGGCGCGCTCCCGGCTGGCGCGGGCATCCCGTAACGTACGGTGGGCGGTTTGAGAAGCCTGTTCCAGTGCGCTCAAGCGCTGGGCCTGGGGCAACGCCGAGCGCAGGCGGAAGACCTCCTCCTGGGCGGCTGCCCTCAGGGGCTCCTCTCCACGGAGGCGGGCAAGCTCCTCTTCGGCCCCCCTCACGGCTTGCTGAGCGGCCTGCAGCGCTTGCGCGCGGCTCTCGGCATCCCGGGCGGCCTGCTCGCGCTCACTGCGGCGGTCGCGGGCGGAACGCTCGATGTCCACCAGCGCTTCGGCGGCGTCGGCGTGCTCCAGCAGGCGGGCCAGTTCCTCCATCTCAGCCTGCCGGGCCTCCAGGGCCTCGGCGGCCCGCTGGGCCAGGTCCCGCTCCTGCAGCAGCGCCTGTTCCCGGCGGCCGGCGTCGGCAGCGGCGCGGCTTCGCTCCCGGGCCTCCCGGCTGCGCGCCACCCGTGCCTCCATCTCTGCCATCTGCGCGGCATTGTCACTCATACGCTGGCGCAGCGCATCCAGCGTGGGAGCCGCAGCCTCCTGCAGCAGCGTCTCGCGCACCAGCCGCTGCTCACCCAGTTGCTTGGCCAGCGCCTGCGCCCGCTGCTTCAGGGCGTCCTCAATCTGCCGAAAGCCATCCACCTGCAGCAGAACCTGCAGTATCTTCTCCCGGTCCTCGGAACCGGCGGTCAGCAGCTTACGGAACTCCCCCTGGGGGATCAGCACAACCTGCTTGAACTGCTCGGCCTGAAAGCCCAGAATGCCGCGAACGGCCTCGTTGACCCGCTGCACACCGGAAGCCAGAGCCTCCCGATCCTCCCCCGCCAGCCGCCATAGCTCGGCCTTGGGCGTCACATCCCGCTGTTTGCCCTTTACGAGCACGCTCTGGGCGGGGCTGCGGGTCACCTGATACTGCGCCTGGCCCACGGCAAAGGTGAAGCGCACCTCCATGGGCAGGTCCGCCGCTGCCTGCTGGCTGCGCATTTGCTCGCCCTTGCGGCCCGCGCCGCTCATTTCGCCGTACAGCGCGAAGCACATGCCGTCCAATATGCTGGTCTTGCCGCTGCCGGTGGGGCCGTGGATCAAGAAAAACCGCCGGTCTTTGAGCTCGCCAAAGTCGATGGTCTGCCGCTGGGCATAGGGGCCGAAGGCCTGCAGCTCCAGTTTGATGGGCCTCATGCTCCCACCTCGCTTTGCTCCCGCAGGCTGTGCAGCACCTCGCGCAGCGCAGCCAGAGCATCCTCTCCCAGCTCCCGGCCGGTGGTCTGGCGGTAGAAGGCGCAAAACAGGTCGAAGTCGGTGTGCTTGCGGTAGTCACCGCCCAGCGCAGCCACCTGGCCGCCGGGCAGAAAGGCCCGCTGGATCTGCAACGCGTTGGGGTACACCCGGCGCAGCTGGCCCATGGCGTCCAGCAGCGCGCCCTCGTCGGTCAGCGTGGCCTGTATGAAGTCATCCCGATGGGGGTCTTCCTCACCTCGGCGCATCAGCTCCTCCAGCGTTCCGGTCAGGCAGCGCACGTCCAGCCGGGGTTTGAGCTCTATGAGCTCGGCGCTCACGCTCCCCTGGGCATCCAGCTCGGCCAGCACGATGCCCTTGCGGTGGTTGGCTTCGTCAAAGGAATACTTCATAAGCGAACCGGAATAACGCACGGCGTCACAGCTGACCTTCTGGGGCCGGTGCAGGTGGCCCAGCGCCGTGTAGGCAAAGCCATCGAACAGAGAGCACGGCACAGCGCCTGTGCCGCCCACGCTCAAGGGGCGCTCGCTGTCGCTGGCCTGACCGCCGGCCAAAAAACAATGGGCCACCGCCACGCAGCGGCCCGCCGGCGTGGCGGCACGAGCAGCCGCCACCTGGGCAGCCAGCGCCGCCTCGTGCCCGGCGATGCCCTCATCGCCCAGCGCTTCGCGCACAAAGGGCGGCTCGGCGTAGGGGATGGGCAAAAAGTGTACCGGCCCGTGCCCATCCCGCAAGGTGACGACCGGCGCGGGGCATTGCGGCTGGCCGTACACCGCCAGCCCGTGGCTGTGGAACAGCCGCCGGCCAAAGCCCAGCCGGTCCGGGCTGTCGTGGTTGCCGGCAATCGTGATGATCGGGACCTTTAAATCCAACACCAGCCGGTGCAGCACGTCGTCCAACAGGTTCACGGCGTCCACCGGCGGCACCGCGCGGTCATACACGTCGCCGGCGATCAGTATGACGTCCGGCCGGGCGTCGCGGGCGACGTCGCAAAACTGCTCCAGCACGTATTCCTGCTCGCCGGTCAGGTGCCGGCCGTGGAAGATGCGGCCCAGGTGCCAGTCGGAAGTGTGTAGAATGCGCATATAAAACTCCTTTGATAACGCAAAGAGACGCCCGGATAGGGCGTATATCATCAGCATATCACAATACAGGCGCTTAAGGAACGCCCGGCAAGTCATGTAAGGAAATGATACTTGATGATGTTAGAACGAGCTGATATACGGCAGCGCCATCCCCAGCACCATCAGCAGCGCTGCGGCGATGGCGGCAATCTTGATGATCAGTTTCCAGCGTGGGCTTAAGTTCATTGAGAACCTCCTGTGTAATTGGAATGGGCTTTCGCGTTAGTCTCATAATTGGGTTGTTATACAAGAAGAAGGTGCCGAAGGTTTCCAAAGGGCGATCGGAAAGCCCTTTGGCCCCTGCGCCTGGATGGCGCGTAGCCCAGCGCCACCAGAAGCGGCTCTGCCGCTTCTGCCGGCCGGATGCCGGCGAGGTGGTGCGCAGGTCGCGCTAACAAGCGCGAAACCCTTTCCTCGTACATATCTTTATGCATTTATGCGCTTAGAGCGGCAGCCCCGCATTACCACCTGACGACACAGGCGGTGGCGTTGTCTTGGTTGGGGGCATTGACGCGGGCCACGGCGCGGATCAGCGCGCCGGCGGCTTTCTCGGCGTCCAGCGAGAGGTATTTGCGCAAAGCGTCCTCACCCAGCGCGTGATACAGCCCGTCGGTGCACAGCAGCAGCGCGTCGCCACGCGCAACCTCCGTGGCCGTGCCGGAGATGCTGTACTCCTGGGGCTCCCGCAGGCCCAGATAGCCGGTCAGGTGCGCGCCCTTGGGGTGGGAGCGCGCCTGGTCCTCGGTCAGCCTCCCCTCGGCGGCCAGCGAGAGCAGCTGGCGCTCGTAGTTGTGGTCGAAGGTCAACGGGATCAGCTTGCCCCGCCGCCACAGATACGCCCGGCTGTCGCCGCTCCACATCAAGCGCAGCGAACCCTGCTGCACCGCCGCGGCCACCAGCGTGGTGCCGCTGAGCGCCGCGCGGGGCCTGCCCACGGCATCGTGCACGGCGCGGTTGATGCGCAGCAGCGCCTCATGCAGAGTCTCGAACTCCAGCGGCTGTTTTGCCAGCGTGGGCGTCTCCCGGGCGCAGGCCTCTATGGCCGCACGGGCCGCCTGCGCACCCCGGGCCAGCCCGCCCATGCCGTCGGCCACCGCCGCCAGCATCAGCGAGCCATTGCAAAAAACGCCGCAGGCATCCTGCTGCTCGGCGCGGCTGCCCTGCCAGTGGGCCCACGCGGCCTGAGCCCCGCCGCACCGCGTGGCCGTGACCGGTGCGCCCTTGCCGCCAAGCAATGTGGTCAGACCCATATCAGCTCTCCGGGCGCGCCCCGCCCGGCTGGGCGAAGGTCCACAGTTTATTCAGAGAATAGTTGGCGATGAACGTAAAGGGCGTGACCAGCGCCTGCGCCAGCAGGGAATACACGCCCCAATGGTCGGCCAGCAGCCACATGAGCCCCTGGTTCACGCCCAGCGTGGCCACGTTGACCAGCAGGAACCTGGTCAGGTTGCCGGCGGTGCCGCGCACGCGGAACACCGAGCGCGTGCTCCAAAAATAGCCGTTGGCGGCGCCGGCGCCATAGGCCAGCGGGTAGCACAGCCACCCCGACCAGCCGGCCAATTCCCGGGTCACATAGAGCACGCCCATGGTCACCAGCGTGTTGGCCGCGCCCACCAGGGCGTAGAGCAGGAACTGCCGGTGTTTGCGGATGCGCTCTACCAAGGCGTTCATGATCGTTGCCACTCCCATCGCGGTTTGCTATGATAAGGACAGTTACAACTATATTATACCACCGTTTGCACGCGGACAAATGCCGCATTTGGGAGGAACGATGAAACACATCCGACTTGGCGTCATCGGCTACGGCTTCATGGGCCGCACCCACTCGTGGGGGTGCCGTTCGCTGCCCTTCTTCTACCGGGACCTGCCCTTCACGGCGGAGCTTGCCGCCGTGGCCAGCCAAAGCTGCACCAGCCGCAGCCGCGCCGTGGCCGAGGGCGGCTTCCCGCTGGTGTTTGAAGACTGGCGCGCGCTGCTGGACAGCCCCCAGGTGGACGCCGTAACCATCAGCTCGCCCAACGGCCTGCACCGGGACATGCTGCTCTATGCCATCGAGCGCGGCAAGCACGTCTACATGGATAAGCCGCTGGTCGTGGATCTGGCACAGACCGAGGGCATCGCCCAGGCATTGCAGGGCAAGGCTCTTACACACCAGATGGTGTTCCACAACCGCTTCTTCGCCGCGACGATGCGGGCCAAGGAGCTCATCGAAGAGGGGCGTTTGGGTCAGATCATCAGCTTCCGCGGGCGCTATCTGCACTCCGGATCCATCTACGCTGACCGGCCCATGGGCTTCAAGATGCGTGCCGACGAGGGCGGCGTGCTGCTGGACCTGGGCAGCCACCTGATCGACTTGACCCGTTATCTGCTGGGAGACTTTACGGAAGTGTGGGGAAAGGCCCGCACGCTGTATCCTCAGAGGCCGCTGCCCGACGGCACGTTGAGCGACGCCGTGGCCGAGGACCAGGTGCTGCTGACGGCCACGCTGGCCGGCGGCGCAGCCGGCACGCTGGAGGCCAGCAAGATCGCCACCGGAATAGACGACGAGCTCAAGCTGGAGATCCACGGCACCAAAGGGGCCATCATACTGGACCTCTGCGACGAAGACGGGCTGTGGTTCTTCGATGAAGCCAACCCCGAGGCCGCTCTGGGCGGCAACCGGGGCTTCACGCGCATCCGCACCGGCAGCCGCTACGGCGATATCGTGCAGTTCCCGTCGGTCAAGAACAGCTCCGGCTGGCTGCGGGGTCATCTGCACTGCCTGTACAGCTTCCTGACCGCCGTGGCCCAGGAGCGCCCGGCCTCGCCGGACATTCTGGACGGCATCGAAGTGCAGCGCATCATGGACGCCGCCAGCCGCAGCTTCGCCAGCGGCAGAGTGGAGCGCTTATGAACACGCAGGAGAGGGATAGCTCGCGCAAGCCCTATGCGCTGATCGCCACGTGGGACTTCTCTCTGCATGGCGTGACCGCCGCTGCCGAGCTGCTGCGCCGGGGCGAGGAAGCCGAGGATGCCGCCGCCCGGGTGGCCATGGCCGTGGAGGACGACCCGGCAGTGGACACCGTGGGTTATGGCGCGTGGCCCAACCTGCACGGGGAGATGGAGCTGGACGCCGCCATGATGCGCGGGCAGGACCTGCGCCTGGGGGCTGTGCTGGGCCTGCAGGGCTACAAAAACCCCGTGGCCGTGGCCCGGCTAGTCATGAACCGCTGCGCCCACAACGTGCTGGTGGGCCGGGGCGCGGCGGACTTCGCGCTGGCGCAGGGGTGCGAACAGGCCGACATGCTGACGCCCGAAGCCCGGGAGCGCTGGCAGCAGCGCCTGCGGGAGATGGATACCGATCCCCACGGCCACGACACCGTGGGCGCGCTGGCACTGGACGGCCATGGCCACCTGGTGGCGGCCACATCCACCAGCGGCCTGGCCATGAAGCTGCGGGGCCGCGTGGGCGATTCGGCGCTGGTGGGCAGCGGGCTGTATGCCGACGACGAGGCCGGCGCCGCCGCGGCCACCGGCGTGGGTGAGGACATCATGCGTGGCTGCCTGAGCTTTGTGGCTGTGGAATTGATGCGCCAGGGCGTGCACCCGCGGGAGGCCGCGGAGCAAGCCGTCCTTCGGGTTCACCGCAGGCTGGCGCAGTATGGCCCCGTGGGCAACATGGCCATCGTGTGTTTGGACCGGCAGGGGCGCGTGGGCGGCGCGGCCAACCACGCGGGGTTTGCTTATGCCACGGCTACCGCGGACGCTCCGGCACGGGTGGTGCCGGTGGAGCCGGTCACTTGACGGAGGCGAAAATGCAGAACGACACCAGTATCATTGAGGAACTCCGGACCTTGGCTCAGCGAGAGCTGGTAGGATGCATTCGCTTTGATAACGGGGGTACTGCGCTGTATACCCCCGATGGGCAGGGCAACTATGCGGCGCTGTGGACCAGGGACTTTGCCTACATGCTGGAATATGCCGGCGAGCTCATTCCCCCGGAGCAGGCGCGGGATTGTCTGGCGACATTGCTGCGCGGCGCCCGGCCTTCAGACGGTTGGATTCCCGATCGTATGGGCGCTGATGGCGTAGCGATATACGCCGCGGGCAGCCCGGAGCGCCCCTGCGGCCTGCCCAATTTGGACAATGCTGCCTTTGCCGTATTCGCTATGGACCGCCTGCTGGACCTGCTGCCAGCCGATCAGGCCGGAGCGTTCTTCCTGCGATGGCAGCCGGTGTTACGGCGGGGGCTGGAGGCACTGCCCCGTGACGAGCATGGTTTGATATACAACGACAGCCACAACCCCCATTCCCCTTATGGCTTCACCGATTGCATCTGCAAGACCGGCAGCTTGATGATGGAGTCTTTGCTGCTATGGCGGGCACTTATACTGATGGGCCGGCGATACACCCAATTCGGCCTGCCAGCCGAGGGCCTGCGGCGCGATGCACAGCGGATTGAGGAGAGCCTGGCACTGGTGTTCACCGAAAACGACGGCATGCTGCTGGCCGCAACGCAGCATTGCCGCCAGATCGACGTTTGGGGCAGCTGCTACGCGGTGTCCTGCGGGTTTCCGCTGGAGCAAACACAACGTCGTCGTATCGCCCGCTGGGTGATGGACCACTACTCAGGCCTGACACAAGCGGGTCAACTGCGGCACTTGCCGCCGGGGGAGTTCTGGGATAAGCTGCTGATCGACATGCCCAAAGGAGAATATCAGAATGGGGCCTTCTGGGCCGCGGCGACTCCATGGCTGGCAGATGTCTTGGCAGTGGAAAGCATCTCCGCCGCGCAGGCAGCCCTGCGGGAAGCACATGAATACCTGATCGCTTACGGCCCCTATGAGTGCATCAACGGCAGCTACCGCAAATTGAACCATTATGTGGTCAGCGCAACCAATGTTTATGGCGCGGCGACCAAGCTGCTTGGATAGCCCTGAAGTTTTTGGGTACATTAATCGAACATTCATGGATTTCAGGAAGGTTCATCCGCATGAAAAACAATAAAAACCGAGTGAAGGACCGCGAGCACTCCAACGCTGACCTGCGAAAAATGAAGCCGAAGGAAAATGCCGATGTCGGCATTGAGGGCGGCAGCAAGATCGGACCCCATGACGGTGACCACGAAAAAAACGGAAGAACCTGAGCAAAGGGTCTTCCAAACAGGAGATGCGAAAAAGGCGGCCGGGATGGCCGCCTTTTCCATATTTCTGCGCTTCCAGGTTGCTGCATGGGCGAGCAGGGGCAAAGACCCAGGCCAGCCCCTTGTTTGATGGTTGACCATGGCAGATGCGGGCTTCTTGACCGATCAGAACCCTCTCCCCAACCCCCAGGATGCATGGGCGAGCAGCACGCTATGCGTGCGGCCAGCCTCCCCCGTCACCGTGGGAGGGGGATTTAGATCAGACTGCCGCATCGTGCCAATGCGGCAAGGATGCACCTATGCGTTTCAAGGCTTACCCTTTGCCATACGCAAAGGAGTTTCGCGCCCTTGGGCGCGACCAAAGGGCTTTCCGATCGCCCTTTGGAAACCTTCGGCACCCATTTACTATGTGATTGTGGCGGAGGACAACCAGAGTATGCTCGTGCTTTGTTCTTTGCCGTGATCGCAGAGCCGTATCGTTGCTGCACTGGAACGTGCAGCAAGCTTATCTATATTCCCCTCGCCCGGTGACGGGAGAGGGGCCTGGGGAGAGGGGTTCATGCGGTCAGCAGGCCGTATCTCCTAAAAAGCATAGCCTCCATAACAGCAACTCCTCCTCAATCCAGACTCTTCCGGAACCTCAGAATCGTCGCTGTGAGCAGCAGCAGGAAGATCCCGCTGAGCGCCACGATATCCCTGAGCAGCACCGCCGCACCCACGCCTTTGAGCACCACGCCGCGCACCATGTCCAGGAAATACGTGATCGGGAAAGCCAGGCCGATCTGCGCGATGACCGGCGGCATGGCCTCCCGGGGGAACACGAAGCCCGACAGCAAGATGCTGGGCAGCAAAATCAGCATTGTGGCCAGCATGGCCTGCAGCTGGCTTTTGGCCACGGTGGAAATCAGCATGCCGATCATCAGGCTGCACACGACGAACAGCATTCCCAGCGCCAGCAGCAGGCCGATGTTGCCCTCCGGCCAGATGCCAAACCAGAACACGCACAGCCCTAGCGAGAACAGAAAGCCCAAGTAACCGATCACAATGTAGGGAACCAGCTTGCCCAGGATCAGCTCCAGCGAGCGCACCGGCGTAACGATGAGCTGCTCGATGGTGCCCCGCTCCTTCTCGCGCACCATGGCGAAGGCCGTCAGCATCACGGTGATGTTTTGCATGATCAGCGCCACCAAGCCTGGGATCGTGAAGCGGCGGCTCTCCAGGTTCGGGTTGTACAGCACCCTCACCGAAAGCTCCAGCTCCGGCAGCGCGTCCACGCTTAAGCCCATGGCCGCCGCCGCTGCCTGCTTGCGCCGGGCCGAAAGGACCTGATGGGTCAGCTGCGCGCCGGTGCTCACGCTGCGGGCGGTGGTGGGGTTGCTGCCGTCCACCAGCAGCTGGCAGGCCGCGCTCCCGCCGGCATGATAATCCCGGGCAAAATCCACAGGCATGATGAACGCCGCGCGGGCCGCGCCGCTGGCCAGCAGGTCGTCCAACTCCTGTTCAGAAGAGGCGTAGGCCGTCACATCGAATACGCCGGTGGCGGCCATGGCCTGCACATAACCCCGGGATTCCTGGGAACGGCTTAAATCCAGCACCGCCGTAGGCACATGGTCCACCTCGGTGTTCACCGCGTAGCCGAAGAGCAGCATCATCATGATCGGCATCAGTATGGGGATCATCATGCTCACGCGATCCCGGCGCACCTGTATGATTTCCTTCCTGAGCACGGCACGGAAGCGCGGAACGTTGAACTTTGCTCTGCTCATGGCCGACCTCCGGGCCGGGTGGCATCATGGGTGAAGCGCACGTCCACCTTCTGGCCGAAGGCACGCTCCACATGGGCGATGAAAACGTCCTCCAGCTTGGCCGCGCCCTCGCGCTCCATGAATCCCTTAGGCGTGTCGATGCCCAGCAGCTTGCCGCCCAGGATGAAGCTCACGGTGTCGCAGCTCTCGGCCTCGTCCATGTAGTGGGTCGTGGCCAGTATCGTGATGCCCTCTTTGGCAAAGCCGTGAATGATCTGCCAGAACACCCGCCGGCTGACCGGATCCACCCCGGCGGTGGGTTCATCCAGGATTAGGAGCTTTGGCCGGTGGATCATGGCGCAGCCCAGCGCCAGGCGCTGCTTCCAGCCGCCGCTCAGCGTGGCGGCCAGCGCCCGCTCGCGGCCACCCAAGCCCGCCATGTCGATGAGCTCTTTCTTCCTGTGGGCGCACTGCTCGCGGCTCAGGCCATAGATGCCCGCGTAGAAGGTCAGGTTCTCGTCCACGGTCAGGTCCTCATAAAGGCTGAAGCGTTGAGACATGTAGCCGATGTTCTGGCGCACCTGTTCGGTGTGGCGCACGACATCCAGGCCGTTCACGAGCACCTTGCCGCGGGTCGGGTGCAGCACGCCGCACAGGATGCGCAGCGTTGTGCTCTTGCCACTGCCATTAGGGCCCAGAAAGCCGAAGATGCAGCCCGTGGGGATGGCAAAGCTGATGTCGTCCACCGCCGTGAGGCTGCCGAAGCGCTTGGTCAGACCCTGCACCTGGATGGCGTAGCCCGCGCCCATATCAAGGCACCTGCCCAAGGTCCAGCGTGACCTGCATCGTCATGCCGCTGCGAAGCTTATGCTCGCCGTCCTCTATGCGCACCTTGACCTTGAACACCGTGTTCTCCACACCCTGCTCGGTCTGCGTGTTTCTGGGCGTGAACTCGGCCTCAGCGGCAATGGTCTGCACAATACCGCGGAAGGCTTCACCCGAATACGCCGGCGTCACAAGCTCCAATGTCTGGCCCAGGCTGATGAGCTTGAGCTGCGACTGGGGCACATACAGGTGCATCCACAGATCACCCACATCCCGCAGCGTAGCCACAAAACCGCCGGCGTTCACCAAAGCGCCGACCTTGGGGTTCCACAGCGCCACGATGCCGTCGGCCGGGGCAATGACCTGACAGCGGGAGAGCGCCACCTTGGCCGCCGCCAGCGCCGCGTTGGCCCCGTCCAGGTCGGCCTGGGCGGCGCGGATATCGGTCTCGGCTGCGCCGTTGCGGGCCATCTCCAGTTGGGCCCTGGTCTGATCCCAGGCGGCCTGGGCCGCGGCAACGGTTTCGGCGGTGGGGCCTTTCCTGGCGGCGGCATAGGCCGCCGAGGCTTGGTTGGCCTGCT
>JAEZSC010000074.1 GCA_023422005.1 Bacillota bacterium | reverse complement strand
CGCTGCTGGGCGGCATGGCGGCGCAGGTTGGCCGCAAGTTCGACAGCTACATCGGCTTCATACTGGGCACCGGCACCAACACGTGCTACATCGAGCGCAACAGCAACATCACCAAGGTGCCCGGCCTGAAACCCGACGGCACGATGATCATCAACATCGAGTCCGGCGGCTACACCAACCTCAAGCAGGGCGACATCGACCGCGCCTATGACGCCACCAGCGTCAACCCAGGCGCCTTCGTCAACGAGAAGATGATCTCCGGCGGCTATTTCGGCGGCCTGGCGCTGTGGGTGCTCAAGAGCGCCGCCCAGGAGGGGCTGTTCAGCGCCGAGGCTGCCCAGGCCATCCTGGCGCTGCAAAAGCTTACGACCAAGGACGTCACCGATTATGTGGGCAACCCCTATGACAAGGAAGAGGGCGTCGTGGCCCGCTGCCTGTCCAGCGAGGATGACCTCCTGGCCGCTTATCTGATCTTCGACGGGCTCTATGAGCGCGCGGCCCGGCTGGTGGCCATCTCCATGGCCGCCGTGGTGCGCAAGACCGGCCGTGGTAGCAACCCCTGCAAGCCCGTGTGCGTGGCCGCTGAGGGCACCATGTTCAGCAAGGCCAAGCTGTTCCGCCAGAAGCTGGACTACTACATGCGCAGCTTCGTGGAAGGCGAGCTGGGGCTGTACATCGAGTATGTGACCGTGGAGAACTCGGTGCTGCTGGGCACCGCCATCGCCGGGTTGCAGTTCAAGAGTTAGCCATTTATCCTTTGCTATAAATTCAGTATACTCAAGAATCGCCCGGCATTGCCGGGCGATTTTATGCTGTCATTGAGTACTCGGCAAGGGCAGAGCCCTTGCCCTACACGTTTGGTTGGCCTCCCTGTAGGGCAGGGGCTTGCCCCTGCCGCATCGTTTCTTTCTTAGGTTTCGCCTGGAAGCAGTTCCATCATCCTTCGTATGTCCTCGGCGATCATGTCGCACTTGCCCTTCTCGATGAGCAGGTTGCCGCCGGTGATGATGTAGGAGGGGAACACCCTGAAGCCCATGCTCGTAAACTGCTGCCCGCGGATCTTGTAGGTGGCGCCCGAGGGGATGGCGTTGCGGCCGGTGCGGCTCTTGGCGATGCGGTTGAACGCCTTCTTGGCCACGTCGCCCATCAGCATGACGATGCGCAGCCCCGGGAACAGGTCCAGCTCGCTCTCCAGCAGCGGCAGGTGGGCGCTCAGCGTTTCCTCGTCCACGGCATAGGCGGTTTTGGGCGTCTTGATGGCTGTGGTCAGATAGATGCCTCTGGCCAGCACACCGGCGATGTCATCGGCCCGCAAGCCGCCCATACCCAACAACGACAGCGCCGTGCGCAGGTCGGCGGGGTTTGGCGCGGCGCTGTAAAAACCGTCACACGGGTCGGCCGGCGGGGCCTCACTGATCATCAGCACGCGGATGGACGAGGGATCCAGCGTTGCGTCGGGCAGTTGCAGCGCCGATGATTCCAGCGCAAGCCCGCGTTTGGCGATGCAGCTCAGCAGATGTTCTTTCACATTTGTGCTCAAAGCGGCTCCTCCTGATTTCCCATTTGATTCAGCATACCGGATGGAAGCTGACTACATCCTGTCAGGTTTCCGGCGATTGTCTATTTCAGGCCGAACACCTGGGCGCAGGTGCCGCCCAGCACTTGGGCCAGGTCTCCCTCGTCGGGTATGGCCGCGCGGTACTTGGCCAGCTCCACCGGCGTGTTTTGCGGCATGTCGGTGGAGAACATCAGCTTTCCGGGGCCCAGTGTGCGCATCATGGCTTCTATTCCCAGTATGCTGGTCCATGAGGGCTCCACGTACACGTTGTCGTAGTCCCTGGCCAGCTGGATGCATTGGGTCATGGTCAGGTCTCCGCCGCCGTGGGCCACAACGATGGTCACGTCGGGGAATGCCCTGGCAGGCTGTACCAATTGCACCGGGTCGGCAAAGGGGATGCCGCTGCCGGTGTGCACCATAACCGGCACACCCAGGCTTCGGGCCACTTCAAATACATGCATACCGTCGCGCTTGGAAGGGTTGCAGCCAAAGGCCGACGTGGCAATCTTGATGCCCACGAAGCCCAGCTCCCGCACGCAGCGTGCGCACTCGGCGTCAAAATCCTCCGGCGCGAAGTGAGGGTTCAGCGAAACCATGCCACATATGCGGCCGGGGTGGGCCAGCGCAAAGCGGTGCACACGGTCATGGGCGGCCCTGGCGGCATCCAGATAGGGCCGGCAGATCATCGGCTGAACGATGGCGCCGTGGACGCCGAAGCGGTCCATGGTTCTCAGGATGTCCTGCTCGCTGAGTTCCTCGTCGAACACCACATCCTCGCCGATGTGGGCGTGGGCGTCTATGATCTTCATACATGCGCTCCATAACGATTTTGTTCCATTTTATACCAGTTAACAGGAAAACGAAAGCGGCGGGACATCGTCCCGCCGCCTGGTTTGCTTGCATTTACTTGGTCAGGAAATCCTTGAGCGCCTCGCGGTTCTTCTGGAAGTCGATGAGCAGGATGGACATCTTCTTGTAGTTGCCGTATTTGAAGGACTTATCCATGGGGATGCGCATCTCCTGTACTTTGGTTCCGCGCATATCATAAAGCTTGGTGGCCATCTCGATGATCTCCGCCTGGCTCATGTTGGTGCGCACATACTTGGGAAGCACGTTGGCCAGAGAAATGGCCTTGTTCAGCGTCAAGTTGGACATCTGCGCCGTCAGTTTGCTTAGCACGGTGCGCTGGCGCTGGGTTCGTTCAAAGTCGCCGTTTCCAACCTTGCGGATGCGCATGTAGGCGACGGCCTGGCGGCCGTTCAGGTGCTGCAGTCCGGCCTTTTTGATCTCGGGCGCCTTCTTGCCTCCGGTGGCCAGGTCGTTGAGCTCGCGAATGGACTTGTTCATGTTCTTGATTTCTGCGGACTTCACGTCGATGTCCACGCCGCCCAGCGCGTCGATGACGTCGGATAAGGCCCAGAAGTTGATGATGGCGAACTTATCGGCCTGTACGCCGAAGTTATCCTTAAGCGCCTGCAGCGTCCCTTCGGGCCCGTTGAACACGAAGGCCGTGTTCAGGCGGTTCTTGTCATGTCCTTCTATGGACACGAGAATATCGCGCATGAAGCTGGTCAGCTTCATCGTTTTCTTTTCGGTATCCACGCTCAGCAACATCATGACGTCGCTGCGGGAGCCGCTGAAGCGCTTGGGGTCGCGGGTATCCAAACCGATCAGCACGATGTTAAAGGTGTGCTTGCCCTGATCAATCGGCGCCGCTTTGCCGGACAGCGAGGAGTCAATCTCGTCGTCGCCGATATCGGGCAGACTGGGGTCCAGTTGCTCGTCTTCGGGTTCCGGCGTATAGTTGCCTTGCGCATTGGGATCATATTTCATGGCGCTGACCAGATTGGCCGTATAGGCGAACACACCGATGGCACAAGCCACCAGCACGCCCAGCGTTATGATCAGCACCCGGATGGCAAGGGGTTTCTTTTTCTTGTCGGTCTGCTTTTCTCCTCTTTGAGACCGGCGATTCCGCCGCGTTTCTTCGCTCATGTTTTATTTATGGTCCTTTCTTGTGTCTGGCTGCAATACGCGGCTAGTATATCATTATTGCTCGTTTGCGTCCAATAAGCCGCGTGCTTTTGAAGCCGAGTTGATATGTATATGAGACGTCAAAAGCATCAAACAGGTTCCATGTGCACTTTTTAGCGCTGTGAAGCTGGCAGTTTACCGATGTAAATTATCTGTAAAAACTTCAATAGACATAAAACATCGGCCGCCACAACGGTGTGGCGGCCGAAAATCGGCGATATGTACCGATTACTTTTCCAAGAATTCCTGCAGCGCGGCCTGGTTCTTCGGGAAGTCCAACAGAAGGACGCCCTTCATGCCGTTGTAGCTGCCTTGCCGGTAAGCGCCGTCGGTGGGAATGCGCAGTTCCTCAACTTTTGCGCCGCGCATGGTCAGCAGCCTGCCGGCCAGGTCCACCATTTGTTGCTGTTTCATGTCGGTTTTGACATAATTCTGCAGTACGTTTACCAGCTCCACGGCCTGGGGCAGCGTCATATCGTCCAGCTTGGCCACCAGCTTGTTGAGCACCGTGCGCTGGCGATGGGTGCGTTCAAAATCGCCGCCGCCGGCGGAGCCTTTGCGGATGCGCATGTAGGCGATGGCCTGGCCGCCGGAGAGCACCTGCGTGCCGCCGGAGCGCACCTTGGAAACCTTTCTCCCCTTGGTCAAGCCGTTGATCTCGTTGATGGACTTGTTCATGTTGGCGATCTCCGCAGACTTCACATCGATGGTAACGCCGCCCAGCGCATCGATGACGTCGGCGAATGCCCAGAAATTGATGATGCCATAGTTTTCTGTCTGTAAGCCGAAGTATTGCGAAAGCACCTGCTTGGTCAGATCCGGTCCGCCGAACACGAAGGCCGTGTTCAGGCGGTTCTTGCCATGGCCGGGTACCTCGACGATGATGTCGCGCATGAAACTGGTCAGTTTGATCTTCTTCTGCTCGGTGTCCAGTGTCAGCAGCATCATGACGTCGCTTCTGGCGCCGGTGAACCGGGTGGGGCTGCGGGTGTCCAACCCCAGCAGCAGAATGTTATAGGTGGCCTTGCCCTGCTGGATCGGGGCGGCGCTCTGAACGGCCAGGGCATCATTTAGAGCGTCGTCGTCCAAAACCGGCTCATCGGGGTCCGGGGTCTCCAACTGGTCCGGCTCCGGCGTCAGGTTTGGATCGTTGGTCCATTGTGTGTATTGCAACCCGCCCATAAGCCTTGAGGCGTAGGCGAACAAACCCGCACCCAGGATGATGAGCACGCTCAGCATCGCCGCCAGCGCCACCACGGGCTTGGAAAAACGCTGACCCAACGGTGCGTTTCTACGGTCGCTGCGCCGCCGCCTGACGGGTTCCTGGTCATCATAGGGCGCTGGCTCAGGCTCCGCGGGAGTCTCCATAGCCGGTTCCTCCGGCACGCATTCCATGGGCCGGGTTTCGCCCTCGGCCCATTCACCCTCGGCCATTGCAGGCTCTATGGCAGCCAGCGTGCGCGTGAGTTCCTGCTCCGCATCGGGCAGTATGGTTTCTATGGAAGGCTCTTCTTGATTTTTTAGCCTTGCTCTGTTCGGAGGTGGGGTTTGCCTGGTAGTGGTCCGCATAATTGCCCTTTCCTAAACGTAGCATTGTCTTTCGACATTATAGCTTCCACGCCGGAGGGCGTCAAATGGTCCGGTACTTCCACTTTCCGCTGAGGAAACGCAGCCAGATGACAAGAGACCGGGTGGCCTGATCGAACAGGAAGGCATACCAACCGCCGGGCAGCCCCCAGCCAAACACGCGAATGCAAAGATAGCCGGCCAGCACGCGCACGATGAGCACACCGCTCATGGTGGCCACCAGCGGCCACACGGTGTCACCGGCGCCGCGCAGGCCGCCGCACAGGATCAACTGGCTGGTCTGGAATGGTACAATGGCGGCGCCGACCCATAGGATGGCCTGGCTGGCGGCGAGTATGGCAGGGTCCGGCGTGAACAGCGACGCGATGGCCCGGGGAAAGAGCGCCAGCGCAGCGGAGAAAACGACGCTGGTGGCCAGGCCCAGCCGGCGGGTTTCCCGCAGATAGGCCTGCGCCAGGTCTGGCCGGCACCGCCCCAGAGACTGCCCGGTGAGCGCTGTGGCTGCCGCGCCCAACGCCGCGCCGAAGTTGAAGATGATGCCCTGTATGTTCATGTTGATCGTGTGGGCGGCCAGCGGCACAGCCCCCAGATCTGCGATGAGCTTGGAGAAGACCAGCAGGCCCACGCGCATGGCCGTCTGCTCGGCGGCGGCGGGCAGGCCGATCTTGATGAGCCGGCCCAGCGAGGAGAACTCCGGGCGCAGCAGGCTGCGGCCGGTGATACGGATGCGCAGGTTGTCGCTGCGCAGCATGGCCCACAGCGACAGCGCCATGGCCACGGCCTTGGCCCCCAGCTGTGCGATGCCCGCGCCCAGTATGCCCAAGCGGGGCAGGCCCAGCGGGCCGTAAATCAGCACATAGCCCAACGCTACGTTGACGAGATTGGCGATCAGATTGAATGCCGCGGGCAGGCGCGTGTTGCCCGCGCCGCGGGTGAGCGCCGACACGCCGGTGGGTACGGCCTGCAGCACCACGCCCAGCGCGCTCCAACGCATATAGAGCGTGGCCTCGGCCAGATAATCGGGTTTGGCGCCCATGGCGCGCACCAGCCACTCGGAAGCGAGGAAGGTGCCCATGCCCACCACGACGCCGGCCAGCGCGTTGAGCCACAGCGTAAGAGCGCTGATGCGCCGGGCCAGGTCGTCGTCGCCTTGGCCCACGGCGCGGGCCACCAGCGCTGTGCCGCCGATGTTGAAAGCTTGGAACAGGATGAAACAGATGAGAACCGGCTGGCTTGTGATGCCCACGGCGGCCAGCGCGTTGGCGCCCAAATGGCCCACCATGATCATATTGACCATGCCCAGCAGGCTCACCAGAAGCAGCTCCAGCACCACAGGCCACGCCAGGTTCACAATGGTCTTGCGAAGCGTGCTGGCGGAAGGTATGCTCTCGGGCTGTGCAGCGTCCGCAGAAGAACGGCCGGAGGAGTGCGTCTGCTCCGGCTTTTCCGGTGTGATTTGTTTTCGCATGGTTTCTTTAGTATATCACAATCATCGGAATTGGCAAGCGCACCCGAGGGTGGGAGCCTCTTTTCGGTGGCGAAGTATTGGCTTATAATGAAAATGAAACTGGAGTATAGACAATGTGTGTGGATATTGTGGAGTTGAGCCGAAAAGAGTACCAGGACTACGAGCTGGTGTTCGAATACGACACCGCCGAGCACTATGCAGTGGAAGTGCGCCAGGAGGAGCTGAGCTTCACGGTGGCGCTGCGGCGCCTGCCGCTGCCCGAGCCTCAGCACAAACGCTTTGTCGAATATCTGTTTCAGCGCTACCTGGCGCGGCCCAGCGCCTACGCGATCCTGAAGGATGGCAAGCCCGCTGCCATCATCGAAATCGACCGGGAGTTCTGGAGCAAGCGGATGCGCATCGCCGATCTGGTCGTATGGCCGGAGTACCGCCGCCGGGGCTATGGCGCGGCGCTGCTGGGCCAGGCGCTATCCATCGCCCGCGCCGAGGGTTTCCGGGCGGTCTATCTGGACACCCACAGCTGCAACGTAGATGCCATCGATTTCTACCTGTCCCAGGGCTTTGTGCTGGGCGGGCTGGATACGACCTATTACTCCAACCGGGACGTGGAACGCGGCGAAGTATATATTGAGATGGCCTACATATTCGACGATGAGAGAAGCATGAACTGGCGGTATCAGCAGGAATAGACGCCCGCTCCGATACTATTTTCCTGTGCCTTAAATTGGTATATAATAATCCTATCGTTTATGCGGGGGGATACCATGCAGGACAGGATCGTTTTTGCCCAGGATCATCGCATCTGTGTGAAAGACGCCGCGGGTACCAGGTATTGGGACAGCGACGTGCTGACCCGATACAGGCAGAACCTCCAGAGCATCAGGGAGCGCAGGGAATGGAAGCAGCAGGGCAGCGGCGCTGCCTTCCGCGGCGAGACCGCGGACGCCGAGGAGATTAGTCTTGCGCAAGCCCGGGCGGCGGTGGCCTGCGTGCAGTGCTTTGTCCAGGAAGACGCCATACTCTATTCCTTTGAAACCAGCGATTTTTCCGGCCTGTCCATCAAGCCTGTGGGAGTGCCGGAGCAGTCCGAACGCCACATCCTGCACAAGCCCGGCGTGCAGTTCCGCGCCTTCGATTACCTGAGCTCCCGCGGTCAGATCGCTGTGGCCATCTGCAGCGAAGATACGCAGCACATCGGCCTGGTGAACCCACAGGGCGGCTCCTACAAAGTCGTGACCGACGGTGACTGCGTGGACGACAACCCATGCTGGAGCCGAACCGAGCCCGGCGTGCTGTACTACAACTCCTGTGGCATCGCCCGTGCCGGCGATGGCCATGTGCTGGAGATTGGCCCCAGCGCGCTGCTGCGGCTGGACCTGAACCGAGGAGACCTGCAGGAGATTTGCGCCTGTGCCGGCAGCGACTGCATTCTGCCCCGGCAGGACAGCCAGGGGAACCTCTACTTTATCCAGAAACCCTATCGGCCGATCAAACGCTCCATGACGCTGTTGGATGTTCTGGCGGTGCCATACAAGCTGGGGCGGGCAGTCTTTGCGTTTCTGGATGTTTTCACGCGGTCCTTCACCGGCGACGCGCTCAACCGCCACAGCGGCGGCCCGGTCAAAACCAAGCCTCAGGACCCCAAGGAGGTGCTGATTCGCGGCAACCTGATCGATGCGGAGAAGGCGCTCAAGGAAAACCAGGGCCGCGGAGAGAAATACCCCGGCGTGGCTCCGGCGGATTGGGTGCTGATGCGTCGCAGCGCCATGGGTGAGCTACAGACCGTGCGCAAGGGTGTGCTGGATTATGACCTGAACGCTGCGGATGAAATCGTCTTTTCCAACGGCAAATACCTGATTCACAGGGACAGCGTCGGGAACGAGGAAAAACTGGACAAAATTGACATGGTCATGGCGCTGCGGGCGAGATAACCCGAGGGTTGCCGAAGAGCCGATGTTCTGGTATCATAGATATACAACCGTATACAATGCTTTATAGGGTTCCGCGGCAAAGCCGGTCTGGTCCGAGATAAGGCCCATCGGCAACGATGTTCACGGAGGGATAAAAGCCCGGGAGATACATAAATCTCCTGGGCTTTTTTGTTTTGTCTCAGATCTTACCATAAAAAGGAGGAAGCGAAATGTGGGGATTATTTGTTTCAACGGTCTTAACAAGCGCGGCGGATAGCCTTAACCCGATTGCCATCACACAACAGTTTGTGTTGCAGGGTATGGTAAAAAAACCGAAACATATTTGGTATTTCATCATACCGACCGGGGTTGTCAATTTGCTCAGCGGATTTCTTGCGTATTTCGGGTTTATCAACTTCATCGGTGATTTTTTCCGCAGCTTTGTGGAAAAGTATGGCCAGTTTATATACACCGCTGAGCTTATACTCGGTATTGCTTTTCTCATTGGTGTTGGCTTTTTGCTGCAAAGCAACAAGATCGAGTCACTCAAAAAGCAGATACAATCTGCAAACGCTGGCGGCAACGATGACGAAAACGAGGAAGCAGAAATTGCGCGTAAAATAAAATCAGTCTCGCCGCTGGCTTTGGTGTCCTTGGGCGTTGGTGCGACGATTACGGAATTGGCAACCGCGTTGCCATATTTCGCATTTTTGGCCATTCTATTTAATTACCAGCTGACGTTTTTCCAAGTGACTTTCATTCTTGTGGTATATAATGTAATTTACATGTCTCCTTTGATGATCATGTACTTCATTTATTGCAAAGCGCAGGATAAATTTGATCGTCTTTACAAGGTCATAAAGACGAAAGTTGCTTTGTGGGCCAATATTCTTGCCCCTGTTCTTGCAGGCGCTATCGGCATCGTTCTGGTGTATCACTCCATATCGCTTCTGTTGAAATAAGGGCCTGCCGTTTTGCTCCGATGGTCTTGACCGCTACATGCCCTCCACCCATATCCACGCCTTGGCGTCGGGCTGTGGCAGAAAGCCCAGCTTCTTCGCCAAGCCCTGTGATTCCACACGAAAGGGCCAGCAGCTCCAACTGGGTGTCAGGCCGTCCTGCAGCAGTTTGTCTATCAGCAGCGTTGCGGCCGCAGTGGCATATCCCTTGCCACGGAAGGCCTCTTCGGTGCCGACATCGATCTCGGCCATGCCACCGCCAATCATGATGGCGTCGCAATGGCAGATGGCCTTGTCGTCGAATATCAATTTGACAGACCATGTATCCGTATGGCTGCCCGGAATTACCCTTGTTTTGACCATCGTCGGTTGGATGTCCTCGGGCAGAACAGGCCTTGCTACCTTGCCATAGCCGTCGGCGGAGAACGCAAATATCTTGCGGCCATCGGACACGCCGTGGCGCTTCTGAAAGATTTCGCACAGCACATCGTTCCAGCGTTCGGAATCGGCGAACGCAACGATTTCCTTCTCCTCTTGACCTGCCAGGATATCGTGGAACAGGATGTCTTCCAGAACAGGCGCGCATCCATCCGTAGGCGTGCCGGCGACAAAGTGCTGCAAGAATGGCGTACGGAGAACGGCCCATTGTATGTCGTGGATATCATCCACATACGCACATCCATCATACTGGCCTTCAAAGATGCTGAATATCGGAGCCCGGTTGCTGGTATAGCTCTCATAAAGGGGCCGTACCATTTGGATGTCACGACCTGTCAGCTTGTTATACATCGTCATCTCCTTAAGCTATATATTGGGCCGGTTACAGCGGATGGAGATTACAAGCCGATCAGTCCCTTCCTGTTGACATAGAACGATGATACTGCAAGCAGCTTCTCGGTAATAGGGAAAGTATGGATTAAGGCGTTCTGGAGGAGGGATTTCGCGCAGCGGGCGCGACCAAAGGGCTTTCCGATCGCCCTTTGGAAACCTTCGGCCCCAAATTTGTTAAGATATGAAAAGGGTGGATGAACGTAACAAACCCGTTAATGAGAGGGCTTTGGAGGCAAACGACCATTGCCGACCGCCGGTTTATCCGGTGGGAGGAAACGGCAACCAAGATCAGAAACGGTATAAAGACCCCGCCACAGCGGTCAAACCGTTCTTCATAAGCCAGCATGAGCCGAACAATAGAAAGCCCGCCTGCCGACGGTTATCGGCAGGCGGGTAAAGAACACTAGAGATCAAGTCGTCCAAATCGACGACGACGCAGCAGCGTCGGCGTCGAAAGCCGAAGGCGTCAGCCGCAGGCTTAAAGCTTTTCGGCCTGCTCGGCAACCTTCTTCATGGCTTCCAGAGCCTCGTCGGGCAGCTTGTCGATGCCGCCGCGGTTGGTGATCTGCTTCTCGATGAAGGCCACGCGGTCGGCGATGCGGGCGGTGAAGCGCTTCTTGTAATCGGCGTCCTTGAAGTTCAGGTTGAAGCCTTCCACCGGCAGGTAGGAGATGTGATCGATGCCGGTGGGCACGAACTGCGCGGCGTCTTCGATGATCTTCTCGATGGAGCCCAGCGTGACTTCCTTTGTGACCTTCTTGCCCTCGAAATCACCGGTGTTGATGATGTAGCATTCCACGCCGCGGTTGGCGAAGAGCTTCTTGAACTCGGTGTAGTCGATGGACAGCGGATAGGTGCGGAAGGGGTTGGCGTAGGGCTCGATGACCAGAGCGTTGGGATCCACCCCGGGGGCCAGGCGCTCGGCGCTGGTGCGCTTGGTGGCCAGCGTGGCGCCCATGGCGGAGGCCAGCGTCGGGTCGGAGATCTTGAGCACCGGCGGCAGCGTGGGATCCTTCATGATCCACATGATGCAATCCACAGGCTCGCCGAAGCGGTTCTGGCGGTTGGGGCTCCACAGGATGGACTTGACGGCGCGGCCGTTGCCGTTGCGGATGTCTTCGGTCACCAGGACCACCTTGCCGTCCTCATCCAGCGTGGCGCCGCAGTTCTGCACCGTCACCAGATAGGCGTTGTTGGGGTCTTCCATGGAGTAGTCCT
>JAEZSC010000034.1 GCA_023422005.1 Bacillota bacterium | reverse complement strand
GAGCAGGGCATGAGCGGAAGGCCTGGCACTCGCTAACGAATAGGCGTTGGCTGGTAGTACTTTCATCGCCCGCGCGGTTGCGCGGGCGATGATTTATTTTCTTGCATGAGTTCACGTTGGCCGTCTGACGATAACCGTCGCCGGACGGCCCTTTAAGCTGTACGGCCCATATCAACTGATGAAGAATCGAGGTCGCCTGCGGGCGGGTTTTTGACACGAATCTATCTGGTTTTCGGTTTCCTCGGCGGAATGAATCCGCCGTCGGCAATATGCTGTTGCTTATGTTCGCACCCGCACCCCGGACTGTCATTCTGAGCGCAGCGAAGAATCTCCCTATCAAGCATATAGACGTTGTCAGTGGGAGTCCTTACACTCACAGCTCATCCTCCACCTGCCAGTTTCATCCGCTGCACGGCCCGGTTGGTCTTGCGCCAGCGCCAGCCGATCAGGCGGGCCACCAGCGCTTTGGGCGCCAATGCGCCGGCGGCTGCCAGCGTGCGGTTGGCGATGCCGGGGATGTATACGGCGCGGCCCCGCAGCGCCGCATCCACGGTGCCGGCGCATATGCGGCCAACCTGCAGCGTGGTGACGCGGCCCATGAAGCCCTGCACCGCCATGCCGCGGATGCATTCCTCATTGGTGGCCATGCCCGCCGGGCACAGCGCCGTCACCGTGGCGCCCACGGTCCGCAGTTCCTCCCGCAGCGCCAAGGAGAGATCCAGCAGCAGCCGCTTGGATGCGGCGTAAGTCGCCTTGACCGGCATTGGGAACAGCGCCGCCAGGCTGCATACATTGACGATGCGCAGCGGCCGGGCGCCGTCACGCAGATCTGTCAGACTATGGAGCATGTCCACGGTGGACAGCACATTCACCTTCAGGATATCCAGTATCCGGTGGCGGGGTTGATTCAAAAATGGTCCTTCATAATCCACGCCGGCAATGTTGCAGATGAAATGCAGCCTGATGCCGCGCTGGCGCATGGTGTGCAGCAGCGCCGTGCGGCTGGCCTCATCGGCCATGTCGCAGGCGGCGCACTCCACCTGCACATGCCAGCCGCTTCGAAGGCTGGCGGCAAAGGCCTCCAGCGCCGCTCCGTCGCGATCGGTCAGAAAAAGATTCCACCCCCGGCTGGCGCATTCCACGGCCATGCTGCGACCCAGGCCACCGGTGGCGCCGGACAAAAATGCCATGCTCATCGAGACACCTCCCTTGTGAAAAAAAGGATAGCACGCCGCCGTACAGAAGTCTAACAAGTGTTTTAAATTAATGTTACAAACAAACGATTGACACGATGGATGCGTTGCGATAGGATGGAGAAGATGAAAGAATGAGGGGGGGACCTCGATGGAAGACGCAAAGGTGGCCGTGGTCACGGGGGCTACGGCAGGCATCGGGCTGGCGGTGGCGCTGGCGCTGGCGAACCGCGGATATGCGCTGGCCGGCGTGGGGCGCAGCGCCCAACGCTGCGAGCAGGCGTGTATGCGCATCCGGGAAGTTTGCCCCGGTGCGGATGTGCGCTTCTTCGTGGCCGACCTGGGCTCCCAACGGCAGGTGCGGGAGCTGGCCGCCCAGCTGCGCGGCCAGTACAGCGCCGTGGACGCGCTGGTGCTGTGCGCCGGCACGGTCAGCAGCCACTTTATGACGACCGAGGACGGCGTGGAGCTGCAATTCGCGGTGAATCACCTTTCGGGCTTTCTGCTGACCCACGAATTGCTGCCGCTGCTGCGCCGCGCCCGTGGGCGGGTCGTCGCGGTCAGTTCCAACTCCCACCGGCACACGCGGCTAAGCTTTCCCGATGTGCAGCAGCGCCGCCGCTACAGCCTGCTGGGCGCCTATAAGCGCACCAAGCTGTGCAACGTGCTGTTCGCCGCGGAGCTGAACCGCCGCCTGGGAGCAGCGGTGCGCGCCTTCGCGGCGGACCCGGGTCTCGTGCGCACCGACATCGGCCTTAAGGGCACCGCCGGCTTGGAACGCCTGGTATGGCGGCTGCGAATGGGCAGCGGGGTGGATCCATCCATGCCCGGCGAGGCCATCGCGTGGCTGGCCTCTGACGAGCAGCCGTTGCGCAGCGGTGCGCTTTATTGGTATGATAAGAAGCCGGTGAAGCCCAGCTCCTACGCGCTGCGGGAAGACCCGGCCACCCTGCTGTGGGAGGCTTCGGAGCGCCTGTGCGCCGTGGAACCGAGACGCTGGGACAAGGGGGAATGAGGTGCGCCATGAATACCGTGAGCGTGGAAAGCAGGATCATTGATTCGGCCATCGCCTGCATCGAGCGCCGGGGCTTGCAGGCCACCACGGTACGCGCCATTGCCGAGGAGGCCGGCGTCAACATCTCCGCGATCAACTATTATTTTCGCTCCAAGGAGCAGCTGATCGAGCGCGTCATGGATGTCACGCTGAACAATGCCTTCGACTGGTCTCACTTTGGCCCTGGGGAGGGCGTGCCGGCGCAGCAGCGGCTGGCGGACATCCTGGATCACTTAACCAAAGGCGCATTGGACTACCCCGAGCTCACCCGCGCTCATTTTTATGAGCCGATGATTTTGGGCCAGTGCAGCGTGAAGCTGGACAGCCACTTTACCGCATTTTTGGACCATATCTATGAAGACCTGCGCAGCAGGGGAGTAACGCTGGCTGAAGCCGCGCTGCGCAGTGCGATTGTGCATGCAATCGCGGCCATGTTTGGCGTCATTCTGTTGGGGCCGTTGTTCCGGTCTTTCTCCCGTCAGGATTTCCATGACCCGCAGGAGCGCCGACAGGCGCTGGAAGATTTGGCCCGGAGCGTGCTGGGCGGCTGAACCGGCGCAGAAAGGCTTTTTCATGTGGCTGGTATTCGCGTGTTTGTCGGCTTTTTTCGCGGGGGTCACGGCCCTACTCTCCAAGAGCGGCGTCCGAAAGACCGATTCCACACTGGCCATGGCGCTGCGCACGCTGGTCGTGCTGCTGTTTGCGGTGGCCATGGTATTTGCAGTGGGTTCCCAGGGCGAAATTACCAGCCTTTCCTCGCAGACGTGGCTATTCCTGGTGCTGTCGGGCCTGTCCACCGGCGCTTCCTGGCTGTGTTACTTCAAGGCGTTGCAGTTTGGCGACGTCAATAAGGTGGTTCCCATCGACAAATCCAGCACGGCGCTGACCATCGTGCTGGCTATTTTTTTCTTTGGGGAGACGGACCAACTGGTTGTCAAGCTGATCGGCTGCACGCTCATTGCCGTGGGCACGCTGCTGACGGTTGAGCGCCAGGAGGTGTCCACAGAGGCCCGCATCGGTAAGTGGTTGCCCTATGCGCTGCTGTCGGCGCTGTTCGCGGCGCTCACGTCCATATTGGGCAAGATCGGCATCCACGGCGTGGAATCCAACCTGGGCACGGTCATCCGCACCGTCGTGGTGCTGGGGATGGCCTGGGGAATCGTGGCGCTCAAGGCGCATGGCTCCATCCTCGGGCAGATTCGCAAGATTCCCCGGCGGGATATGGTGTTCATCGCGCTGTCCGGTGTGGCGACCGGGGCGTCGTGGCTGTGCTTCTTCAAGGCGCTACAAGGCGGGCCGGCCAGCGTCGTCGTGCCCATCGACAAGTTGAGCCTGCTGATCACCGTGGCGTTTTCGGCGCTGCTGTTCAAGGAGAAACTGTCGCGACGGGCGGCTGTGGGCATCACGCTGATCACCGTTGGCACGCTCGCCATGGCGATCTGGTGACAACAAGCATACGTTTTATTTTTTCACCCAATACTGCCGGCAATCGTCGGTGCGCTCCAGCAGACCATAGTCCACCAGATAGCGCCGCAGCGTCGCGAAGTCCTCAAAGGCCGTACCGATGAGGGTGTTAACCTCTTTTTCGCTGTACTTCCGGCCGGCCTCAAACCGTTTGATCAACTCATACAGTACGATGATCTTCTTCTTCTCCCGGGCAGGCAGGCTGGCGTTTACACGGCCATGGGCAAAATAGGTCTTGAAGACCGCGGCCCGTTCTTCCTCGGTGATGGCAAACCGTTCATCCAACATGGGCGCCTCCTCGTTTACGTTCATCAAATCCTCATCGCGGCCACGCTCCAGGCTGCCCCGTTCCAGCCGGAAGGCCTCCATCAGCGCCAGAAAAGCTTTAGCTTGGCGCTCTCGTTCCCTTAAAGAGAATCGAAGATTCCGGATGGCCGC
This sequence comes from Bacillota bacterium, assembly GCA_023422005.1. Classification (GTDB taxonomy): domain Bacteria; phylum Bacillota; class Clostridia; order Christensenellales; family UMGS416; genus JAEYRA01. The sequence continues at coordinate 11,067 of JAEZSC010000034.1, read as the reverse complement.
AGTGCTGGCGGAGCCGGTGTGCGCGGCGATCTCCCGGTCGTTTTTCCCCTCGTGCATCAGCCGCAGCACCTGCGCCTGATGGGGTGTCAGGCCCGTGAGCTTCTTTTCGAACAGCAGCAGTTCCAGGAATACCGAGCCGTGGGCCGAGCGTACATGCTCCGCCGCGGCCCGTTGCGCTTCGTAGAGCACACCGTCCAGCGCATAGACGACGCCGTTCTCGAAGGTCTTGCCGCACAGCAGGCAGCGCCAGCCCGCCTGCGCCGGTGCAAAGCCCCGGGCAATGTCTTGGGGTGCGGCGCTCCACAGAAGTTTGTAAGATTTCATGACGATCACCAATAATGTTAGTAAAGCAAGGTTACAACTATTTGAAGTTGTTGTCAATATCCATAACAATGGCCGCTGAATAAGCCAATGGGACGAAGCGATGGCGCTGCCATCGGTTGCCAATTTTTTATCAGATCTTTGTATTGCATTTCTATAAATCGGAATGTATAATTATGAATCAGAAAAAAGCAAATAGGAGGAAACAAAAATGAAAAAGTGGATCGCGCTGTTCACAGCGATCATATCCATGGTGGCTCTGGCAGCCTGCCAGGGTCCCGCCCCTTCCGCGGCTCCTACGGATGCAGCCATTCTGCCTGCCGCTTCTCCCGAGGCGTCCGCCGCCGCTTCTGAGGCGCCTGCCGCCGGCGGCGTCACGCTGGATTCCATCAAGGCCAAGGGCGAACTGGTTGTGGCGACCAACGCCGAATACCCGCCCTTTGAGATGCTGGAAGGCGAAAAGTTCGTGGGCATCGATATGGAAGTGGCCCAGATCATTGCCGACAAGCTGGGCGTCAAGCTGAAGATCGACAACATGAGCTTCGACGCGGTGCTGGCCGCAGTCCCCTCGGGCAAGTGCGACCTGGGCATGTCCTCGCTGAGCATCACCGAGGATCGCATCAAGGTTATGGACTTCTCCGACCCCTACATGGAGACCTCCATCAAGATGATCGTGGCCAAGGATAGCGTCATCGCCACGCTGGATGACCTCGCAGGCAAGAAGATTGGCGTGCAGCTGGGCACGCTGGCCGACACGACCGTGGCCTCCTTCGTGGAGGGCGCTGAGGTCAGCCGCATGAACAAGGATTCCGACGCGCTCATGGAGCTCATCAACGGCAAGGTAGACGCTGTGATGACCGACGCCGCTCCCGCCCAGGCGCTGGTGGAGAAGAACGCCGACAAGGTCAAGCTCGTGGACGAGCCGCTGAGCTCCGACAAGCTGGCCATCGCCACCAAGAAGGGCAATGCCGAGCTGATCGCCTTCGTCAACAGCGTGCTCAAGGACATGAAAGCCGACGGCTCCTTCCAGAAGATCGTGGACAAGTACATCCCCGCGACGAAGTAACAGCTTCTATAACCCCGCGCCCGCGGCACGTTGGTGCTGCGGGCGCGCTTATGATTTGACTATGATGCAGTAAGGAATACCCATGTTTAACGACTTCTGGTCTAAAATCTCCCTGACGCTGCTGGAGAAGGAACGATACCTCTACATCATCCGCGGTCTGGAAAACACGCTGCTCATGACGCTGGGCGCTGTCGCGCTGGGCATCCTGATCGGCCTGCTGATCGCGGCGGTCAAGGTGGCGCCGGGCAAGTCGCTGCCGCTGCGGTTCCTGCGGCTGCTGTCCGATGCCTATCTGACCGTCATTCGCGGCACACCGGCCACGGTGCAGTTGATGATCATTTACTTTGTCATCTTCGCCGCGGTCGATATCGACAAGGTGCTGGTGTCCATCATCGCTTTCGGCATCAACTCCGGCGCCTATGTGGCTGAGATCATCCGCGCCGGCATACTGGCCGTAGACCGCGGGCAGATGGAGGCCGGGCGCTCGCTGGGCCTTTCGTACAACGCGTCTATGCGCCACATCATCCTACCCCAGGCCTTCAAGAACATACTGCCGGCGTTGGGCAACGAGCTCATCACGCTGCTCAAGGAAACATCGGTGGCGGGCTTCATCGGCACGATGGACTTGGCCAAGGCCGGCGACATCATCAAAAGCCAGACCTATGAGGCCATGGTCCCTCTGCTGTTGGTCGCGGCGATCTATCTGGTTATCGTGATGCTCATGACCTGGGCGCTGGGCAAACTGGAGGGGAGGCTGCGCAAGAGTGATTACCGTTAAGAATCTGGTCAAGGAGTTTGGCCCTGTCCGCGTGTTGGACGGCATCAACGAGCACATCGACCAGGGAGAGAAGGTCGTGGTCATAGGCCCCTCGGGCTCTGGCAAGAGCACTTTTTTGCGCTGCCTGAACCTGCTGGAAACACCAACATCCGGCCAGGTTGTCTTCGAGGGCAACGACATCACCGCGCCCGGCGCCGATGTGGACCGTCTGCGCCGCAAGATGGGCATGGTGTTCCAGCAGTTTAACCTGTTCCCGCACCTGACAGTGCGGCAGAACATCACGCTGGCGCCGGTGCAGCTCAAGCTGTGCACCCAAGCCGAGGCCGACGAGCGGGCCATGGCGCTGCTGCGCCGCGTGGGCCTGCCGGAGAAGGCCGAGGCCTATCCGCCGCAGCTTTCCGGCGGGCAAAAGCAGCGCATCGCCATCGTGCGGGCACTGGCCATGGAGCCCGACGTGATGCTCTTCGACGAGCCCACCAGCGCGCTGGACCCGGAGACGGTCGGCGAGGTGCTGGATGTCATGAAAGACCTGGCCCAACAAGGTATGACGATGGTCGTCGTGACCCACGAGATGGGCTTCGCCCGTGAGGTTGGTACCCGCATGCTTTTCATGGACGAAGGACGAATCGTGGAGCAGGGGCCGCCACAGCAGCTCTTCGGCAACCCCAAGAGCCCCCGGCTGCAGACGTTCCTGGGTAAGGTGCTCAAGAACAACTGAAAAAGAAGCAAAACAAGCCCGCGAGCGATCGCGGGCTTGTTGTACCATAGCCTTCCCCTCAAGGGGAAGGTGGCGCGTAGCGCCGGATGAGGTGTCTAGCTCAGAAAGAGGTTAACACCTCATCAGTCGCCATCCGGCGACAGCTTCCCCTCCAGGGGAAGCCATGGATTCAGTCCTCGGATCCACCACGATTCAAATAATCCAGCAGCGCCTGCTGGCGGTCCAGCGGCAGCGGCACAAAGGTTTCCTCCGGCCCGTCGGCGTCCACCATCTCGGCGATCAGCGCAGCGTCGCCGCCGTCGGCGGGTTTGAGCACCGCATATTGGCTGCCATCGTGATAAAAGGTGTGCAGCAGTGTGAATTCCAGCGTCTTGCCGTCGTCAATCTCAAAACACACGATATCGTCGCGTTCGTTTTCCATGGTTTGTACCTCCCAAGCCATTGTAGTATGCGCAGCCCTTTTTCACAAGATGCCCGCAAATATGGAAAGATATCGTAATGGATATCCAGCTTGCGGTTATGGCCCTTGCTATACCCTGGCTTTGCTGTTAGAATTTTACCATCACCAAATGTTTGGAGGAATCCCAATGGCTATTTCGGTCAAGGAAATCACATATGGCGCTTTTGGCCGCTGTGTCGAGGTGTCCAACGGCATCGTGGATCTCGTCGTCACCGTGGATGCCGGCCCGCGCATCATCCGCTATGGCTTCACCGGCCGGGAGAACATGTTCGCCGAAGCGCCGGATCAGGTCAACGAGGAAACCGGCTGGAAGATTCTGGGCGGCCACCGCCTGTGGCACAGCCCTGAGAACATGCCCCGTACCTATGAAAACGACAACAAGCCCGTGAAGTGGGAAGCCACCGAGGACGGCATCCTCGTTGTACAGGAGCCCGAAGCCTTCGCCATGACCCAGAAGGAGATGGAGATCTCCATGGACACCGAGAGCTCCGCTGTGACAGTGCTGCACCGCATCCGCAATGTGGGTGCGTGGCCGGCGGAATTCGCCGTGTGGGCGCTGTCGGTGATGGCCCCCGGCGGCAAGGAAGTAATCCCGATGTCCGAGACCGACACCGGGTTGCTGGCCAACCGCACCATCGCCCTGTGGCCCTACAGCAAGATGAACGACCACCGCATCTGGTGGGGCAGCCGCTACATCACGCTGCAGCAGGATCCGGCCACCAAGCCGCCGTTCAAGCTGGGCATCACCAACGAGTACGGTTGGGCGGCCTATTTCAACTTCGACCAGGTGTTCGTCAAGCAGCACATCCACGAAGACGGGGAGAAATACCCCGACGGCGGCATGTCCTTCGAGACCTATACGACCGACTTCATGCTGGAGATGGAAACTCTCTCTCCGCTGATCAAGGTGGAGCCCGGCGAAGAGCTGGAGCACATGGAGTGCTGGGCGTTGGTGGATGGCATAGAAGCGCCTGCCAACGATGATGACGCCATCGAGACGCTCATGGATGATATCATCGGCGATTGCGACTGCGACGACGGGTGCGGCTGCGGTTGCGGCTGTGACGAGTGCGGAGACGGGTGCGACTGCGACGATGAGTGTGGGTGCGATTGCGACGATGAGTGTGGGTGCGATTGCGACGACGAGTGCGATTGCGGGCATGACCACGGGCACGCCGAGGATTGTGACTGCGAGAAGGACAAGTAAGAATACGGTTCTCCGGGCCGCTCCCATTGTGGAGCGGCTCTTTTTTTGCTTGACGGATGCATAAAAATAAATAGAATAGAATAATAATGCAAATGCGATTTGGAGACAACCATGATCCGAGAGTTCACCTTTGCCGATTATGAGGCAGCGCTGGCGCTGTGGAAGGCCACGCCGGGGCTGGGTATCACCGCTGCCGACGATCCGGAGCCCATCGCCGGATTCCTGGCGCGCAACCCCGGATGCAGCATGCTCTGGGAGCAGGATGGCGGCCTGGTCGGCACGGCGCTGTGCGGCCATGATGGCCGCCGGGGTTACCTGTACCACGTGGCGGTGCTGCCCGGGCACCGGGGCCGGGGCATCGGCGCGGCGCTGGTGGAAGCCTGCCGCGCGGCGCTGCGTGCCCAGGGCGTGGACCGCTGCCATGTGTTCGTGTACACCGACAACGCCATCGGCAACCGCTTCTGGGCGGCGCGGTGGCGACGGCGGCACGACATTGTTGTGTACACCGCCGATACCTGATAGGATGTTGCCAACCCAATCAGGAGGATAGACAAATGCAGATCAATTTGAGCGGCAAGGTTGCCGTCGTGACCGGCGCTGCCGGGCAGCTGGGGCGGGTCATGGCCCGCACGCTGGCGGCCTGCGGGGCGGATGTGGCCGTGCACTACCACAGCAGCGCCGCCGTGGCCCTGCAGCTGGTGCAAGAAATACAGGCCATGGGTCGCAAAGCCATCGCAGTATGTGCCGATATCACCGACGAGGCGCAGGTGCACGCGCTGCGCGACGCAGTGGCGGAAGGCCTGGGCTGGCCGGACATCGTCGTGGACAACGCCGTGAGCCAATACTGCTGGACCACGGTGCTGGAGCAGGACAACGCTGACTTTGAGAGCCAGTTTCGCTCCTGCGTGATGCAGAACGTGCTGATGGCCAAGGCCTTTGTGCCGCACATGAAGGAGCAGGGGTACGGCCGCTTCATCGGCATCAACACCGAGTGCACGCTGCTGCACCTGGCCGGCCAGGCGGCCTATGTGGCCGGCAAGAGCGGCATGGACGGCCTGCTCAAGATTCTGGCGCGGGAGGTGGGCGCTTTCGGCGTAACCGTGAACCAGGTGGCCCCGGGCTGGACCATCAGCGACCGCGAGCGCACCGAGGGCATGGTGGACAGCACGGGCTATCTGCAGAGCGTTCCCATGGGCCGCCGGGGCACCGATCAGGAGATCGCCAACGTCGTGGCTTTCCTGGCTTCGGACTTGGCCAGTTATGTAACCGGCGCTTTGATCCCGGTGTGCGGGGGAAGAGCGGTACGCTAAGGCAGCTGCTTTGGTTGTGAAGGAGGTGTGAGGCTATGCGGCTGGAAACGCAAAGATTGATCCTAAGAGATTGGGAAGAGCGCGACGCCGCGGACATCGTACAAGGCTTGAACTGCTTGGACGTCTCCCGGTGGCTGGCCTACGTACCGTATCCGTATACCAGAGAGGATGCGGATAAATGGATTCGGTATTGCAAGGAAAGCGCCGCCAGGGGTGACAACCGGACGTCCTACGAGTTTGCCATCGAGCTAAAGGAAGAGAACAAGGTGATCGGCGGGGTCAGCCTGGACCGGGTCAATCGATTGCAGGGCACCTCCGGCGGCGGAGGCATCTGGCTCCATCCGGATTACCATGGCCACGGATACGGGAGCGAGGCCTTTGGGAGAAGGATTGCGTTCGCGTTCGTGGATTTGGGCCTGCGCAGGCTGGAAAATGGTTTCTTTGACGGCAACCATGCTTCCTGGAACATGCAGGCCAGATTTGGCTATCAGATCGAGGGCAGGAAGAGAAAGGCCTATCGGTGTATGGCCGACGGCCAGGTTAAGGACGAGTACATAACAGGGTTGTTGGTTGAGGACTGGCTCAGTTAGTTTATCGGTCAGAAGGATATGGTTTTTGCCGAGCGCCGATTACTCGGCGGGAGGAAACCCAAAGCCCAATAAGGGCCGTTGGCAATCCCGCCCACAGGCGATACGTCGGCTCTAAAGAACAAGTTCGATAAATGCGAAATATCGCCCGGTGACATGCGCGGCGGGCGATAACAGCAGTTGTGACAAGTCGTCTGAATCGCCGCCGACGCAACAGCGTCGGCGGTGAAAGATTAAATGCGGCTGCACGGCCCGATGTTCAGATAATCGAAGGGGTTGGAGCTGAGCACATTGCGGATGCAGCCGTTGTCCACGGTGACTTGCATGCCCTTCCACGTCATCGTGGGGATCTCCGGCGCCTTGAATTCCTCCGGGTTTTCCAATATCACGCTGGCCGGCAGAATGCTGTAGATCATGAAGGTTTCACATCCTTTTCCTCTATGAGGCTGCGAAGCTTGCTCAGGGCCTTGTCCAGCGTGCCCAGCTCGTCGATGAGCCCGCAGGCCACGGCTTCTTTGCCTATCAATATGGTGCCCACATCGCCGGCCATTTCGCCGGTGCGCATCATCATTTCCAAAAATTTCTCGTGGCTTACACGGCTGTGGGCGGCGATGAAGCTGACCACGCGATCCTGCATCTTGTTCAAATAGTCGAAGGTTTGCGGGACGCTGATGACCAGGCCCGTGTGGCGGATCGGGTGTATCGTCATCGTGGCCGAAGGAGCGATGAAGGAATAGGTCGTGCTGACCGCCAGCGGCACGCCGATGCTGTGGCCGCCGCCCAGCACCACCGAAACCGAGGGTTTGGACATGCCGGCGATCATCTCCGAGATGGCCAGGCCGGCCTCCACATCGCCGCCCACGGTGTTCAGCAGCACCAGAAAGCCCTTGATGTCCGGGCTTTCTTCTATGGCCACCAGCATCGGTATGATGTGCTCATACTTGGTCGTCTTGTTGTGGGCGGGCAGTATGATGTGCCCCTCTATCTGGCCGACGATCGTGATGCAATGGATGGGGCTTTTCTCCACCATGGGCGGCAGCGGCGCCGGCATGCCGTAATTTGTGGTTGGGTCCGGCGGCGTAGGCTGTGCGGGTTGCTCGGGCTGTACGGTGGGGTTGGGTTCCGTCGACATCGATGCATCAACTCCTTGTTTGATGCTTTAGGTTGTCCCATTGCCGTACAAACTACAACCGCATCAAACGGAAGGCCCGGCATCACGTGTCGCCGGGCCTTCCGTTTGATTATATTGTTTTTTTATCTACGTTTTCTGCTTGTTGCAACCGTCACCGGCTTGTTGGGGATGCACACGGCGTTGCCCGGCGCAAAATAGCACGGCGGCACGAAGGGGTTGGCCCGCAGCAGGTCGTCGGTGCTCAGGTGGAAGCGCTCGGCCACGCGGTTCAAGTCCTCACCGGCGGATAGCGTGTAACGCTCGCTCTCCACGCACGGCGGCAGGCAGGAGAACGGCGCGATGCACAGGCGCATGCCAGGGGTCAGGCTCTCGATGGGCACGCCGGGGTTGGCGATGGTCAACCCGTAGATGCTCACGGAGAAGCGCTCGGCGATGCTGGTCAGCGTGTCTCCCTGTATCACGGTGTAGGTCATTGCGCCGGCGGGGCAGGGGCGGGTCACCGGGTGGGGCACGCACAGCGAGCTGCCGGCGGCCAGCATGTTGGGGGTCACGCCGGGGTTGGCGTTCATGAGCTCTGTCACAGTGATGGCATGCTTGCGGGCGATGCTGTAGAATGTGTCGCCGGGAGCCACGGTGATTTTTTGGCCGCGGCATGGCTTGGGGATCGGGATGCACAATGTCTGACCTATGTAGATCATTTCGCCAAGGCCGGGGTTGGCGTTCAGTATGTCTGCCACGGTGGCGCCGTACAGGCGGCCGATGCTGTAGAGGGTGTCGCCCTCTTCCACGGTATAGGGCACCGCGCCGCTGGGGCAGGGGTTGGGCAGGGGCGCCGGCATATGCTCTGCGGTGGCTGCGGCTTCCCCGCCTTCGGTCATGGTGTAGGGAGCCGCGGGCATGGGCACGTCGCCCATGTCCAGGCAGGGGTTATATCCCGGCAGGTAGTTGACAGTGGGATCGTTTGCTCTCATGGCTTAGCCTCCATCGCCGCAGTGGCCGCCGGTCAAGGTGGCCCGTTACAGAGTATTCCGACGGGAGGGCAGGGGTTCGCCGGTGGGCGCTGGTCGCTCCGGCAGGCCCATGCTGACCTTTATGCCGGCCTTTTTCGTTCGTTGCCTGGCAATCAAACTGAATGATATAATGAAGTGCATCTCTTAAGGAGCGACGATATGTGCTTCTACCTTTATAACAACAATCGAATCCGCTAACGATTTGGATTCTAGGCTCATTGGCTTACTGGATAAGCCTTTTTTGAGTTAAATTGTTGTTATAAGGAGACTATCATGAAAATTGCCAACAACATACTGAGGTACTATCTTCGGAACGTGTACTTTCTCTGCGGGACAGCCTGTGGTGGGAAAACAACACTGTCAAAAGCATTGGCCCAAAAGCATGGCCTCTTGTTGTATGAAGAAAATACGACCTATGCAATCAGCAAACTCATTGCCGACAGGCAGAACCAACCCGCCCAATGTACCCACTTCCCAAGTTGGGAGTTCTATTTCAACCGTCCCTATCAGCAATATCATCAATGGCTTCAGGAGGTTGCCGAAGAGCAGCTTCCCGTGGCACTGATAGAGCTGATCAAGTTGGCTGAACATCAAAGGGTTGTGGCGGACATGCATATGCCTGTCCAAACAGCCTTGACGATTACGGAGCGTGAGCGCATCGTTTTTTTGGTTGCCGAACCCGACCTGGTTGTCAAAGACTACTATCATCGTCCGGATCATAAAGACTTTTATGACTGCATTATGGCGCTTCCCGAGCCAGAGAAAGCCCTTTGCAATATCAGCAAAATGCTGAAATACGGAACCGAGATGTTTCTGAAGGAGCTTTATCAAAGCGATGTATTCTATCTTTTGCGAGACGAGACAAGCACCATTGAGAATAGGTTGCAGCGGGTTGAAAAGCATTTTGGGCTGAGTTGACCTTTGCAAAAAGAACGGCGCTTCCGGATTGCCCGGAAGCGCCGTTCTTTTCGCGAATAATCACAGGTGAGTTTCTATAGCGCTCTCTGTATGCGGAGGAATAAGAGACAATGATGGCGATTTTCAGAACTGCTTCTCGTAGGTACGATAGGTGCGGTACAGCCGTGCGCCGGATTTCTCCACCGAGTTCAACGATTGTATGTTGCGCTCATCGATCGTGGACACCTCGCCCCAGCGATAGCCCTTGCGCTTGGCTGCGAGGTACAACTGCAGCAGCATGGCGCCGGTCACGGCCTTGTTCTGGTATTCGGGGATCACGAACAACACCAGCACCCGCAGGCCCTCCAGCACCTTGCCTCCGGCTTTTTTGCCGCGGGCGCGGCGGCGCTCCTTGAGGAATTGCAGCAGCGCGGGGCTGATCATGCGGCCGTTCATGCGGGCGATGATGGGATTGTAATCGGGCATGGCCAGCAGGAAGCCGATGGCGCGCTGGCCCACGCGGGCCAGATAGATCAGTTCCTGATCGGCCATGTCCCGCAGCATCTTGCCCTCGGCACGCACATCTTCCACGGTGGGCGGGGCCAACTGGTCCAGCAGGTCGGGCATGGCTGTGGAGAGCACATAGGCGATGTCCTGCACTTCCCGCTCAAAGTGGTGGTCCAGATCCACGCGCTCCACGGTGAAGCCGAACTTCTTTTGTGCCCAGGCGGAGATGGCGCCGTAGCGCCCGGGGTCGAAATCGCCCACCTTGATGTAGAAGGCCAAATGGTCATATTGCTTGACGAAGCCGTAATTTTCGAACAGAGAGATGTAGTATTCGGGGTTGTAGGGGTTGAAGAGCACCGGCGGGCCATCGAAGCCCTGGCATAGCAGGCCCTTGCCAAAGTCGTCGTAGGTGTAGTTCTCCGGCCCCACGATCTTGTGGATGCCGCGGGCCCGCAGCCATTCGCAGGCGTGGTCCAGTATGGCGTTGGCGGTCTTCTGGTCGTTCACGCACTCGAACAGGCTCAGATAGCCCTGTTGAAAGCCACGGGCGGCGTTAAGCTGTTCGTTGGTGCCCACCAACAGCCGTGCCACAGGCCGGCCGCCGTCATAGGCCATCAGAAAGGCCTGCTCGCCGTTGTCGAACAGCGCGTTGTGGATGCCCATCAGGCTTTTGCGCATGTCAGAGACCAACGGGGGCACGAAGTTGGGGTCGTCCTTGTAGATATTCCACGCGAAGCGAATGAAGCGGTTGATGGTTGTCCGGGTCCTAGTCAGCTCCTTTACTTCCAGCACGCAGAGTTCGTCCCCTTTCATGAAGATACGATGATGAATGAATCCATAGTAGCGCGAAAACGGGACAATGTAAACGGTTATATGTACGAAGGAATCTGTGGAGATCGGTGGTGGGCTCGGCGGTTTTACCCGCAGGGCATTGCAAGATCATTCTCTTGGATGTATAATTATGCAAAACGAAGCGGAGGCGACCCCAATGAGCAAACTCAAGGTAGTGCTCGCCTACTCCGGCGGGCTGGATACGTCCATCATCATTCCTTGGCTCAAGGAGCATTATGATTG
>JAEZSC010000158.1 GCA_023422005.1 Bacillota bacterium | reverse complement strand
CGCACGGCCTGCGCCTTGATCGTGATGCCCCGCTCGCGCTCCAAATCCATGGTGTCGAGCATCTGCTCCTCGAGATCGCGCTGGGCCACCACGCCGGTGAACTCCAGCAGGCGGTCGGCCAGCGTGGACTTGCCGTGGTCGATGTGGGCGATGATGCAAAAATTGCGTATTCTGTCCTGCCTGCGGGGCATTGGGTTCATCCTTTCAGAGGCTTTGTTGCGCGCGGGAGCGCGCTATCCAAACAATGATACCGGAATGCGGCCAAAAACGCAAACAGGAGTTTTACAGACGGAGCTCAGGCTCAATGGCTTCACAACTGGCTGTAATTATTTAAGGATATAACGCATTACACCTTACTTATTTATTTATATTCCGGAATTGCTTTACAAAATTATCATACTCTTTACAATGTGGAGAGTGGAGGTGCGCTATGGACACGACGGATCGGCAAATCCTGCAGGCGCTGCAGGCCAACGGCAGGGCCACGGCCTCGCAGATCGCAAGGCAGGTCAGCCTTTCGGTGCCCGCGGTCAGCGAGAGGATGCGCAAGCTGGAGGATTCCGGTGTCATACTGGGTTACGCGGCCCGGGTGGACCAGGCGGCGCTGGGGCGCGGCCTGATGGCGTTCATACTGGTGCTGCTGTCCGACAGCAAGTGGGTGGACGGCTTTCGCGAAGCGGTGACCGGTCTGGATGCCGTAACCGAATGCCACCACATCGCCGGGGAGTACGATTATCTGCTGAAGACCCGCACCTCTGACACCAAAGAGCTGGAAGGGCTGTTGAAGGACCTCAAGCGCATCCGCGGCGTGGCCCGCACCAACACCGTCATAGCGCTGGCCACGGTCAAGGATGCGCCATGAACGCGCTGAGGGGCTTTCGCTTCGGGCTGATGCTGCAGCTGGCCGTGGGGCCGGTGTGCCTGTTTGTGTTGCGCACCGCCGTGAGCCAGGGCTTCGCGCCGGCGCTGGCCTCCGTGGCCGGCGTTGCGCTGGCAGACGGGCTGTACATCGCGCTGGCCATCGCCGGCGTGGCCTCGGCGCTGCGCAGCCCGCGGCTGCGTAAAACGCTGCGCCTGTTCGGCGCGGCGGTGCTGGCGCTCTTCGCGGCGGATACGGCGCTGGCCGCCTTCGGCCTGGGCCTGCTGCCCTCCCTCTCCCCGGCGCCCGGCAGCGGCGGCTTTGCCGGCGCACTGCTGCTGACGCTGAGCAACCCACTTACGATACTGTTCTGGTCCGGCGTTTTTTCCGCCCGCATCGCGCAGGACGGCCTGACCGGCAGGGCCATGGCTGTCTTTGGCGCCGGGGCGCTGGCCGCCACTGTCGTCTTTTTGTCCGCCGTGGCCGCCTTTGGCGCGTGGAGCGGCAGTTGGCTGCCGGCGGCCATGCTGCGGGCCTTCCAACTGCTGGTTGCGGCGGCGCTGCTGGTCTTCAGCGTGCGGCTGCTGCTGCAAAAGGAAAAGCCGCCGGGGAAGCGTAGCACACAGGCATTATAGCCATCCGCTGAGCTTGGCCAGCAGCTTGGCGAACGCCATATAATTCTGCCAGGAAATGTCCGGCGGCACGCCGTGGTCGCAGCCGGGGATATAGCCGCCCTGTTCGAACATCTTGGGCACAATGCTCATTACATGGTCTTCCATGGCCTTGCCGCCCACGGCGATGAGCCGCTTGTCTATGCCGCCCACATAGGCCATCCGGTCGCCATGGGTGCGGCGCATCCTCAGGATGTCGCAGTTGGCCGCCACCTCGATGGGGCTGCAGCAGTCGATGCCCACCTCCACCCACAAAGGCACCAGCTCCTCAATGAAGCCGTCGCTGTCCACCTCGATGACTTCGCAGCCTGCCTGGCGCAGCCGGCGAACCCATTGCCTGTAAGCCGGCAGTATGAACACCCGCGTCATGGCCGGGGATATCATGCTGTGGGCCTTGTAGGCCATGTCCTCGTTTATCAGCACGCGGACGGGGCGGGCCATCGGCAGTATCCGGTCCAGCATGGCCAGCACAAAATCGGTCCAGTACGATGCCATCTCATGCACAAAGTCCGGGTCTTCTGCCATCAGCACGCACAGGTTTTCAAAGCCGCACCATTCCCGCAGCTGCCAGAACACGCCGTTGAAGACCAGGCTGGGCACGGCGCCTTCGGCCGTGGATGCCGCACACCGGGATGCCGCATCCGCGCTCACGCGGCCTTCGGTGGCCGGGTCAAACCGCTGCTTCATCGCAACCCAATCGTCGCGGTTCTCCACGGGGAACTTGTGCCATTTGCGCGTGACGAAGTCCTTGGCCGTCCGCAGATAGGACTCGTCGAATTCATCGGAAATCTCCGTAATGGCCCCCATATGGTCGCGTATCACATAATGCCCGTCCCGGTGATCCAGTATGACCGGCTCATATTCCGGCAGCATGCGAAAGGACGCGTCGATGCCGTGCATGCGCAGCAGCGCTTTGCCGCTGAGCCCCAGCTCTCCGATCATCGCATCGATGTAGGATACGCCCTCGGGCAGCCCCTGCCGGCGCCAGGCGCGCAGCGAGGATTGCCTGGGGCCGCCAGGGGCCAGCGGAACACGGTCGGGCTTGCGGAACAGAATCGTGTCGATGTAGCGCCGTATCTCTTCGCTCATAACGATTCCCCTTCCATCCATATCACCAAAGGGTTTTCAGATGAACAACAGCAAACTGACTGCCATGATCGCCATGCCGGCCACCAGGCCGTAGATACTCAGATGGTGCTCGCCAAATTCCCGGGCGCTGGGCAGCAGCTCATCCAGCGAGATGAACACCATGATGCCAGCCACGGCGGCAAACACGATACCGAAGGTCAAAGGGCTCATCAGCGGCATCAGGATCAGATAGCCCACTGCCGCGCCCACGGGCTCGGAAAGGCCGCTCAGGAAGGAAAAGAGGAAGGCCTTCTTGCGGTTGCCCGTGGCATAATACACCGGCACCGATACCGAGATGCCCTCGGGGATGTTGTGGATAGCGATGGCAACGGCGATGGGTATCGCGATCTTGGGCTGCTGCAGCGCGGAGATGAACGTGGCCAACCCCTCGGGGAAGTTGTGTATCGCGATGGCCAGCGCCGTGAACACGCCGGTTCGGTAGAGTTTGGCCGCGTCCGGGGTCAAAGGCTTGTCGGCATTCTCGACCTTTTGCAGCTCATGGGGGTTGTCGTGGCTGGGGATCAGCTTATCGATGAGGGCGATGAGCAGCATGCCGCCGAAGAATGCCGCCACGGTAACCCACGAGCCGACGCGGTCTCCCAGTTCAGCCGACAGCGACGTGCGGGCCTTGAAGAAGATTTCCACCATGGACACATAGATCATGACGCCGGCGGAAAAGCCCAGGCTGATGGACAAAAAGCGCGTGTTGGTGCGGCGCGTAAAAAACGCGAACGCGCTGCCGATGCCGGTGCTAAGACCCGCGAACAGCGTCAATGCAAAGGCGAACCACAGGTTGTCCATACCATTTCTCCTCGTTCAATCCCTTTTTTTAGATAATACCATATATGCCGATCTCCCGCCAATTCCCAGATAAAGCATTGCAACTTGCTCTTGCGCCGACACATTCAATGTGCTATACTTCACCCAACATCGGAATGATGGAGAAGAGTAACCGCACAGCGCCCAACAGAGACCTTGCGCCACCGGCTGAAAGCGCGAGGGGGCATCAAGAGCGGCGAAGACCACCTCCGGACCGATGCGGGCAGGCCCGTTACAGCCGGCTTTGAGTAGAATCAAGGGTGGAACCGCGAGCATGCGCTCGCCCCTTCACAGGGGCGGGCGTTTTTTATTTAAAGGACAGAAGGGATGATTGCCATGAACATCACATTGAAGGACGGTTCGGTGCGCGAAGCCGATGCCGGCGTGCGCGCCATCGACGTATTGCGCGGCATCAGCGAGGGGTTGGCCCGCGTTACGCTGGCAGTGGACATCGACGGCGACGTGCGCGACGCCAACACGATATTGGACCGCGACTGCGCGCTTAAGGCGTTGACCTTCGCCGACGAGGGCGGCCGCCACGCCTACCGCCACACGAGCTCCCACGTGCTGGCCCAGGCCGTCAAGCGCCTGTACCCCACGGCCAAGCTGGCCATCGGCCCGGCCATCGAAAAGGGCTTCTATTACGACTTCGATACGGAGACGCCGTTCTCGCTGGACGACTTCACCAAGATCGAAGCCGAGATGCTCAAGATCATCAAGGAGAACCACCCCATCGAACGCTTCGAGCTGCCCCGGGCAGAAGCCATCGCCTTCATGGAGAAGCTCGGCGAACCCTACAAGGTAGAGCTGATCCAGGACCTGCCCGAAGACGCTGTGATTTCCTTCTACAAGCAGGGTGAGTTCACGGACCTGTGCGCCGGCCCGCATCTGAAATCCACCGGCGAGATCAAGGCCATCAAGCTGATGTCGCTGGCCGGCGCCTATTGGCGGGGCAGCGAAAAGAACAAGATGCTTCAGCGCATCTACGGCACGAGCTTCGAAAAGAAGAAGGACCTGGACGAGTACATCGCCGCCCTGGAGCAGGCCAAGGAGCGCGACCACCGCAAGCTGGGCCGCGAGCTGGACTTGTTCTCGGTGGACGATTACGTGGGCCCCGGCCTGGTGCTGTGGCACCCGAAGCTGGCCACCGTGCGCGAGGAGCTGGAGATCTACTGGCGCAAGCAGCACCGCAAACACGGCTACCAGTATATCTACACGCCCAACATCGGTAAATCCCACCTGTGGGAGACCTCCGGCCATCTGCAGACCTTCAAGGAGGGCATGTATCCCCCCATGGCCATGGGCATCAAGGACAGCGACGAGCAGGCGGATTACTACATCAAGCCCATGAACTGCCCGTTCCACATCCGCGTGTACAAGAGCCAGCCCCGCAGCTATCGCGACCTGCCCATCCGCTACTGCGAGCTGGGCAACGTCTACCGGTTTGAGAAGTCCGGCACGCTGCACGGCATGCTGCGGGTGCGCGGCTTCACCCAGGACGATTCCCACATCATCTGCCGCGACGACCAGTTCGTCGAAGAAGTCAACAAGATCATCGACTTCGCTCTGGAGATGAACGGTACCATGGGCTTCAAGTCCATGAAGTACTACCTCTCGGTGCGCGACGCCGAGGACCGCTCCAAGTATATCGGCCGCGACGACATCTGGGATCTGGCCGAGAAGACGCTCAAGGACATTCTGGAGAGCCGCGGCATGCCCTATGAGGTGGATGTGGGCGGCGCCAAGTTCTATGGCCCCGCGGTGGACATGAAGGTTGTGGACGCCATGGGCCGCGAATGGCAGGGCACCACGATACAGCTGGACATGAACCTGCCCAAGCGCCTGGGCATGACCTATGTGGGCGAGGACGGCCAGGAGCACGAACCCATCATGCTGCACCGCACGCTGCTGGGCTCCATGGAGCGCTTCGTGGGCACGCTGATCGAGCACTACGGCGGCGCGTTCCCGGTGTGGCTGTCCCCCACCCAGGTCAGCATACTGACGATCACCAACCGCGTGGACGATTATGCCAACCAGGTGCGCTCCCGGCTCTTCGACCAGGATGTACGCGTGGAGCTGGACAACCGCAACGAGAAGATCGGCTTTAAGATCCGCGAGGCGCAGGTGGACAAGGTGCCCTATATGCTGGTCATCGGCGACAAGGAGGCCGAGGCCGGTCTGGTGGCCGTGCGCAA
>JAEZSC010000010.1 GCA_023422005.1 Bacillota bacterium | reverse complement strand
TATTGCTACACCCCCGTTCGACTTGCATGGGTCAGGCACGCCGCCAGCGTTCGTCCTGAGCCAGGATCAAACTCTCATGTTCAAATCCAAGCTCCATCCCCTCTGTTTCCAGAGAGTACGTCTCTTTCTTCCAATTAACTCAAAAGAATCGTCTGTCCTTACTTCACTCTTAGTTGTGCACTATTCGGTTTTCAAGAATCGCTGAGCCGCTCTCGCTGCTCGGTGCCACGCCGTGAGCGCAGCTTTTGTATGATATCAAACCTCGTGATCTTTGTCAAGCAGTTTCTTTTTTTATTTTCGCTGCCGGACTTGTTCGCTTCGGTTTCGCATCGCGCTGTTTCAGAGGCGCAAGACGGAAGTATACACACTTATTCGACACAATGCAAGAGGAAAATCGTAGAAATATAGATCTTTTTGAAAGATGTGCAAACTGACCGTTGCCCTTATGCCTGGATCACCTTATAGACCACGGAAACAAGACCGGAATCTTAACAGACACGCGTGCTCATAAGTTAGAGTGAGACCTTGGGTTGCGACCATCCAGAGTTGCGAGATTGCTGACGATGGTCTTTCGCACGGCTATCCTCCAGCCATGTGTACAACAGGCGGCGCTCACCAAAGCAAAACCCGGCTCAAAAAAAAGAACCGGGTCTTTTATTCATCAATACTTCTTTGTGTTTCTTCTGGCAGCCTGCTCCTTCTTCTTACGGCGCACGCTAGGCTTCTCGTAATGCTCTCTCTTGCGCACCTCGGCCAGAACGCCTGACCGTTGACACTTGCGTTTGAACCGTTTGAGAGCATTCTCCAACGATTCGTTATCCCCCACGCGAATCTCAGACACATCCATTACCCCCCTTCGCGCTGAAGGTCGCCCGAGAACCCGCGGTTTAAAAAACCGTGGCAGCGCCCGCTGCCCATGAGCTCGCGAACAAGCATGTTGGAATTATAGCGTCGGTATGACTGGATGTCAATATCAAATAACCCCCGCGAACCGTATTGAGTGATATCTTCGATCTTTTTGGGGGTTGCTATCTTCTGCCAGAATATTCAAATGCTAAGCCTTGGATTCATTGCTCTGTGGATGCTGCAAAGCCTTACGCACTGCGGCGATGACCGGCACAGCCACAATGCCGCCGATGAGCGCCGTGACAAGCTGCGGCCAGCTGAACATCTGACCGATCAGCTTTGCGGGGCCGGCGGCCTTGTCTGCAGGCACCAAACCGGGCAGAATCAAGCCAACAAACACAACGACCATCAACAGATAGAGGACGACAAACTTGCTCACTGCGGAAACGCCTACGGCTATCCACGGCTGCGCACCACTTGTTTTCTTGCGGCTGATCAACTCAAAGAGCAAACACAGCACCAGGTTGCCTATGGCGACAAAGGGCATCATGGGAAGAAACTTGATATGGCCCATGAGGAGGGCCACTACCGGTGCAACCACGGCGATCACAGTGCTGCCACGCCATCCCACGGTACCGGCTGCCACAAAAAGGCACAGGTTTACCAGCGAGCCCACGATCAGCGTGTTGCCAATATCGCCCAGAGGCAATACCAGTGCCCGAACATAAATTTGGAAGACCAGCGTTAGCGCCAGCAGCAGCGCGGTCTGCACGATGAACAGCAAGGTTTTATTCGTTCTCATGATTGCATTCCTTTCAAATGTTAAGACTTCCTTTTTCCTGCGGAGCCAGCATGGAGCGCACAGTGACGCCGGCGATGGAGCCCAGTTTGCCTGCGAGCGCGCCGATTTCGTCGTTGGTGCCATCCACGATGACCGAGATGACCGACAGGCCGCGTTCGCGATATGGCAGGCCGACCCGCGCCACAATGATGGAATTGAAATCCGAAAGATACCGATTGACCGATTGCGCGGCCTCTTCCCTGTCCTTGACGAAAATGCCTATCATGCCGATGCGTTTCAACGGTTAACCTCCTTCCCCCCCATTCGCCAAAAAAGCCTTCCTGCAGCAGCAGGAAGGCATGGCAAGCCATATGCGCTTCGCACGCTTGGAGTGGGTGCGCCCTGCTCCTCGCGCCAAAGTGTACTGCTTCCACCCTCCCCTTCAGACCAGCGCCCTCGCGTCAGGTTTCTTAACGTAATTTGATTGTATCACACGGCTTTGCGACGATCAAGCAACAGCCTGTCCGCCAGCATGGCGATGAAGTTGGAGTTGCTGGGCTTGTCACGGTCGTCGGACAAGGAATAGCCGAAGAGCTCCTCGATGGTCTCCACCCGGCAACGATTCCATGCTGACTCAATGGCATTGCGCATGGAGCGCTCCACGCGGCTGGGCGTTGTTCCAAACTGCTCGGCAATCCTGGGATAGAGCTCGTAGGTCACGTTCTGCAGCAGCTTACGTTCCAACGCAACGCTGAGAATTGCGGATTTGATATATTTATAGCCCAGCAGATGGGGCGGCATGGCCAACCGATGCAGCAGGTCGCTGACGCGTCGGTCCATGTCCTCCTCAGTTTCGCGGTCCTGGCGCTGCTCCTGCTCCTGTTCGGTCTCGCCGAGCACACAGCGTAAACGCCGCAGGAAAATCTCCATATCGAAGGGCTTCACGAAAAACCAGTCTGCGCCGCCGCTTAGCGCCCGCATGGTCACCTCGTCACGGGCCAACGCGGATATGATGACGACCTTGGGCCGGGGGTTTGCCTGCGCCAAGTGCTCCTGCACAGCAATGCCGTCCAGCTTGGGCAAGATCAGGTCCAGCACCATCAGATCCGGCGCGTGTTCGCGCACGGCTGCCAGGGCGGCTGCCCCATCCAGCGCCACGGCAACCACTTCAAAATCCTTTTCCTGCGACAGCCGGTCCGCCAGCATGCTGGCAAAAGGACGGTTGTCATCGGCCACGACAATGCGCCAGCGGCGCTCTGTTTCCTTCGTCACATACATCAGCTTCCAATCTTTTATCAATATATCCCATCAACATGCTGTGTGCAATATCCTCACATGCCGGAAACGGTACATCGTATGCATCGATGTACCGTTGGCAGCGTCAGGTTGCGCCGCGCTCCAATAGTATAGAGCATTCCATGCTGTCGAAAGGTTGCCAGTTTTGTTAAAAAAGACGATACGACAAAACCGGCCGCTCTTCGTCAGGACACTTTCTCTTCTTGCTCGTCCTTTTGTTGAGAAGTTACCAGCATCCAGTCGATGAAGATGCCGTGGCCCTTAGTTGGGTCGCTGATAAACACATGGGTCACAGCGCCCACAATGCAGCCATCCTGCAGGATGGGGCTGCCGCTCATGCCCTGCACGATGCCGCCGGTGCGGGCCAGCAGCTGCGGGTCGGTAATCTCGATGACCATGCCTTTGGCAGCCGGCTCTGACTGACGGGTGATTTTGATGATGTTGCAGGAGAATTCCTTGACGCCACCGTCGTCCACCGTGGTCAGTATGGATGCGGGCCCGGTGTGTACCGCCGATTGCGGCGCCACGGGGATGGCCGTGCGATACAAAGGATTGGGTATGTCTCCGTAGGCGTTGCCGAAGATGCCGAAGCGCGTATTGTTTTCGATGCTGCCGATGGGCACACTGTCTCCGGGGAAGTAGCCCTTAAGCTCACCAGGGGTGCCCTTTTCCCCTTGTTTTACGTCTATGATGCGGCTGCGCACAATCTCACCATCCTTTACCGAGAGCATGGTGCCGGTGTCGGCGTCGGTGATGGGGTGCCCCAGCGCACCAAAGCGGCCGCTGGCAGGGTCATAGAAGCTTAGCGTGCCCACGCCTGCGGTGCTGTCCCGCACCCAGATACCCAGCCGCAGCTTGCCGTCCTCGCGGTCTTTCACGGGCTTGATGAAAATCTTGAGCATTTGAGAGTCCCGCAACACGTCCAGCTTCAATGTGGACTGGCCATATTGGGCGATCAGATCGGCCAGCTGGCTGGAGCTTTCGATCTCGGTGTCGTTGATCATTAGTATGACATCGCCCGGGCGCAGGTCAGCATCTCGCGCGGGGTTCACGGTGCGACCGTCGTCGGTCTGCACATCGCTGCGGCCCACGATCAGTGTACCGCGTGTATATAAGCTCACGCCTATGGATTCCCCGCCGGGTATCAGCACCTTTTGGGGCGTCACCTTAACATGGATGGTCTTGATTGGCACCAAGCCGAACAGGCTCAGCTTCAGATCAGAATCTCCAATATTCTGGGGGCTCAGCTCCACTGTGGCGCCATCCTGCCAGGCACGCACGCCCAGTGTGTCGCCGGTCACGCGCAGCACGTCGGTGTCTGAGGCGGCCATCGGCAGCGGCAAGCCAAGGTTCAGCCTGGTGGTCTGGCCTTGCTGCAGGTTCATCTGGCTGGGCAGCGTGAAAAAGCTGCGTACCGGTGCGGTGCTGTTCAGTGCCAGCACAGCGGCTGCAAGCATGCATCCAACTATTTTCCTGATCGGTATTTTCCGTTTTCTTCCAGCTTTCGCCATTGTCCCAATCTCCACTTCTGCATTTCGACATGAGGTAGTGTTGGGATTTGGCCATGGCATTTATACCGCGAACAGCGGTGGCAAATTGTATCATGGAGTCAATGTTATGCAGGAAACGCGGCTTGTGCCGCTCATCAATTGAAGTGAATCAAGCTGAGTGAACTGCAGGAAACTCAGCTGCTTATATCCATGCTTTCCAACAAAAAAGAAGCTTCTGCACTAAGCGAATAAAATGCACAACAGGAGGAGATTTCACGCCTGCGGGCGCGACCAAAGGGCTTTCCGATCGCCCTTTGGAAACCTTCGGCCCAATTTTCTTGATAGTGTTATCAGTATGTGAAACACGACAGTTCCAAAGAGTATTGATAATACTGACTTAGAGTCCTTCGCGAAACTTGCGGCTCCAATCCAACATCTGTGCCGCGTGCTCGCCGCTCAGTGTGCTGACCTCGCCGCCCACCAGGCGCGCAAGCTCGCCAACGCGGCGCTGGTCGTCCAGCAGCGTCACGCAGGTCTGGGTGCGCTGGCCGTCGGTCTGTTTTTCGATGAAGAAATGTGAAGCGCCCATGGCTGCGATCTGCGCTGTGTGGGTCACGCAGATGACCTGGTGATCCGCGGCGATCTGGGCCAGCTTCTGGGCCACAACGCGGGCCATGGTGCCGCTGATGCCGGTGTCGATCTCGTCGAAGATCAGCGTCGGGATGCTGTCGGCACGGGCGGCGATGTTCTTAAGCGCCAGCATGATGCGGCTCATCTCGCCGCCGGAGGCGATGCGCGCCAACGGCTTCATGGGTTCGCCGGGGTTGGGGCTGATCATGAAACGCAGCCTGTCGAAGCCGCGGGCGGAGGCCAGCTCCTCCACCGAACCCTCGCGGGGCTCAAACTCCACATCAAAGCGGGCATGGGCCATGCCCAAATCGGCCAGCTGCCCTTCCACAAGCTTGCCGAACCGGGCCGCGGCTTCCCGGCGCAGCGCCGTCAGCGCGTCGCTGCGCTCCTTGAGGCGCGCTTCCAACCGGGCGATATCGGCGGCCATGGCCGCCATTTCTTCGTCGGCGTTTTCCAACGCGTGCAGCTCGGCCGCCAGCTCTTCGCCGGTCTGCAGCACCGCGGCAATGCTGCCGCCGTATTTGCGTTTGAGCTGGCGGATCAAGTCCATGCGAACTTCAATGTCGTTGAGTGCACCTTCATCGAAAGCATCGTCGTCGGTGCGGTGGCGCAGTTCCCGCGCAATGTCTTCGATCTCCAGCACCACAACGTCCAGCCGTTCCCGCAGGCTCTGGTATTCGTCTCCATAGGCCGCAATGCGGCCCAACTCATGGGCGGCCGTGCCGGCGCCATCCAATGCGGCCGACGTTTCCTCGCCTCCATAGAGCGCCTCATAGGCCGTGCGCACCGCCGCGGCGATCTCTTCGGCGTGCTGCAGGCGCTTGAGCTGCTCTGCCAGCTCTTCATCCTCGCCCACGACCAGCCGTGCGGCCTGTATCTCGTTCACCTGGTAGCGCAGGATGTCGGCGCGGCGGGCGCGCTCCTGCTCGCTGCCAAACAGGCTGCGCATCCTGGTCTGCGTTTCGTGATAGCTTGCGTAGCTTTCCGCAACTTGCGCCCGCTGGGCGAGCACGGCATCGCCGCCAAAGCCGTCCAGCATGTCCATGTGGCGGGCTTCGTTCATCAGCGACTGGTGCTCGTGCTGGCCGTGGATGTCGATGAGCGTCGCTGTGAGCCGCTTGAGCTGGGCCACGGTGGCCATCATGCCGTTGACACGGCACGTGTTGCGCCCGGCAGCGGTCAGCGTGCGCGAGAGGATCAGCGTGTCGTCGTCGCCGGCCAGCTCCATCTCTGAGAGCAGTGCGGCCACAGCCTGGTTGCCGGCGATGTCAAAGGCCATCTCCACCCGGGCCTCGCTGCAGCCGGACTTGATGAGCTCCTTGTCGCTGCGGGCGCCAAGACCCAGGTTCATCGCGTCGATCAGGATGGATTTACCCGCGCCGGTCTCGCCGGTCAACACGTTGAGGCCGGGGAAGAACTCCAACTCCACGGCCTCTATGAGGGCGATATTATGGATTTGCAGCCTGATCAGCATACTTCCCCATCCATGGCACACAACATCGGGTTTTATACGATTATATCGATTTGCCGGAAAAAAAGAAAGCCCGAGGTTATCAGCATCGCTGTTGTTACCCTATACAGGCCAGCAAAGGAGCCAGATAGCCCCCGCGCCCATCCGCCAGGGACTGCAAGCATCGGTATGGCTCCCAACCGGTGAAGCCGTCCGGATTGTCCGAGTTTTCAAGCCAAATCTCCATTCTCCGCAGCGATATCAAGATGGCAAAGCCAATCAGCAGGTCAAACTCGTCTTTATCGGCTAACATGGATTTAGCCAAACGAATCACTTCCGCTTGAAAACCCAACAACTCGCGGTTGTCGCCAGAGACTGGCACGTCGCCAATGCTATCGGGGCCAAAGCAAAAACGCAAAATGGAGTAAAGATCAAGCTGTACGGGTGCAATGGCCGCGTGCTCAAAATCCAACAAGGAAGCGATTCCGTTGTTCCAAATTACGTTGTCCATCGTGATGTAACCATGGTTCAGTGCTTTTTCAGCATTGGGCAGCCGTGCAAAAAAACGCATCAGCGCGTGGGTCAGCGTTCTCTCCTGCTCTGAATACAGTACGTTCCTTTGAGCGAGCCTTTCCATACCCGATAATGCTTCCTCCGTGTTAAAAGAGCTGTACCAAGCTCTTTGAGATGCACAATCCCTTACCTGAGCAACATCAACTGTATGGATCGCTTGTGCAATATGAAAGATCCGCTGAATTTCTCTTTTGCGCTCATACCAGGATAAGGATGGCCATGCTTCGCTCAGGTTCACACCGGGAATTTCCTTGGACAGGCTCCATTCGTAGCCATCGGTGACCCCGCTCGCTACATGCTCGGGATAGCCTACGACGTTAGGCAGGTGGCTGGCCAACCGCACTTCCCTGCGGATTCTTTCCGTATTGGTCGCAGCGGACAGCCGTAAAACCAGACCGCCAGCCAGCCATGTTCGATTCGTCCAACCATTTCCCTTTTTGGCTGTCCGAAAATCTACGCCGTGTTGTGTGAAGATCTCCGCGGCAATTTGCTCGTGTCGGTCCATATCGTCTCAACTTTCGTGTTGAGTCTAGCCAATGTGCAGCATCCGAGCCACGTTATCGCTGAGGATGCGCCGCAATGCCATTGCGCCGATGCCCTGCTCCTGCGCAAAGGGTACAAACTCGGTGAACAGCTTGTGGAACGGGCGCACGTTGCCGCCCATGGGGTCGCCCACATTGTACCAGCCGCTGTCCTGGGAGAGCAGCACATGGCCCTCCATGCCTGCTTCCAGCAGCGCACGCAGCATGGCCACATGCTCGCCATGGCGGTTGCCGATGCTGTCCAAGCTGATCCACATGCCCTGCCCTGCCAGCTCCAGATGGGCCTCGGGCCCATCCTGGGCGTCGGCATGGGCCCACACAAAGCGATCCAGCGGGAAGCCCTCGGCCCGCATCAGCGCCGCTGCCTGCAGCGCTGCGGCCTTGCCCACCGTATGGCTGACGATGGTCATCCCAGTCTCCATAGATGTACGCACCGCCGCGAGCAGGATCTTCTGCGAAAGCGGCGAAAGCTGGCCGCTGTTGAGGGCGATCTTGATGAAGCCCGGCCGCACGCCGGTATCCCCGATACCGTTGCGGGCCTCGGCCACCCAGCGGTCGGCAATGCGCCGCTCCTCCCATTCATGGGCCTGCGGCGGCACCATCGGGTGCTGGTACCAGCCGGTGTTGGTCACGAAGTGCAGGCCCGTGCGCTCCGAGAGGGCCCGCAGCGCCCGCGGCGCGCGGCCCAGCCAGTCCGGCGTGCAATCTACAAAGGCGGCGCAGCCGGTCTCCCGCAGGCGCTGCAGGTGGGGTTCCATCACCGATACAACCTCACCCTCGTCGAAGGGGCGGGGCGGTTGCTGTGGGTCGTGGAAATCCACGACGATGTGCTCATGGGCCAGCGCCAGCCCGAGGTCGGCGTCTTCTATGGGGCCTCTGACGGTTCGTATCATGGCGAACCCTCAGCGGATCAGGCTGCGCAGACGATCGGCCACTTCCTGCGTGTTGTTGCCCTCACGCACCACGACCATGATGGCATTGTCGCCGGCGATGGTCCCCAGAATCTGCGGCCAATGCAGCGTGTCCACGGCTTCGGCGGCGGCGTTGGCACTGCCGCTGAGCGTGCGCACCATGATGATGTTGGCCGAATGCTCGATGCTGACCACGGTGTCGGAGAACACCCGGATCATCCGGGCGCTTAAGCTGCCGGCGGCGGATTCCCCGACCATGGCATAACGGCTACGGCCGGTTTCATCGGCGACCTTCACGAGCTTCATCTCCTTGATGTCACGGGAAACGGTGGCCTGGGTCACGTCTTCACCGCTGTCCTTGAGTCGCTGGGCCAGCTCCTCCTGGGTGTAGATCGGCTCACGGGCGATGAGCTCCATGATTCTCATGTGTCGTTTGTTTTTCATCGGGCTCCTCCGTCGCCTTTCGCCTGCGGCGCGGATGCGCCTAGGCGATTCGGACGTTCTATTCAGCGATTCGTTGTCGCCTTGCGCGTATATCGCCAGGTCTCACCACCAGCTTTACGCAATGTCGGCTTTTGCCGATACAGGAGCAAAGCTGAGAAGTGCTTGCGCTACGGTGGGGCGACGTCTTAGATTCTTATTCCGCCAGCTTGCTGCCGAGCAGGCTGAAAAAGTCCCTGGTCCCCAACCGCAGGAAGAGCGCGTCGCAGTCGGCGCGGCTGACCTCAATGCAGCCGTCGTCGCCTACCATCCCCAGTTCCTCGCCGTCGGCGATCAGTTTCAACTCTTTGGTTGGCGGCACTGTGCGGATGCTCAACTGTGCCTGAGCACTCAATACCACCGGCACGGCCTTGAACGTATGGGCGCACACCGGCGTCAGCAGCATGCAGGGCACATCCGGCGCGATCACCGGGCCCCCGGCGCTCAGCGCGTAACCCGTGGAACCTGTGGGGCTGCTCACGAGCATGCCGTCGGCGGCATATCGGCTGGCCATGCTGCCGCCAACCCGCGCCTCGGCGTGCACCATCTTGCGGCTCACACCGGTCAGGAAGATATCGTTGAGGGCCAGGATGTCCTGCCGCACGGTGCCTTGGCCATCGCGCACCACCGCCCGCAGCATCAGCCGGCGCTCCACGCACCACGGCCCCTGCACGGCGCGGCGCAGGGTGTCTTCCATGTCCTCGGGTTCCGCCTCGGTCAAAAAGCCTTTGCGCCCCAGGTTGATGCCCAATACGGGCACGCGCCCAGCGGCACAGCGGGCGGCCGCGAGTATGGTCCCGTCTCCGCCCAGCGTCACGATGAAATCCCCAATGCCGTATATCTGGTCGTCGTCCACAGCCTGCACACCCTGAGGCAGATGCTCCGCGTCACGACGTGGGGCCATCACCTGTGCGCCCAAGGCCAGCAGTATGGACGCAGCCCTTTGGGCATGGGCATAACCCGCGTCCTTGGCCGGATTCACCAGTATCGCTGCCTTCAAGTTCACACTTCCCGTCGCGTTACGCAATTTCGTCATAATTTCATTATACAGAGTTCCCTGAATAATACAACCGAAACTGCATAATCCTGCACCGCCTGCCCTCCGGCGCTCCGCCGGGATATCCGGGTGTGCACCGGCGAATGTCCTAACTCATATGGTGTATCAGGCGGCATCTGCCACCCACCGTGCGGATGTCGCCAAGCTGGCACCTCGGAGGTACAAAACATGGCAACAAACTGGACCTACCCGGATATCTACTATAAGATACACCCCCATGTACTGAACGTATGCAACCAGTGGATCAAAAGCGGAGCCAGACTGGACGAAGCGGACATCAGCGCAATGACCGACCACGTCTGCACGCTGGCCCTGCAGAGCAACCCGGAGCTGAAGTACTTTGCCTTGAACGATGATCTGCGCTCCATGATCACCGGCGGCGGCTTGTTCCGCGACCTCGTGGGAATCATACTGATCGGCGAACTGTTGCGCCGGCGCCGGCGCCGGCGCCATTTCTGATTCGCCGTTGACGTTGTTGCGTCACCGGCGATCTGGACATCCTCTCTGTCGCAATGAGAATCGCCCGGCGATAACTGTCGCCGGGCGATCACTTGACTATTCATCTTATTACTCATTCACGCATGGGGCCGAAGGTTTCCAAAGGGCGACCGGAAAGCCCTTTGGCCCTGGTGCAGGCTCCCCTGTAAAGAAGAATCACTCATACCTCAAAGCCTCTATCGGCCTCAACTTGCTCGCCCGGTTTGCCGGATACAGCCCGAAGCCCACGCCAACCAGCATGGAGAAAACCAGCGCCAACGCCGCCACGCCCAGCGAAAGCACCAAGTCCATGTTGAACACACGGCTCAATACGCCGATGCCCAGATACCCCAGGCCCAGACCGATGGCGCCGCCGGTCAGCGAAATGCTGACCGCCTCCACGAGGAACTGCAGAAGGATGTCGCTGCGCTGCGCGCCAATGGCCTTGCGTATGCCGATCTCCCTCGTGCGTTCGGATACGCTCACCAGCATGATGTTCATGATGCCGATGCCGCCAACCAACAATGAAATGCCGGCGATGCCGCCCAGCATCGCTGTCAGCGTGCCGGTGACGGTGCTCAGCGTACCCAGTATGTCGGTCTGGTTGAGCACGCGGTAATTGTCGCGGTCATTGGCGTCGGTGGGCTCCATGCGGCGGTTGAGGAACTGCGTCACCTGGCGTTCGGCTTCCTTCACGGTATCAGAGGACTGGGAGCTCAGATAGATCTGGTTGATGGACATGCGCCCCACCGAACGCTGCGCCGTGGTGAAGGGGATGATGGCCTTGTTGTCGTTGGACATGCCCATGGTGCTGCCCTTGGCTTCCAGCACACCGACGATCAGATAATCGCGACCCAGCACGGTGAAGCGATTGCCCACGACGTCGCTGGTACCGAAGAGTTCCTGTGCCAGCTCGGGGCCGATGACGGCCACGGCGCTGCGGTTGGCCAGGTCGCTGTCCTTGAGGAAGCGGCCCTGGGCCACGGTTAGCGAACGGATGCGGTCATAACCGGGGGCCACGCCTTCTATGGATGTGTCATAGGTCTTGGTACCGGCCTTGGCCTTGCCGTTGGCCGTGAGCACCGGCGACACGTCGGCGATGCCGCCCTGGCCCCGCAGAGCGGTTAAGTCCTCCAGCGTCAGGTCATAAGGCTTGCGGTTGGTGATGGAAATGACGATCATGTTGCTGCCCAGCCCCTCTATCTGCGAGGTGACCGAACTGGTGGCGCCCTGGCCCACAGATATGAGCATGATGACGGCGAACACGCCGATGATGATGCCAAGCATCGTCAGGAAAGAGCGCATCTTGTTGGCCGCGATGGCCGAAAAAGCCATCTTGACCGCCTGAAGAATCTTCATTGCATTCCCTCCTGAGGCAGCTGTTCATCGCCCACGATTCGGCCGTCGGCAATGCTGACACGCCGCGCCGCTTGTCCGGCCACGTGGGTGTCGTGGGTGATCAGCACAATCGTGTTGCCGGCAGCGTGCAGTTCTTTGAGGATGGAGATGATCTCGCGGCCGGACTTGCTGTCCAGATTGCCGGTGGGCTCGTCGGCCAATATGATGGACGGCTGAGACGCCAACGCCCGGGCGATGGCCACGCGCTGCTGCTGGCCGCCGGACAGTTCACTGGGTTTGTGGCCCATGCGGTCAGCAAGACCCACGCGCTCCAGCGCCTCCTGGGCCCGCGCGCGCCGCACCGAGTGAGGCTGGCCCTGATAAGTCAGCGGCAGTTCCACGTTTTCGTAGGCAGTCAGCTTGGGCAGCAGATTGAACTGCTGGAACACGAAGCCGATCTTGCGGTTGCGCACAGTGGCCAGCTCCCGATCGGTGCAGGTGCTGACGTCTTGCCCATCGAGGATGTATTGGCCGCCGTCAGCCACATCCAGGCAGCCGATGATGTTCATGAGCGTGGATTTGCCGCTGCCGCTGGGGCCGATGATGGCCACGAACTCGCGCTCGGCGATGTGCAGCGACACGCCGTCCAGCGCCCGCACCTCGGTTTCGCCCATGAGATAGGTCTTGCGTATGTCGGTCAGTTGTATCATGTCGCACTCCCCCGCGGGCGCTCAGCGGCCGAAGCCGCCGGCCGGCCCGCCGGCGGCAAAGCCGGCCATCATGTTGTTGGTGCTCTCGGCTTGGGGCACGGCGATCTTGTCGCCCTCGTTAAGACCTTCGAGGATTTCCGCCTGTGTGTCGTTGATCAAGCCCACCTTCACATCGATGCGCTGGCGTTCGGCCGCAGTCTGGCCTGCGTTTCGGCGCTGGCCGCCGAAGCCGCCGTTGCCCGCAGCCCCACGGGGTGCGCCGGCTTGCGCCTCATCGCCGTTGGCGCTGTATACATAGGTTCTGCCGCCCACGGTCTGTATGGCTTCCACCGGCACCAGCAGCGCGTTCTCGTGGAAGGCCACCTCCACATCGGCGGAGGCGTTCATGGCGGCCAGCGCGCCCTTGGGCGCGTTCACCTTCAGGGTTACATCATAAGTCGTCACGTCGTTAACCATGTTGCCCACCGGGGAGATGCGCATCACTTCGCCTTCGGCCTGGGCTTCAGGCAGCGCGTCGATCTTGACTGTGGCCTTCTGGCCCACGGACACCTTGGGGATGTCCAGCTCGTCCACCGCCACGACCAGCTTGAAGCTGTCCTTGGACTGAACCATCATGGCCAGGCTGTTGACCGGAGCCATGGCGCCCTGGGTGAGAGCAAGGCCGCTGACCACACCGTCGGCGGGCGCGGTCAACTTGAGCTTGGCTTGTTCCTCATAGCAGTCCTCCAGGTCGTCGGAGAGCTGCTGGCGCTTGACCAGTTGCGCCTCGAAGTTGGCGCTGAGCACAGCGCCGTCCAGCCGCACCAGGCGGCGGCCGGCCTTCACCAGGTCGCCCACTTTCACATCGATGCTATCCACGGTGCCCGAGTAAGCGCTGACCAGCAGCGGGCGGTTGACTTCCAGCTTTCCCTGACCCATCGTGGCACCGTCGGCGCTCAGAACCTTGGCGTCGACACCGATATCCAGCGTGTCGTCATTGATCTGCACCTGCGCCTGCGTCGTGGCGCCGTCGGGCGTCAGCGCTACAAAGCCATCCACGCTTTTGTCACCTACAACAACCTTAACCGCCTGGCCGCTCTCCGGCCTGACGCCCTCCGCAGGGTCGAAATCCACCTTGAGCTTGCCGTCGGTGGACAGCAGTATCAGCGCGTTGTGGGCGCTCATGGCCACTCCCACATCCTGCCCTTCGGCGGCATAGATGGCCTTGACGCGGCTCTCCACCGGGGCTTTGATCGTTTTGGCGCCGGTATTGCCACGCATGAGGCCGGCGATGGTGGCATCCTGCGTTATGATCTGCTCCTTGATGCTGTCGATCTGATCGGTCAGCGCGTCGTCGCTCAGCACAGCCAGCGTCTGCCCGGCGGACACGATGTCGCCATCCTCCACCAGCAGGTTCTCCACTTTTCCGGCGGCCTGCACGTAGACGTTGGCGCTGTTCATGGGCTCCAGGGAACCGCTGCCGTGCACGGTTACACGGATGTCGCCGCGGGCGACGGTGCTCATGAAATAGGTCGGCCCTACGCTGAGCGTCGTTCTGGGTCTGTTCAGCGCGTAGAAGGCAGCGCTGCCCAACACCGCCACAACAACCAAAGTGATAATGAGAGCTTTCCAGGGAAACTTCTTTTTCTTATTCATACGAGCCTCCATATAGGGATAAACGAATCTCTGCCGTCGGTGTTGATTATACCATAGCCCAACTTTTGTCTTTTGGACAAATTATGAACAAATGCTGAAAGGCAACTTAACATTTGCCGGGCAAACCCACGGTTGGGTACCTGTTATTCATTACCCCCATAGAGTTCATTTAAAACTGGGACTTCTTTTTGGGACAGGCAAAAGGTGAGAGACAACAAAAGAGCCTTTCTTCTATAGAAAGACTCTTTTGACCGCACATCATATTCTGCCGCAGAAAGCGGCCTGCCGCCTCAAAACGGCCATTCTCTTACGGTTTTGCGTATGAAATCACGCCATACCCTCCGTATACCTTGACGCCCGCAACCAGCCGGTAGGCTCTCACCTTGTAATAGTATGTCTTGCCGGTAACCAGCCGGGTATTGCTCCAACTGAGCGACGTAGTGGTCTTGACCAGCGTATACGTGCCGGCGCTGGATGATGCTCTGAACACCTCGTACCCCGAGGCGCCCATCACCGCATTCCAGCTCACTTTCACGCTGGTGGACGAAGCCCGGACTGCCTTAACGCCCGCCGGAGCGGCCGGCACGGGCTTGGCCGAGACCACCGCCGCGTACGGGCCATATACCTTGACGCCATTCACCGTGCGGTAGGCGCGAATCTTGTAATAATAAGTCGTGCCGGTGGCCAGCCCGGTGTTGGTGTAGCTGGTTGCAGCCACTGTGACCGCGAGCTTATAACCGGAGCCCGCTGCCGTGCTGCGCCATACCTGATAGCCACCAGCCCCCGTAACGGCGCTCCAGGTCACCTTGACGCTGTTGTAGGATGCTGACGCAGCCTTGGGCGCAGCCGGTGTCGCCGGCACAGGCTTGGCCGAGACCACCGCCGCGTACGGGCCGTAAACCTTGACACCATTCACCGTGCGGTAGGCTCGAATCTTGTAATAGTAGGTCGTGCCGGTGATCAGCCCCGTGTTGGTGTAGCTGGTTGCAGCCACTGTAACAATGAGCTTGTAGCCGGAGCCCGCTGCCGTGCTGCGCCATACCTGATAGCCACCAGCCCCCGTAACGGCGCTCCAGGTCACCTTGACGCTGTTGTAGGAAGCCGCCGTGGCCTTGGGCGCAGTCGGCATAGCCGGCACAGGCTTGGCCGAGACCATCGCCGAGTAAACGCTATACACCTTTGTGCTGCCCACCAGCCGGTAGGTCCTCACCTTGTAATAGTAGGTTGCACCGGTGGTAAGGCCCGCATTGGTATAACTCGTGGAAGACGTCTCCGCCAGCCATGTGTAGGTTCCGGTGCTGGACGTCGCTCGAAACACAGCGTACTTCGTCGCGCCGGTCACCGCGCCCCATGTCAGCTTGACGCTGTTGTAGGAGGCGGAGGCCGCCTTGACACCGGTCGGGGCCGCCGGCACGGGCTTGGCCGATACGACCGTCGAGTAGCCGCCATACACCTTGGCGCTGCCCACCAACCGGTAGGCACGCAACTTGTAATAGTACGTTGTACCGGTGGTCAAGCCGGTGTTGGTGTAGGCCACTGTGGCGCCGCCGGTGATCGTAGCGACCTTTCCATATGCGCCTGTACTGGATGTTGCGCGGAAAATCTCATATCCGCCGGCGCCGGTCACCGCACCCCAAGTCAAGCCAACACCGTTGTAGGAGGAGGAGGCCGCCTTGACACCGGCCGGTGCCGCCGGCGCGGGCTTGGCCGATACGACCGACGAGTAGCCGCCATACACCTTGGCGCTGCCCACCATCCGGTAGGCCACCAGCTTGTAGTAGTACGTTGTCCCGGTGGCCAGTCCGGTATTGGTGTAGGCCACTGTGGCGCCGCCGGTGATCGCGGCGATCTTACCATAGGCGCCTGTGCTGGATGTTGCGCGGTAAATCTCATATCCGCCGGCACCAGTCACCGCGCCCCAAGTCAAGCCAACACCGTTGTAGGAGGCGGAGGCCGCCTTGACGCCGGCCGGGGCCGCCGGCACAGGCTTGGTCGATACGACGGCCGAGTAGCCGCCATACACCTTGGTGCTGTCCACCATCCGGTAGGCACGCAACTTGTAATAATACGTTGTGCCGGTGGTCAGACCGGTGTTGGTATAGGCGACGGTGGTGCCGCTGGGAATGGCGGCGACCATGTCATAGGCGCCTGTACTGGATGTGGCCAGAAAAATCTCATATCCGCTGGCGCCGGTCACAGCACCCCAAGTCAAGTTCACGCTGCTGTAGGAGGCGGAGGCCGCCTTGACGCTGGCTGGCGCCACAGGCACGGGAATGGCCGATACAACGGTCGAGTCCCCGCTGTATAAAGTCGTACTGTTGCCGCCTGTCCGGTACGCGCGCACCTTGTAATAATACGATTGGCCGGTGGTCAGGCCGGTGTCGGTGCAGGTCACCGTGGAACCGCAGGTGATCGTGGCGACCTTGCTATAGTCGCCTGTACTGGATGTTGCGCGGTCAACCTCATATCCGCTGGCGCCGGCCACCGCGCCCCAAGTCAAGTTCACGCTGTTGTAGGAGGCAGAGGCCGCCTTGACCGCCGGTGTGGCCATGGCGCGGGTCACGGTGATCTCATAGGTCTTGGTCTTGCTGGTGTCCTGCGCCACAACCTGTATGCTGACAGTGCGGGACTCCCCGTTTTCCAGCGCCACCGTGGCCGTGCCGTCTGCCACAGTGGCGTTGGTTACAACGGCCTTGGCAAAGCGATAGCTGGTCTGGAACTGTATGGCGCCGCTGGCTGTTTTCTCGGGCAAAGCCATCGTGTAGACATTCTTGGCGCTGCTCTCAGAAACCATGATGAGCTCCGGCGTACCGGTCAGCTCGCTGAGCGTGCAGTCGGTGGACCACTCACGGCGGATGAGTAAATAATACAACCGCTGGGAGTATCCGTCCGGAGACGTCACGCGCACGGTTACCTGGAAATCCACGCCGGCGGATACGTCAAAATCAATGCCGCCGGAGACCGCGGGTACAAAGCCGCCGCCTTCGCGGGTTTGGAAGGCCACCGCTGCGCCGGTCGCCACGCCGGTCTGGATGTGCAGTGTGTCATCCTCGGGAGACAGGTTTACATGATAGGTCTGCGTATCCGGATCAAAGGGCTCCACCGTGCCAGCCGACTGGCTGTTGGAAGTCAGCGTCAGGTCATTGAGCGCCGCGCCGCTCTCATCGGCGTGCACGATCTTCACCGTGTACGTCTTGGTGAAGCTCTGATCCGGCGCAGTCACGACGATGTGCACCGTCTTTCTCTGGCCCTTGGCCACGTCCACGCTCAGCGGCAGCGTGCCGCCTTCCTGCACGCTCAACACCGCTCCCTCGGCTTGCGCCGTGGCATCCAGCGTCACAGAACCGGTGTCCGGCGTATCGTCGGGCAATATCAGCAGATAAGAATAGCTGTAGGCATAGAAGCTCGGACTCAGCGCCCCGGTGCTGGCGCTCAGCGTTTTTAAGTTGGCGCTGTTGTCGGCATATTGGGCGGTGAACTCGGCGGACTCAAGGAAGGTCTGGTTGCGAATCTCGTCGGAGCTGAGCAGGCTGCCGTCACCGCCGGTGCGCTTCCAGCCGGTAAAGCGGTAACCTTCGTCCACCTGCACCGCGGGCACACTTGCCAGCGTCTGGCCGGCAAGCAGCTTGCGCACGGTACCGGGAGAGCCGTCCACGCGGCCGTGGTCGCCGGCGCGGAAGGTCACGACGACCTGGCCGTCGCTGGCGAACACCGGCGTAAACGGGACAGTGACGTCCTGATAAGAAGGAGCCACAAACACGCCGGTGCCGGCGGCATCGGTGTCGGCGCTGCCGTCGCCGTTGAGATCCCAGCCGACAAAGGTTTGGCCCTCGGGAATCTGGGGCAGCGGCAGCGATACCGTTTCGCCCTGATAACATTCCTTGGTGCGCTGGGTTCCGTTGTCGTCATAGATGCCCGTGAACGTATATTGTTCCAGGTATAGCTTGTGAGCGCCGGAGGGAGCTTTGTTGATCTCGTCCAGGTCGTCGCCGCCCCGGGGGTTCAGATAGTTGCTGTTGAGGTTGAGCTCCTGCAGCGACATGTTGGCGAACACATCGCGGGGCAATCCGCTGAGCCGGTTGATGCTCAGGTCCAGCTCCCGCAGCACCGTCAGGTTGCCCAGGGAGGCCGGCAGCGACATGAGGCTGTTGGAAGACAGCTCCAGCACCCGAAGCGCCGTCAAGCCGCCGATTTCCGAAGGGAGCTGCCCCAGCGTACAGCCGTTGAGCCGCAGTTCTTCCAGTTTGGTCAGCAGGTTGATACCGCCGGGCAGTGAGCCCAGATCGTTATAGCTCATCTCCAGACGCTTCAGGTTCGACAGGATGGTCACCTGAACAGGCAGCGAAGCAAAGTTGTTGGAGTTCAGCGTGAGCACCGTCAGGTTGTCCAGTGCCGAGAGATCCGGCAGAGCGCTTAACTGGTTGCCGTCCAGTCGAAGCTGCTGCAGCGCCGCGCATTGGCCCAGCCACACCGGGAGGGTCTTGAGGCCCAGGTTTTTGGCGGAGAGGTTGGCCAGCGCCGGCAGGTTCTTGAGCTGTTCCGGCAGGGCCTGGAAGCTCGTGGAGCTTAAGTCCAGCGTCTCCAATGCCGTCATCCGGCCCATATCGGCGGGCAGTGCGCCCAGCGATGTGCCGCTGAGCTTCAGCGTCTTGAGCTTGGTTAACGCCGTGATGTCCTGGGGCAGGGCTGTGATGGGGTTGCCGCCAACGTCCAGCGCCGTCAGTTCCCGGCAATTCCTGATCTCGGCGGGCAGGCTGGCGATGCTGTTGTCGTTGAGATTCAGCGACTTCAGGTTGATCGCATAGCCCAGCCCGGTCACGTTTGTGATGTCCTTGCCGTGTAGATCCAACGAGCCTGCATACTTGGCGAGCTCCGATACGGTCAGCACACCGTCACGGTTCTCATCCACACCGGCGGCGATCAACGCGTTCTGAAACGCCTGGTCCGGCAGGCTGAGCGCTTCTTCCGCCCGGGCAACCGTGGGAAGCGCAGCCAGAGCCGTGCACAACACCAGGGCAACGGCGAATACCGTCACCCCCATCCGCTTAATACGCATGGGAATCCACCTTTCACTTGTCCAGAATAAAAAAGGAAAAATGAGGGTGTGAAAGGTCAGCAGGAGTTCATGAGCAAACCTCCCCTTTGGCAACTGGCTGTCATAGGCGATTGCCCTTAGACCCTGTAGCTTTGCGTCCCGGCCTTTCGGCCGGTTTGCCTTTGTCAGCGAAAAGCTTGTTAGGGCAGGCGTATACGCCTGCCGAGGATAACCCCATCATATGGAAGCTTTTTCATATTGTCAATATGATCTTATATAATAAATACAAAATAAAACAAAAAGATCGGTTCTGCTGACAGGGAACAACCATAACAGAGCGCCTGCCGGATTCCCGGCAGGCGCTCTGGGCAATGTGCTTAGCGACGGAAGGCTTGGATCACTTCCTGCATGACTTTAGGGACAGGAATGCTCTGTGGGCAATGCTCTTCGCATGCGCCGCAGCCGGTGCAGGCCGAGGGGCCCTGGCCGTTGGCTTCCAGGCCATCATATTGCTGGAAATGCCATTGGTTGGGCCGCTCGTACACGGTGCGGTTGTAGAGCTTGAACACCTCGGGAATGTTGACGCCCGACGAGCAGGGCAGGCAGTAGGCACAGCCGGTGCAGCCCACGCGCTGAGCGTTCTGATAGAGGGGCTTGAGCTCCTCCAGGATCGCCCGCTCCTGGGCGCTCAGCGAGTTGGGCGCGGCATCGGCCAATATGGCCAGGTTGTCCTGTAATTGCTCCATGTTGCTCATGCCGCTCAAGACCACGGTGACCTCGGGCATGTCGGCCAGCCAGCGCAGCGCCCAATCCTGCGGGCTGCGGCGCACGGGGGCCTGCTCCATGACCTTGCGGGCGTCCGGCGGCACGCTGTTGACCAGTGCGCCGCCCTTCAGCGGCTCCATGACGACGATGGAAATGCCCTTGGCAGCCGCGTAGCGCAGGCCTTCGATGCCGGCTTGGGCGTGTTCATCCACCAGGTTCATCTGCACCTGCGCCATGTCCCAGTCGTAGGCGTCCACAATCTCGCGGAAACACGCCGGCCCCCCATGATAGGAGAACGCCGCGTATTCGATCTGCCCCTCGCGCTTGGCGCGGTCCAGCCGCTCGATGAGTCCGAGCTTCTGCACGGTCTTCCAGCTGTGTTCTCCCAGCGCGTGCAGCAGATAGACATCGATGCCGCTGCGCAGCTTCTCCTGCTGCTCGGTGAAATAGCGGTCGAAATCCTCCCCGGTCTTGACCAGCCACACCGGCAGCTTGGTGGCCAGCTTCACGCGGCCGCGCCAGGAGCCCTGCAGCGCGCGGCCCACCACGCGCTCGCTTTGGCCGCTGTGGTAGGGGTAAGCGGTATCGATGTAGTTGACACCGCATTCGATGGCGTGGTGGATCATCTGTGAGGCGGCCTGCTCGTCGATGTGGGAGGCGTCCTTCCCCGGTTCCAGCGGCAGGCGCATGCAGCCCATGCCCAGCGTGGAGGCCTGGAAGCCCTTCTTGCCAAACGGACGATAATGCATGGTTTCCTCCTGTGTCTGTGGATACGATTACAGATAGTATAGCACACATAGAGGGGATGGGTATCGCGGATGCCCTTCGAGGCAAGAGCCTTTGATCTGAGTGCACAAGATTTCGCGCCTTTGAGGCGCGACCAAAGGGCTTTCCGATCGCCCTTTGGAAACCTTCGGCCCAAATATTTGTATTTATATTAATAGTGTTTTCTAACGCAGCAGTTCCTTAGGACCACTTGAGGAACGCACATTATATTGCCGACCGCCGGTTCATCCGGCGGGAGGAAACCCACGCTCAGGTAGAACCGCTCAACAAACCCGCCCGCAGGGGATCCACCGCTTCCCAAACAACCCAGCATGAGCCGGGCAGCAAAAGGCCCGCCGGCGACATGCGCGGCGGCGGGCAACGAAACTCAGAGAGCTATGTCGTCACTAACAGGGGGTGGCACTGCCCCGGCTTTGCGGCAATGTCGGCTTTAGCCGATATGAGGGCAAAGTCGATAGCACCGCTTGCGGTGCGAAGGGTTTCGGCGGGGGACAGAGTCCCCCGCCGACAATTAGCGGTTGACAGCCAGCGCGCTCAGCGTAGCGTTGACGCTCGTGAGTCCAGGGGTGATGTCGATGATGGAGTTCGTGTTGATCTGCACCTGATAGGTGTAGACACCGGGCTCCAGATCGGCGTCGAAGTACTGGAAGCCGAAGGACTCGCTCTCCAGCACATTGACCAGCGTGGAGAAGGTATAGGTGCCGCCAACGCGGGCAGCGCTGTCGTCGGTGCTGCGGTTGACCTGGAAGTTCAGTGTCACCGAAATGCCAAGCGGCAGGCTGATGATGGAGGAAAAGTTCAACAGAACCGACGGATTGCTCATCTCGGAAACGTCGATGGTCGTGGAAACCACGGAGATGGGATCTGCCAGCAGCGTGTTGATGATCGGCAACGGGCCTGCGCCGCCAGTGCTGGCGTTCAAGGCCACATCAGGCTCACGGTGGTATGCGGGCTTCGATCCAGAACGGTCGGGATAATCAGAATAGCTCATGCTTTTCACCTTTTACTCAGATTGAAAGACATACGTGCGGGTATCCTCCGGTCTATCCGGGTGCGCATCCACCCGACTGTCTTTCTAGTCCATCCTATGCCACAGATCAAAAACGGTGAAAGCATGCCACAAAGATGTTATATGAAGATATCTTGTCCCATCCGGAGAAGCGATCCTGCGCTTAAATCACACGCCGCCGGCCGACGCTCCGCTCTGGTGTTTGCCGCAGCGGCCACCCCAATGGGCCAGCACAACGTCTCCGGCCAGAAAAGCCACGACCTCGCAGCGGTTGGGGCAGTCGCCGCAGCGTTCGGAACGGGTGGAAAAGCTGCGGTTGAGCGCGTCAAGCCCCGCAAAGGCCGAAGGCGCGCCGCGGCGCGCCGCGGCGTCGCGGGCCAGCAGCGCAGCGCCCCAGGCCCCCATCACGTCGTGGTGCTCGGGCACCTGCACGGGCATGCCCAGCGCCCGCTCAAAGGCGTCCACCATGCCCACATTGGCCGCCACGCCGCCCTGGAACAGCACCGGCGGCTCAATGGTCTTTCCATGAGCCAGGTTGTTGAGGAAATTGCGGGCCAGCGCGTCGCATAAACCCGCGATGATATCCTCCTGGGTGTGGCCGTTTTGTTGCTTGTGGATCATATCGCTTTCGGCGAATACAGCGCAGCGCCCGGCGATGGACACAGGCGTTCGAGACATCCGGGCGCGGCTGCCGAATTCCGCGATGGGCAGCCCCAACCGCTCAGCCTGCCGGTCCAAAAAGGAACCGGTGCCCGCGGCGCACACGGTGTTCATCGCAAAGTCGCAGATCACCCCGTCCCGCAGCAGAATCAGCTTGGAATCCTGCCCGCCGATCTCCAGCACCGTGCGCACATCCGGGCGCACGTGGCGGGCAGCGGCGCCGTGGGCGGTGATCTCGTTTTTGACCAAGTCCGCACCGAGCATGGCGGCAGCCAGCGCGCGCCCGCTGCCGGTAGTGCCCACGGCGGCGATGGTCAGCCGGCGCGCTGCGTCTGCCACGGCGGCCATGCCCTCGCGTACGGCGTCGATGGGTCGGCCGGCAGTCTTCAGATATACTTTATGCAGTATCTGTGAGGTATCGTCCATGAGCACCACGTTGGTGCTCACCGAACCCACATCCACGCCCAGATAGGCCTCACATGCCATGCTCCATCGCCTCCTTGCGCGCCGTCAGCAGATCCACAAAGGCTTCCAGCCGCGTCAGATATCCGGCCTCGCCGGTCATCTCGTCCAGTATCAGCGTAAGCACCGGCAGGTCGTAATCCCGCGAAACCTCCGGCAGTATCGTCTGTGCCACGATCTCCGGCATACAGCCTAGCGGGTAGAGCTGAATGACGCCGTCAAAGCCCTGACGGGCGTGCAGCACCGTGTGTCCCAGCGTTTCGCGGGTGTGTCCGCCGATGTCGGCGCCGATGTATCCCCGCGACGCCTCTACGAAGGGGATGTCCCGCGGCAGGTGCAGCGCCTTTTTCAGCATGTATTCGTTGACCCAATGGCTCACGGTTACATGCCGTTCGGTGTACACACCCATGGCGGCCAGCCGGCTTTGCAGATCCATGTTGGTCCAGGGGTCTATGGTGCCGTATATTTCGCCCACCAGGCCTACCCGCAGCTTGGGCCGGCCCTGGGGCTCCACGGCGTGCAGCGCGGCTTCGGTGCGGCGCAGCAGACGGCACAGCGCCCGGCTGCCTCGGGTGTCTCGGGCCTGGGCCTGGGCGCCGTTATAAAGTGCGTCGGCTCTTCCGGGCCGGGTTTCCCGGGATTTGGCTGCCAGCCAGGCGCGTTCCAGGCTGTCGGCTGCGGTGGCCACGGAAGAAGCACCCAGCGTTGCCGCACCCAGGCGCAGTGGGTCCAGGCGGCCGGCCAACCGGCGGACACGCCGCGCCAGCTCCGACGGCCCCTGGGCGCACACTTCCAGGTGCAAAGGCTCCATGGCGCACCCGGCGTCCTGCAGAATCTCCCGCTGCATCTGGCAGTAATAGCCGAACCGGCATGGACCCCAGGATCCCACCATCAGCTGCGTGTCCGCGCCCAGTTCACAGGCCTCCATCAGGTTGCCCACGGTGATCTTCAGCGGCAGGCAAGCCCCTTCCGGCGTGTGGCGCGCGCCCAGTTCCAGCGTGCGTCGGGATGTGGGCGGGGCCACCACATAATCCACTCCCAGGTCATCCAACACGGCCTTGGCTGCCAGCCACGCGTTGCCCATATGCGGGAAGCCCACCTTCATCGTGCCAGGCTGTTCGAAAAGGCTGCGCCTTTCGTCCAGCCTTTTCGCGTGCGATGACACGGCATCGCACGCGATTCAGACGACTTGTTCTTGGCTTCCTTTATCGCCCGCCGCGCATGTCGCCGGGCGATATCTTGACATTTAATTCTCATATCTCGTTTCCTAGAACGTTATTTCGCCTGTTGGCGGGTTCTTTTGCCTACTTTGCAACTGTTCTCGTTTCCTCCGTCGGATGAACCGCCGTCGGGATCATACGTCTCTTCTCATGCTAAGGTTTTCGGACAGTTTGGCGCCGCCTCCGTGAGCCGGCGGCCCAGCGTGTCGGCAAAGGCCTCCAGGCG
This sequence comes from Bacillota bacterium, assembly GCA_023422005.1. Lineage (GTDB taxonomy): Bacteria > Bacillota > Clostridia > Christensenellales > UMGS416 > JAEYRA01. The sequence continues at coordinate 16,653 of JAEZSC010000010.1, read as the reverse complement.
GGTGTCCACGCCGGCCTGGGCTGTGTGCTCGTCCAGCGTCAGCAGCGTCAGCGGCAAGCCCTGCTCCCGCAAACGCCTCTGCAGCAGGTAGGCCACGAAGGAATCCACGCCGCAGCCAAAGCACGTGGCATACACGACGCCAGCCACGCCGTGCTGCCGCAGCAGCGCCGCGCTGCCCAGCGCATGGATGCCCCAGGTGTAAAAGAGCGGCTTCTCCATCTCTGCCGCGGCGCGCAAGGCATGGGCGTCAAAGCTCTCCAGCGTGCGCACCGCCACGCCCAGGCGGCGCAGCTTGCCGGCCACATCCATGCTCAGGAAGCCGTCGCCCAGCAGATAGGGGTGCCCCAGCAGTAGAACTGTGGGCCGGCCATCGGGCCTGGCAGCGGGCTGCACTTGCGCCGCCCGGTGCGCAAGATAGGCCGCCGCCGCCCGCTCATAGGCCGCCCGCGCCTGCCGGGAGCCGTGGCCCAGCGCCCGGGCGGTCTCCACGGCGGCTCGCAGGCCGCCGTCGGCGCGGTCGTGGCGGTTGATCTGCGGGCTCAGCAGCCGCACGCCCGGCAGCGTTGCGGCGGCCATGTCCGGCAGGCCTCCGAACTTGGGGCAGATGTACTCGCGGCGATACACGCTCATGTATCGAGGCGCCCACAGCCAATCGGCCCGGTGGGCCACATCAAGCGCGTGGCCGAACCACGCTTTGAGCGGCAGGCAGATTTCCGCCACGGTTGCACTTATGCCCCGCTCCAGCATCGCCCGGTCGGTTTGTGCGGAGAACACGATCTCCTCGCCCAACTCCTCGAAAAATGTTTGCCACAATGGGCCATACTTGTGATAATGCAACGCTCTGGGGATTCCGACGCTCAATGCCAGCCTCCGTGGGCGCCTTCCACGAGGCACCCTATTTAAGGGTTGCGGCGAAAATGGGTTTTTATACCTTCATCAGCACGGCGCTGTGATACAATGAACTCGAATCACACATTAGGAGGCCGTTATGACCGCTGCCCTCTCCCCCGCCGACCTGGTGCTGACCGGCGGCGCCATCCACACGATGGACGAGCGGAACGCCGTGGCCCGGGCGCTGGCCGTCAGCGGCGGTCGCATCGTCTTCGTGGGCAGCCAGGCCGACGCGCAGGCCTATATTGGCTCGCGGACGCAGGTTGTGGATCTACAGGGCGGCATGGCGCTGCCGGGGCTCATGGATTGCCACATCCACGCGCCGGGCCAGGCGCTCACGGAGCTTTACGCCGTGCAGCTGGACTACACAGCACCCGCCGAGGACAATCTGGACCGGCTGCGGCGCTTCCTCGAGGAGCACCCCGACGCCGACATCGTGTATGGAGAAGGCTGGGGTGTCAATCAATATGAGGGTGAAGAGCGCGCCCGCGGCCCGCGCAAGGAGCGCCTTGACGCCGTATCGGCGGATATCCCGGTGGTGCTCACCAGCTATGACTGGCACACAAAATGGTGCAACAGCGCGGCGCTGGCCCGCTTTGGCATCGCCGATGGCACGCCGCAGCCTGCCGGCGGCGTCATCGAGCGGGACCCGGCCACCGGCGCGCTGTGGGGCACACTCAAGGAGAGCGCCATGGACCTGATCCCGCCGGCGCAGTACGGCGCACAGCAGTATGAGCAGGCGCTGGAGTTGTTCCAGCGGCGCATGCACGGCTGGGGTTATACGGGTATGCTGGCCATGGGCAGCCCGCCGGTGCAACGGGCCATGATGGACGCTTACGAACACCTGCACCGCGCAGGCCGGTTGACACTGCGGGTGCACCTGGCCGTGACGGTGGACCCAGGTCTGCCACTGGAACCGCAGCTGGACGAGATGCACGCGCTGCAGCGGCGCGGCCAGCGCTGCGGCGTGGAGGTTTCCACGGCCAAGTTCTTCGCCGACGGCGTCGTGGAAGGCGCAACGGCTTTTCTGGACGAGCCCTATACCCCCGCCGCCGGCCGGGGCCCGGCCTGGCGGGGCGAACCGCTGTGGCAGGCGAATGCCCTGGCGCAGGCGCTGCGCGCGTGCTTCCGGGAGGGTTTTTCCGCGCACATCCACACGATAGGCGACGCCAGCACCGCGCTGGTGCTGGACGCGCTGGAAGCAGCCCAGGCGCAGCGATACGCCCACCTGCGCCCGACGCTTACCCACCTGCAGCTGGTGCGGCCGGCGGACATCGCCCGCATGGCGGCGTTGGGCGTCGTCGCTTGCGTGCAGCCCTATTGGCACTTCCGCTCCGATGATTGGTGGGAGGCCGTGGACCACGCCTTTTTGGGCCAGCGCGCATGGCGGGAGTATCCGCTGCGCAGCCTTTTTGACGCGGGCATCGTCGTTAGCTGCAGCTCCGACCACCCGATCACGCCGCTGCCCAACCCGCTGCACGCTGTGGAGCTGGGCGCCACCCGCCGCATGCGGGGCCAGCAGCCCTTGGGGGCGGACGAGGCCGTGACCGTGACGCGGATGCTGCGCGCCTTCACCGCCAACGCCGCCCGGCAGCTGCGCCGCGAGGGCAGCGCCGGCACGCTGCGGGAGGGCATGCCCGCCGACATCGTCGTGCTGGACCGCGACATCACAATACAGCCGGCGGATGCTGTCGGATCGGCGCAGGTACGGCTGACGCTGAGCGGCGGGCGGGTCGTCTACCGCCAAAACGCTTGAACACGCACACCAATCGGTGTAAAATACACAAAACGGAACCAGCACAGAGGAAATCCATGAGTTTTTTTAAGAACTTGTTCCATAAAAGCGCAGCGCCCGCCCACGAGGCGGATTATCGCGGTTATGACGACACCTACGAGGGCCGCCCGATGTTCGTGTATGTGGACATGGCGCTCACGCACATCGCGCCGGTGCAGGGGTATGACACCTATGTGGCGGTGCTGCTGGAAGCCAGCGTAAACGAGAATCGCGACGAAGACCCGGTGGACCAAGAGGAACTGCGTTGCCTGCACCGCGTGGAGAGCGCCTGCGCCAAGGAAGGCCGCCGGCTGGGCGCCATTTACGCCGGCCATGTGCTGGCCACGGCGGCGGCCAACATGAGCCTGAACTTCTACTGCCGCGCGGAAGACAAGACCGCCATCGGCGGCGCGCTTTCGGCGGCGTGCACCAGCGCCGGCCGCGCGCCGGCCAAGGTCATTGCCGTGGAAGACCCCAATTGGGACCTGTATTTCGAGCGCATGTTCCCCGACGAATACCACCTTCAGACGCTAAACAACGCCGACCTGCTGGACGAGCTGGCCAGCCACGGCGACCACTGCGACAAAAGCCGGGAAGTGCGGTACTGGATACACCTGAAGGAGGTTGATCAGGTGAAGGGCCTGCTGGAAGTGGCGCTGCCTCAGGGCTTCGCGCTCAGCCGCACATGTGACAGCCGCCGGGAGCGCGGCATGGAGGGGTGCACGCCGGAACGCCCCGTGACGCTGGAGCTCAAGAAGAACCTGACCCCATCGCTGGAGGCGCTCAACGCTGACGCCAAGTTTTTGATCGCGCTGGCCGCCACGGTGGACGGCCACTACGACGGGTGTGAATCCAATCTGGTCAAATAGAGCCAAGCCCCACGCCCTAACGCTTGGCCGGAAGCACTATTCTTCTTTTTGAGGCAGCCGCGATTGCCGGACGTTTTGAATGCTCACGGCTGCCAGCGCCGCCGCAAAGGAGAAATAGATGGAAACGCTTGCCTGTTGAAACACCCTGCCGGCGAAGTAGGCCAGACCCAACAGGATGCAGAACGCCACACCGTAGACAACTTCATCCGAAGTGATCCATCCGCACAGATCTTTGATGCGGATTTTTTGCATCGCCGCCCACAGTATGTATAGGAACGGGGCGATGAAAAGGATGGAGCCGACGATGCCATAATATCCCAGGATCGCGACATAATCATTCTCCACCGATATGATCGCCTCATCAAACCAGGTTCGGCCATACCCCAAAAGCAGTTGGCCTGCCGGCGCTTCCCGGATGAAGGCCATCACATAGGTCGCCTGATTGTATCTTTCGTTCACGATTTGAGCAGCGGACATCTTGACTCTCTGCTGGGCATACCGGTATACCGCCCGATCGAACACCTCCTGGGGCAGCCGCCCGGCGGTGCGCAGCCCATAGATGCGTTCCCGCACCTCCGCCTTGAATTTGACCAGATCCACGTTGCTTGTAAAGCTCTTGTCCCAGACCGGGGCGCCGGCGGCGGGCACATACGCCTGACCCGGCTTCTTTGTGGCCGATGGCTTGGGGGATGCCTTGGCGGTAGGTTTGACAGACGGCTTGGCCGTGGCCTTGGAGGTAGGTGACACCGAGGCTGAGGCGGTCTTTTTGTCCGTATTTCCCGAGGAGGGCTTGGCCGTTTTCTTCGGCGTGGCCGAAGCGCTTTGCCGGTTGAAATAATCCTCGCGCAATGCGCGCTCGTTCTCCCGATTGCTGTTTACGATGTTCAAAAAGGAATAGGGTTGCAGCGCAATGGCCAACACAAGGAAAACACCCATAGCCAGCATCACATACTTCGGGAACCGCTTGGTGCGCAGTGCGAGCTGGACCGCGTAAAGGATGATCAAGGCGACCGGAATCAGGATCAACGAATAATAGGCAGCTCTTGTGGCGCTGAAGTAGAGCAGAAGCCAGAATGCGATAAACAAAGGAATATAGACCAAAGGCTTTCGACGCATGACGCCGGCCAGCACCAATATAAACAGGGCAATCTCCGTGATGCTCTGGGCATTGGTGCTGTAAGCCCAGCCGCTGAAGCCCAGCGTGATTCCGTTCATATAGGAGTTTTCGTATGTATGGTGATAGCTTGAAGTCGCGAATGACAGCAAGGACAGCGTCAGAAAGACAGCCGTAGCGATGAATATCCCCAGATTGGCATAACGAACCCGTTCAACGGGTTTTCCCTTCAGGTAACACAAGAACCAAACGGCCAGCAGCGGGCACGTGTACACCCGCAGGGCGTTCATAACCTCGGTGACGCCGGTGCCCGGCAGCAGCGCCTGCGCGAAGAAATATCTCGCCGCGACGAACAACAGGATGACCGCCGTGAGTATGGCCGTCGCCACGCGAACCTTGCGTTCCGCTTTGCCCTCCAGAAAAACGAACAGCCCGAACAGCAGCAGCAGGACCATGCGCATGATCGATATCTGATTGGGCAGATTTGCCCGCATGACAAAGTAGGTCACCGCGTCGAAAATTGGCTGCAGGGCGATGATGGCCACCAGAAACCAATCCAGCAGATGCTCCTTGTATCCGCGTAAATAAATGTGAAGCTTCTCCATAAAGCTCTATCCTTCTTTTCTCTTGCGATCGATGCCGTGAAATCCATGTTACCATATATGAAGGGCGTTTGGAAAGGCTGCCGGACGTCCACGGAAAGAGAACCGCAAACTGTGCCGCCTTTTGTCGAGTTTTTATTGAAATCGGCCCATATGTGTGTTACGCTTTTTCAGGATTGGCTTATAGCAGAGTGCTCTTATGTAAAGACTTGTGGGTGTGGTTACCATTTCTCATTCGCAATCTGTTCGTATAGGATCTATCGACAAAGTATGAGAGAGATTGTTTTATGGCGGTACACTTGGAAATGGATACGAACTTCCTGGTTTCAGTTATAACTCCGGCATATAACTGCCAGAAATATATACAAAACTGTATAGACAGTGTTTTAAGGCAGACCTACCAGAACTGGGAAATGATCATTGTCGACGACAAATCCACGGATCACACAGCGGAAATCGCCCAGGCCAGCGCGGCCAAAGATTCACGGATCAAGGTGATCAAGCAAAGCAAAAACACAGGCGCCGCTACGGCAAGGAACCGGGCGATCAGCGCGGCCAGCGGCAGGTTCATCGCATTTCTGGATGCGGACGACGCGTGGAAGCCGAACAAACTGGAAAAGCAGATTGCCTTCATGCTGGATCACAACTATGCATTTACGTTTACCGCATACGAAATCCACAGCTTCCTTGTGAAAGGAAATACAAAGGTTTTTCATGTTCCCCATAGCATCACATACAACCAATATCTGAAGAACACAATCATTGGAAACCTGACGGTCATATTGGACCGCCAGTTGATGGGAGAGATTACCATCGTCAAAGGGCATCTTGAAGATGTGCTGACGTGGATGAAGTATCTGAAGATGGGCTTTACCGCCTATGGGCTCAATGAGAGCTTGGCCATATACAGGGTGACAAAGTTTTCCATTTCCGGCAACAAGCTTAGAAACGCCAAACGATACTATCACTGCCTGCGCAGGGAGCAAAAGCTTAACCTGTTCCAGAGCATCTGGTGTCAGGCGGGCTATCTGTTCCACGCGATACGCAAAAGGCTGTTTTAAATGCCATAGCAAAAAAATGATAAGCAAAATGACAACGCCCGGCGGACACAACCGCCGGGCGTTGGGTCATGGCGCCTTATCCCTTTTGTCCCCCGTCCAGCGTCATCAGCGGCCCGTAGAGGTCCGGCCTTCGGTCGCGGAACACGCCCCACTCGGTGCGCCGGGCGGCGATGGTGTCCAGATCATAGCTAGCCAGCCACACACCCTCGGAGGCCCTGTCGGCCTGGGTCACGATGGCGCCGGTTTCGTCGGTCAGGAAGGATGAGCCGTAGAACGTGATGCTCGTATCCCCCGCCGGCTCGGTGCCCACGCGGTTGCTGGCGATCACCGGCGTCAGGTTGCAAGCCGCGTGGCCCACCATGCACCGCTGCCAGTGGTCGCGGGAATCCACCGCCGCGTCGTGGGGTTCCGAGCCGATGGCCGTGGGGTAGAACAGCAGCTCCGCGCCCAGCAGCGCCATGCAGCGGGCGGCCTCGGGGAACCACTGGTCCCAGCAGATGCCCACACCGATGCGTCCGTAGCGCGTATCCCAAGCGCGAAAGCCCGTGTCGCCGAGGTTGAAGTAATACTTCTCCTCATACCCCGGCCCGTCGGGGATGTGGCTCTTGCGGTAGACGCCCAGCAGCGTCCCGTCGGCGTCCAGTATGGCCACGCTGTTATAGAGGGCGTTGTTGCGCCGTTCGTAGAAGCTGATGGGCAGCACCACGCCCAGCTCCGCCGCCACCGCGCGGAAGTGCCTCACGGCGGCGTTGTGCTCCACCGGCGCGGCCAGCGCGTAGTGGGCCGGCTCCTCCTGCTGGCAGAAATACGGCGTCTCAAAAAGCTCCTGCAGCAGCACGATCTGCGCGCCCCGCCCAGCCGCCTCTCGTACAAGCTCCTCGGCACGCTGGATGTTGTGGTTGCTATCCCAACTGCAGGCCATCTGCGTGGCCGCCACGGTGACGTTTCTCATGGGTTGTCCTCCAACAGGCATTTCATGAAGCATAGTACGTTTGTCCGGTGAGCTTGTCAAGCCGGACGCCACCTGCCTGTTCGCGGAAGCATCCCGCCCGGTTACATCCGCGCCGTTTTTACGTGGTGCCTTCCCATGGGCACGATATATGGCGTGCCGGAAATCGGATCCTGTATCACCACGCAGTCCAGGCCAAACACCTGTTTCATCAACTCTTCCGTCACGATTTGCGCGGGCGGCCCCTGGGCTACCAGCCTGCCATCCTGCACGGCGAACATATGATCCGCGTACCGGGCCGAGTGGTTGATGTCGTGCAGCACCATGACGATGGTCGTGCCTCTCTTGCGGTTCAAGTCCGTGAGCAGATCCAGAATCTCAATCTGATGGGCGATATCCAGGAAGGTCGTCGGTTCGTCCAGCAGCAGAATGTCGGTCTGCTGGGCCAGGGCCATGGCAATCCACACCCGTTGGCGCTGCCCCCCCGACAGCTCGTCCACGCTGCGGTCGGCCAGCGGCATGATGCCCATGATGTCCAGCGCTTCCTCCACAGCTTCATAGTCCCGCCTTTCCATACCCTGGAAAAACGTGTGATACGGAAACCGCCCCCGGGAAACCAGATCGGAAACCGTGATGCCTTCCGGCACCACCGGCGACTGCGGCAGCAGGCCCAGCACTTGGGCCAGCTTTCTGGGGGCAATCGTGTTGATCCGCTTGCCATCCACGACGACTTCGCCGCTGGCCGGCCGTATCAGCCGGGCCAAGGTCTTCAGCAGCGTGGATTTGCCGCAGGCATTGGCGCCGATGATGACGCTGATTTTGTTGCCGGGGATCGCCACGTCGACGTTGTTGAGGATCATTCTTTTGTCGTAGCCTGCAACGATGTTGCTGGCGCTAAGCTCAGGGGTATTCTTCAAGCGGCTCCTCCCGTTCGGTTCATGCGGATGAGCAGATACAGCAGATAGGGTGCGCCCAGGATGCCCGTGATGATGCCCACGGGGAAACGGATGCCGAACACGTGCTGCCCGATGAGATCGGCCAGGAGCACCATCGCGGCGCCCGTCAACCCGGAGGTCAGGGGGCCGGAAGCACCCGCGCCTGTCAGGCGGGCGGCTATGGGGCCCGCCAGATACGAAACAAAGGCGACGGGCCCGGTCACAGCGCAGGCAAAGGCGGTCAGGAAAACCGCGCTGAGCACCAGCAGCAGCCTGACCCGGTTGGTTCGCAACCCCAGGGCGATGGCGGAGTGCTCCCCCAGTTCGAGAACCTTCAGCCGCCTGCCCAGCGCGGCCAGAACGCACCCGAATACCGCCACCACCAGAAAAAGGGCCGGAACATCCTTCATCTGCATGCCGTTGAGGCTGCCGCTGAGCCACCGCAGCGCGGCGGGCACGTCATACTGGTTTGCCCGCAGCAGCAGCAGGGAGATCACGGCGTTCAGCATGGCCTGTATACCGATGCCGATCAGGATCAGCCGCCCGCCGGAGAAGCCGCCCCCCCGGGAGAGCAGATAGATCAGCGCTGCCACCGCCAGCCCCGCAGCCAACGCCACCAGGGACACAGCGCTTCCGCTGATCTTCAAAACGGCGATGCAGAACACAGCCGCCACGCTGGCTCCGGCAGTCACGCCGATGATATCCGGGCTGGCCAGGGGGTTGCGCAGCATGGTCTGAAAGGTGTTGCCCGCCATTCCGAAAGCCATGCCCGCCAGTAGCCCAGCCAGCATTCTGGGCAGGCGCAAAGCGCCGATGGCAAAGGAGGCTCCGGAAATCTGCTCGCCCAAAAGAACGTTGAGGATGACCAACGGGGAATACCTTGTGTTCCCCAGATACAGCATGCACCCGCACAGGGCGGCCGTCAGCGCGGACAGGCCCGCGGCCGTCCTCAGCAGGCAGGCCCTGCGCCGGCGGAATCCCTTTTCCACGGCGGTCGGAGCGTTCCTTGTCATAGTGCGCGCACCTTCGCTTTCATGGCAATCAGGATCAGGATGGGCGCGCCGAAGAACGCCGTAACGATTCCGGCCTCCAGCTCGCCGGGCCGGCCTACGAATCTGCCGATCACATCGGCTATGGTTAGGAGCATGGCCCCGCCTATGGCGGACATGGGGATGATAGAGCGCAGGTCCGGCCCGCAGATCAACCGCATGGTGTGCGGGATCATCAACCCCACAAACCCGATGGGCCCGGCCAGCGCGGTGGTGGCGCCGCACAGCAGCACCCCGGCCAGCGCGCCCGCCATCCGCACCAGCCCCGTGCGCACGCCCAGGCCGGTGGCCACATCATCGCCCAGCGCCAGCGCGTTGAGCGCCGGCGCTGCCAGCATCCCGCCCAGCAGGCCCACCGCTAAAAACGGAGCCACGGTGAGTATGCCCTGCCACGTGGCGCCGCCGACGCTGCCAACCTGCCAAAACCGGAAGGCTTGCATGACGTCCGTCCTGGGCAGAATCACTGCGCTGACCAAGGAGGACAGCGCCGCGCTGGTGGCCGCGCCGGCCAACGCGAGCTTGATGGGCGTGGCTCCGCCGCGGCCCATGGAGCCGATCCTATAAACAAAGACAGCGGTCGCCGCGGCGCCGGCCAACGCGAACCAGATATACTGGCCGGCGGTGCTGATGCGGAAGAAGGCGATGCCGATGACCACAAACAGGGCCGCGCCGGTGTTCACACCCAACACGCTGGGATCCGCAACTGGGTTGCGGGTGATGGCCTGCATCAGCGCACCGGAGACCCCGAGGGATGCTCCGGCGATGATGCTGAATACGGTTCTGGGTATGCGTTCCCGTACGATCAGCGCGTCAAACAGCCCCTGGTCTGCCCCGAACAGTGCGCCCGCGACATCCGTGAGCCCCACATTGCGGGACCCGAGCGCCAGGGAAAGAACCGCGCACAGCGCGACGCCGGCTGCGCTCAGGATGGCCGGCAGCATGGTCTTTGTCAGTCTCATTTCACTTGATCAGCGGCCCCGGCAAGTACGCTCAGGTATTCATCGATGGTCGCGGAGATGGACAGCGGGCTGGGCGTGCCGGAGGCGGCCAGCGGCGTGCCGTCCCGGATCAGCGCCACGGAGCCCCGCCGCACCGAAGGAATCGTGCTCAGCAGGGCATCCGCCTGCATGGCCTTGAGCAGCGCGGCGTCTCCATATGCAACGATCACATCCACATCCTTGAGGACATCGGCGTTCTCCGCGCTCAGTTCCAAGGCGAAGCTTTCGGAGCTCTGCGCCATATCCTGCACGCTCTGAGGTACCTTCAAGCCCAGATCCGTCAGATACGCGGCGCGGGGATCCGTGGGAAGGTAGACATAGAACTTGGCCAAATCAGCGGGGTTGAAGTAGAAGAAGGCGGCGGACTTTCCGGCCAGCTGGGGATAGGCGGCGGTCTTGTCGGCGATCAGCTTCTCCAGATCGGCAACCAGTTGCTCCCCCTCGGCCTTCATGCCCATGCCGGTGGCGTCCATGACGATCTGATCCCGCCAGTAGGTCTGCCACGCCATGGTGGGGTAAGCGACCACAGGGGCGATGGCGCTCAGCAGATCATATTCCTCCTGGGTGATCCCGGAGTACGCCGCGAGAATCACATCGGGCTGGACGTCGCTGATGGCCTCAAAATCCAGACCATTGGTGTCCTTGAACAAAACGGGATTTTCCACGCCCAGCTTTTTGAAGCCTTCGGCCGTCCAGGGCAGCAGGCCGCTGCCATCGGTGACGCCGTAGTTGGCCATGGACACCCCCACGGGCGCCACGCCCAAGGCCAGAGGCACATCCTGGTTCGCCCAGGAAATGGTCGCAATCCGCTGGGGCTTGCTCTGGAGAACGGTCTCCCCAAAGGCGTGCTTGATGCTCATAGGATATTCCACCTGCGCCGTTTGCCCGGCGGCGTCGGCCGTGGCGCTCTGCGCAGGGGTCGCGGTGGGGTCGGCGGCGGAAGCCGTGGTCGTGGGCTGGGCGGGCGCAGCAGTCGTGGTGGCGGGGGTGTTGACGGCAGTGCCGGTACAGGCTGCCAGGGCCATCGCTACGACGGCAACCAAAACAAAGCCCATCGGCTTTTTGATGTTCATGTTTTACTCCTTGGGTTCCCGATCCAACAATGCGCAATGTTAGTCTCTTCTAACTTTGCACAGAATAACATTGCTGACTGTTTTTGTCAAGTATGCCGTCGCCCATCCGCCGCTATCGTTCTTGGGTTATGCCAACTGCACCGACGACCGCGTGTGCCGGCAAAGGCGACACGCTGTTGCGCCTTGGCAATCCAGACGGCTTGTACCCACTGCCCTTGAATTTCCTCCTGCCGTCTCGCCTGTTTGCCGGGTTTGGTGACAAATTGACGAGAGCGGGCTTTCCGCCCGCTCTCGTTTTCTATTGCTTTCATTCGGTTACTCGGCTGAAGCTTGTGCTCTCACGGGCATTTGCTGCGTGATGCAGTGCACGTTGCCGCCCTCCTTGACCAGCGCCATGCCGTCCACCGGCACAACCCGCCGGCCGGGGAAGGCCTCGGCCAGCGTATTCAGGGCAGCCTCGTCGGCCCTGCGGGCATCGCCGCCGAACACCGGCGCAATGACGCCGCCGTTTACCAGATAGAAGTTCAGATAGCTCAGCGTCAGGCGCATGCCGTCGTAGTGCCGCATGGGCGGCTGAGCGATCTCGATGACCTTGAGAGGCCGCCCGGCGGCGTCCCGGGCGGCGGCCAGCGCCTCCCGGTTGCGCATCGAAACGATGTGATTGGGGTCAGTCACATCATCACACACCTGCAACAGAACCACGCCGGGTGCGGCGAAGCACGCCACGTTGTCCACATGGCCGTCGGTGTGGTCGCCGTCCAGCCCCTCGGGCATCCACACGAAGGCCTTGGCTCCCAGGTGCCCGCGCAGCGCATCCTCTATGTCCGCCCTGACCAGGCCGGGGTTGCGGCTGGGGTGCAGCAGGCATTGCTCCGTGGTCAGTATGGTGCCCTGGCCGTCGCTGTGGATGGAGCCGCCCTCCAGCACGATGGCTGCGGCGTCGCAGGGCACGCCCAGGTGCTCAAGCACCGTGGCCGCCACCCGCTCGTCCCGCCCGTGGGGGTATTTGCCGCCCCAGGCGTTGAAGCGCCACGCCACGCCGCGCAGCGCGCCGTCGGCTCCGCGCACGAAGGTCGGGCCGTTGTCCCGCAGCCAGGCGTCGTCATGGGGGGTTACCAGATATTCGGCGTCGCCGCCGCACAGGGCCGCGGCCTGGGACAAGTCGTCTTCATTGACCAGTAGCGTCACCGGCTCAAAAGCCGACACAGCGCGCACCACGGCGGCATAGCCGGCGCACACCTCGTCCAGATTGTCCGGGAACACCAGCGCCTCGGCCACCGGCCAGCTGATCAGCGTGCGCTCGTGGGGCTCCCACTCCGCCGGCCAGCGGCAGGCGGGGCATGCAGCCAATGTCGCGAATGACTTCAAATCGTTCAATCGGGTTCTCCCTTCGCGGTCGAAAGTGCGTGGGTTCTTCCGCGTTCAAATACATTGTACGGTGAATAGCATAGCCAGCAGGTCTGCCATGATGCGCCTACATCATGGACACCGGGTCCACCTCCAGCACGGCCACAGAGCCGCCGGGTTGCGGCTTGGATACGACGTCGGCCAAAGCGTCCTCCATGGCGCGGCCATGGGGCTCCGGCCACACCTTGATCACCAGCTGGCGGCGGTAGCGGCCATTGAGCCGGGCCAGCGGCGCCGGCGTGCGCTCCAGCAGCAGCACCTGGTCGCGGTATTGCGGGTGCAGTTCCAGCAGCAGCTCCATGGCTTCGCGGGCCCGCTGGCTGTCAAAATCCGCGGCAGCCTCGTCCTCGTTGGTGAACACGGCCCGCATGAGCCGCGTGAACGGCGGAAACTGGCTGGCCTCCCGCAGGCACAACTCTTGCTCGTAGAAGGCGGCGTAGTCGTGCCGCGCGGCGGCCTGCACGGCGTAATGGTCCAGCGAATAGGTCTGTATCAGCACGCGCCCCGGCCGGCTGGCCCGGCCGGCCCGGCCAGCCACCTGGGCCATCAGCTGATAGGCGCGTTCGGCGCTGCGGTAGTCGGGAATGTAGAGCTGCGCGTCGGCGGCCAGCACGCCCACCAGCGTCACATCGGGGAAGTCCAGCCCCTTGGCGATCATCTGCGTACCGATGAGCACCCGCGCCTCGCCGCGGCGGAACTTCTCCAGCAGCAGCAGGTGGCCGTCCTTGCGGCGGGTCGTGTCGGCATCCATGCGCAGCGTGGGTATGCCGGGGAAGCGCACCGCCATCTCCTCCTCCAGCTTCTGGGTGCCGTCGCCGAAGAAGCGGATGTAGGCGCTGCCGCATTTCGGGCACGCGTGGGGGATGTCCTGCTCGGCGCCGCAATAATGGCACTTCATGCGCTCGCCGGCGCTGTGATAGGTGATGCTGACGTCGCACATGGAGCATGTGGCCACATAGCCGCAGGCGCGGCAGCTGACGAACTTGCTGTGGCCGCGGCGGTTCAGCAGCAGCATGGCCTGCTCTCCCCGGGCGATGCAGCCCTCCAGCTCGGCCACCAGGCGGCCGGACATCACGCCGCGGTTGCCGCTGGCCATCTCCCGGCGCAGGTCCACGAGCTCCACCTCCGGCAGCCGCGCCGCGCCGATGCGCCGGCGCATTTGCAGCAGCGTGAGGCCGCCCCGCTGGGCCTCGTAATAGCTCGCAATGGACGGCGTGGCGCTCCCGCCCACGTACACGGCTCCGGCGTGCTCAGCCCGGCGGCGGGCCACCTCCAGCGCGTTGTAGCGGGGTGGGTGTTCCGAGCGGAAGGATGTCTCGTGCTCCTCGTCCACGACCAGCAGGCCCAGATCCCGCAGCGGCGCGAACACCGCCGAGCGCGCGCCGATGACCACGCGGGCCTGCCCGCCGCGAATGCGCTGCCACTCGTCGTAGCGTTCGCCGGCGGACAGCCGGCTGTGCAGCACGGCGCTCAAGGAGCCGAACCGCGCCGCGAACCGCGCCGTCATCTGGGGCGTCAGCGCAATCTCGGGAACCAGTATGAGCACCGTGCGCCCCTGCCCCAGCGCCCGGGCGGCAGCCTGCATATAGACCTCGGTCTTTCCGCAGCCGGTTACACCGTGCAGCAGAAAAGCCTCGTGCCGGCGGCTGTCCAGCGCGCCGCACAGCGCCTGCAGCACCTGTCGCTGCTCGTCAGTGGGCTGTTTCTCGGCGTCGGCAAAGCCCTCCGCCTCGGCGGGCTTGCGCCACACGCGGCGCTCCTGCAGCGTAATCAGGCCCTTTTTGGCCAGCGCCTCCAGCGCCGTGGCCGGCGCGCCGCTCTGGGCGGTGATCTCCGGCACGCTGGCCGTGCCGCCCACGATCAGCAGATAGCTGAGCACCTCCTGCTGCTTGGGCGCGCGCTTCATGGCGGCCATGGCGCGGCCGGCCTCCTCCGGCGCCACCGCGAGCTCGGCCATGCGCTCGTGCTTGTCGGCCACGCGCCCGCCGCGCATCTCGGCCGGCAGCATCACCCGCAGGCCGTCGATCAGGCGGCAATGGTACGTCTCCCGCATCCACAGCGCCAGCTCCACCATCTCGGGCAGCAGCGCCGGGTAATCATCCAGCGCCGCCTCCACGGCCTTTAGCCGGCCCCTGGGCACCTGGGTCGTGTCCTTGGCGGCCATCACGAAGCCCTCCACGCGGCCGGCGCCAAAGGGCACGCGCACGCGCCAACCCGGGCCCACATGGGCCAGGTCCTCGGGCAAAATATAATCGAACACCCGGTCCACGTCGGCGTGGGCGATGTCCACGATGATTTCCACGTATGCTGGCAAGGGCACCTCGTGTCGAAATTAGTATTCTTGTATTATAGCCTGCCGGAGAGTCCAGCGGAAGTATGCGGTCGCCGTTGTACTGTATTGGGAGCATTTGCATATAGTTTTCAGTGGCAATTCTTTAAGCGAACCCACGCAGGAAGTTTTTGCTCGGCACAGAATTAGAAAGAGCGACAAAATGCGCTTTCAACGGTTGTGCATTTTGCAGCGCATCGTTTGAAGATATTTGATATGGTTTTCATCCATCCATGTCAAGTTCAATACAAAGGGAGGCGACTTCATGTCCATCGTTCAAGTATGGCAGGTTTCTGCCGTACTGGTATGCGCCCTGGCCTTTGGCCTGGCTCTGTGGTTCTACACCTGGCTCAAGGCACAACCCTCTTCCAACGAACGCATCGCGGAAATCGGCGTACTGATCCGCCGCGGCGCCAACACATTCCTCCGGCGCGAATACATGCTGCTGACCCGCTTTGCCGGCGTAGCGGCTGTTTTGCTGCTGCTGTTCCTGCCCAAGCCCATCTGGATGGGCGATTGGGTAAAGAATGTCTCGATGGCTGTGTCCTATATCGTGGGCACGGTGCTCTCGGCCCTGGCCGGCAAGATCGGCATACAGGTGGCCACCATCGCCAACGTGAAGGCTGCCGAAGCCGCCAAGCGCGGCATCGCTCCCAGCTTTTTGGCCGGCTTCCGTGGCGGCGCTGTCATGGGCATGGCTGTGGTTGGCGCAAGCCTGCTGGGCGTCACGGCGGTGCTGGCGCTCACCGGCAGCTCCACGGCCATCCTGGGCTTCTCCTTTGGCGCCAGCTCTCTGGCCCTCTTCGCCAAGGCCGGCGGCGGCATCTTCACAAAGACTGCCGACATCAGTGCAGACCTGGTGGGCAAGGTGGAGCTGGGCATCCCCGAGGATGACCCGCGCAACCCCGCCGTCATCGCCGACAACGTGGGTGACAACGTGGGCGACGTGGCGGGCATGGGCGCGGACCTGTTCGATTCCAACGTGGCATCCATGGCCGCGGCACTGGTCATGGCGATGTCGCTGAGCGGCGGCGATATGGGCTCCAAGACCGTAGCCATGGTGTTCTGCTATGGCACGCTGGGCCTGCTGGCCTCCATCGTCGGCGTGGCGACGGCCCGCATGGGCAAGAAGGGCGACCCCAACCGGGCGCTCAACAGCTCCACTTACTTCACGACGGCGGCTTTCGCGGCGCTCACCGCCCTGGCCACGGCGATCTTCGACTTCGAATGGCGCATTTGGGGCGCCACGGCGGTGGGTCTGGTGGTCGGCACGATCATCGGCATCGCCAGCGACTACTTCACCAACGACAACAAGAACCCCGTGCGCCATGTGGCCAAGGCGTCCAACTCCGGCCCGGCGTTCACGATCCTCTCCGGCGTCAGCTATGGTTTCCTGAGCGCGCTGCCGGCCATCATCGGCATTGCCGTGAGCACGCTGGCCGCCTATAAGCTGTGCGAACCCCTGGGCGGACCCGAATATGCGATGTTCGGCATCTCCATGGCCGCGCTGGGCATGCTGTCCATCGTGGGCATGATCATCTCCAACGACGCCTACGGCCCCATTGTGGACAACGCCCGCGGCTTGGCCGAGATGGGCAATCT
>JAEZSC010000092.1 GCA_023422005.1 Bacillota bacterium | reverse complement strand
TAAGGAGGGATAACTTGTCAAAATCAGACTTGATCGAAGTGGAAGGAACGGTCGTGGAATCCTTTCCGAACGCGATGTTCGAGGTTGAGCTTCCCAACGGCCATAAAATACTCGCGCATATCTCGGGCAAACTGCGCATGAACTACATCCGCATATTGCCTGGCGATAAAGTAACACTGGAACTGTCACCCTACGACCTGTCCCGCGGCAGGATCACCTGGCGCGGCAAACAGCGGACCTAAGGGAAATAAGGAGGAGTCGGACAATGAAAGTAAGACCTTCGGTAAAAACCATCTGCGAAAAGTGCAAGATCATCAAGCGCAAGGGCCGCGTCATGGTCATTTGCGAAAACCCCCGCCACAAGCAAAAGCAAGGCTAAAGCTTAGGCAAACCGGCGTCGCGCATGGGCACTCCGAGGGCGCGGCTGGCCGCCGATTAACCACCGGCGGCTGTCCGAGGTTGTCCGTCCGCGTCAGCTTTCACGATACACAGCATAAATTTGGAGGTGCATGACCCACATGGCACGTATATCTGGTATCGACCTGCCCAGAGACAAACGGGTGGAAATTGGCCTGACCTATCTCTATGGCATCGGCCTGAACACGTCCCGCAAGATACTCGCCGAAACCGGCATCAACCCCGACGTGCGCGTGCGCGACCTCACGGAAGTGGAAGTCGGCAAGCTGCGCACCTATATCGACGCGAACATCAAGGTGGAGGGCGACCTGCGCCGCGAAGTTTCGATGAACATCAAGCGCCTGATTGAAATTGGCTGCTACCGGGGCATCCGCCATCGCCGCGGCTTGCCGGTGCGCGGGCAGAACACCCGCCAGAATGCACGCACCCACAAGGGTCCGCGCAAGACCAGCATCCGCAAGAACAAGAAGTAACATCAGGAGGCAATTGACGTGGCTACAGCATCCAAGAAGAAAGTCGTAAAGAAGCGCCGCGAGAAAAAGCACGTGGAGCACGGCGCGGCCCACATCCATTCCTCTTTCAATAACACGATCGTTACTGTGACCGACCCGGTGGGCAACGCCGTGTCATGGTCCAGCGCCGGCAGCCTGAACTTCAAGGGCAGCAAGAAGAGCACGCCCTTCGCCGCGCAGATGGCAGCGGAAACCGCCGCCCGCGCCGCGCTGGAGTTCGGCATGCGCTCGGTGGAAGTGTTCGTGAAAGGCCCTGGTTCCGGCCGCGAAGCCGCCATCCGCAGCCTGCAGGCTGCCGGTCTGGAAGTGACTGTCATCAAGGACGTCACGCCCATTCCGCACAACGGCTGCCGCCCGCCGAAGCGTAGAAGGCTCTAAGAAGGGGGAAGAAAAACAATGGCAAAATATATCGGACCGTC
This sequence comes from Bacillota bacterium, assembly GCA_023422005.1. Taxonomy (GTDB): domain Bacteria; phylum Bacillota; class Clostridia; order Christensenellales; family UMGS416; genus JAEYRA01. The sequence continues at coordinate 1,759 of JAEZSC010000092.1, read as the reverse complement.
CTGCCGCCTGTGCCGCCGCGAAGGCTGCAAGCTGTTTTTGAAAGGCGATCGCTGCTACAGCGCCAAGTGCGCCGTGACCCGCCGCGCCACGCCTCCCGGCCAGCATAAGCCCGGCCGCCGCAAGATGAGCGAATACGGCATGCAGCTGCGCGAGAAGCAGAAGATGCGCCGCACCTACGGCATCCTCGAGAACCAGTTCCGCACCTATTTCGACCTGGCCAAGTCCGCCCGCGGCAACACCGGCGAGACGCTGTTCCAGCTGCTGGAATGCCGCCTGGACAACGTGTGCTACCGTCTGGGCTTCGGCGACAGCCGCGCGCAGGCCCGCCAGCTGGTGCTGCACGGCCACCTGCTGATCAACGGCAAGAAGGTCAACATTCCAAGCTATCAGCTCAAAGTGGGAGACACCGTGAGCGTGAAGGAAGGCAGCCGCAGCATTGAGACGCTGGCCGCGCTGCGTGAAGGCCCGGCCCGCAACGTGCCCAAGTGGCTGGATCTGAACGCTGACCAGCTGACCGGCCGTATGCTGGCTATGCCGGAGCGCGCCGATATCGATATGTCGCTGTCCGAACACCTGGTCGTGGAATACTACTCCAAGCTGTAATCGCATCGATTGCGCAGGGCAAGAGGGGTCCCAACGGACGAAACCCAATAAGGAGGGTATGGACTAGATGTTAGAAATTGAAAAGCCCAGGATCGAATGCGTGGAGATCAGCCGTGACAACCGCTATGGCAAGTTCGTCATAGAGCCGCTGGAGCGCGGCTTCGGCCAGACGCTGGGCAATTCGCTGCGGCGCATACTGCTCAGCAGCCTGCCCGGCGCCGCCGCCACCTCCATCAAGGTGGACGGCGTGCTCCATGAATTTTCCACGATACCGGGGATGATGGAAGACATCACTGAAGTCATCCTCAATCTCAAGGGCCTGGCCGTCAAGCTGCACACCGATCAGCCCAAGGTCGCCGTGATCAACGTCAGCGGCCCCCGCCGCGTGACCGCCGGCGACATTGAAGCCGACAGCGAGATCGAGGTTCTCAACCCCGACATGTACATCGCCACGCTCAACGAGGATGGCCGGCTGTACATGGAGATCGTGCTGGAGAAGGGCCGCGGCTACGTCAGCTCCGACCGCAATAAGAACCACGGCCAGCCCATCGGCGTCATTCCGGTGGATTCCATCTTTACGCCGGTGCGCAAGGTCAACTACACGGTGGAGAACACCCGCGTAGGCCAGAACACCGAGTTTGACAAGCTGACGATGGAAGTGTGGACCGACGGCACCATCCGCCCCGACGAGGCGACCAGCTTGGCCGCCCGCATCATGACCGAGCATCTGGCGCTGTTCGTGGAGCTCACCGGCGACATCAGCTCCGTCGAGATCATGGTCGAAAAGGACGACAGCCGCAAGGAGAAGGTCCTGGAGATGACCATTGAGGAGCTGGACCTGACCGTTCGCTCCTACAACTGCCTCAAGCGCGCCGGCATCAACACCGTGGATGAGCTGGTGCAGCGCAGCGAGGACGAGATGATGAAGGTGCGCAATCTGGGCCGCAAGTCGCTGGACGAGGTCATCGCCAAGCTGCAGGCGCTGGGGCTGTACCTTAAGAAGAACGAAGACTAACAGGGGGAACGATTCATGGCTAATCACCGCAAGCTGGGCCGGCCCACCGATCAGCGCGTCGCGATGCTCCGCTCGCTGACCACGGATTTGATCTGGCACGGCAAGATAACGACGACCGAGGCCCGCGCCAAGGAAGTCCG
>JAEZSC010000081.1 GCA_023422005.1 Bacillota bacterium | reverse complement strand
GAACAGCGTGACCGGCTGCTTGAGCAAAGGTCCAAAGTCGATCATCGCGCCCACGGCGATGAAAATCAGGATCGGGAACAGCTCGTTCTCGATACCAGCCTTGTAGAGCACCCGCAGAAAACCGTCTGAGCCGCCAAAGCCTATGGCCGAGGACAGCGGCAGGTTGGCCAGTATGCAGCCAAAGCCAATGGGCAGCAGCAGCATCGGCTCGTATTCCTTTGTGATCGCCAGAAGGATCAACACACCGCCGATCAGCAGCATGATCTGGTTTCCGACAGGAAAGTTTTGTAACCCTTCGGTCAAAGATTCCAGCAGTGCCATTTCCTGTTCCTTTCGCATTTGTAGTGGGGGGAGTGCATAAGCGTACCAAGAAATTGTATAACGACCATTCCGTTACTGTCAACAAAAACCGACTTTGCGCGCGTTATTTGCCGCGCATGCGCTGGATGTAGCCCATGGCGTATTCGTCGGCGCCGCGCACGGCATCGCCGGCGCTGGCCATATTCATCATGGCTGGGGTGGGGTTGATGAGTGCCGCGCACAGGCCAGCGCCGGTCAACTGGGCCAGATAGGCGCAGTTGAGGTTGTCGCGGGCGGGCAGTCGATAGCTTACATTGCTGACGCCGGCCACGGTGCGAATGCCCTTTTTTCGCAGCTGGGCCACGAACTCCACGGCCCCCCTGGCGTTTGCACCCATGGCCAGGCACGGCGTGCCGCAATCCACCAGCACATCCGCAGGGCCAAAGCCGTGGTCCGCCGCCCGGTGCAGCAGGCCGTCCAGCAGCGCCCAGCGCCCGGCGGCGGTGTCGGGCAAATGCCAGCCATCCAGCGGCATCAGCACCGGCACTGCGCCGTAGCGTCTGCACAGCGACAGCAGCCGGTCGGTGTTGGGGCCCGCGGCGATGGAGTTGCACGCCGCGCGGCCGCAGTTCAGCCGCAGCGCCGCCTCCATGGCGTCGGGGTTCGCGGTGTCCAGGAACAGCGGCGCGTCGGCGCGCAGCGCCAGCTCCCGGATGATGGCGCAAAGCATGGCTGTCTCATCCACACCGCCCGCGCCTACATTTACATCCAGCGCGTGCACACCGGCGTGCAGCTGCGATTGGGCCAGCTCCACGGCCTCGTCGGTGCGCCCGGCCAACAGGCTCTCGGTCAGCACCGGTTTGCCGCTGGGGTTGATGCGCTCACCCACCAGGCACAGCGGAGCGCCCACGTCGATGGCCGCCACCTGGCGCGCTGAAGCCAGCAGCAGTGCGCCGGAACCCCCGGTGGCCGGCGCCGGTTTGCCCCCAAGCGCCGCGCCCAGCGCCCCGATGTGCTCCGGGGTGGCCCCGCAGCAGCCACCCAGGATGGTCGCGCCGGCCTGCACCAGCGCTGCGGTCTCCCGGGCGAAATCCTGCGGTGGCATCGGGTATACGGCGCGGCCATCCACCGATTGGGGCAGGCCGGCATTGGGTTTTGCCATGATGGGCAGCGCTGTGTGCGCCGCCATTGCCCGCACGATGGGCGCAAGCGAGGCCGGCCCGCCGCTGCAGTTGCAGCCAACTGCCGCTGCGCCCAGAGCGGTGAAGATCACGGCTGCGGCTTCGGGTGTGGCGCCGGTCATCGTGCGGCCGTTCTGGAATGTGAAGCTCACGGCAAAGGGCAGATCGCAGCACTGCAGGATGGCCAGCACCGCCGCCCGTGCCTCCTGCGGGTCGCTGAACGTCTCCAAAAGGAAGAAATCCGGCTGGCCTCGCAGTAATCCCGTTACCTGGCGCACGTAGGCGGCCACGGCATCCTCAAAGGACAGCTCGCCCAGCGGCTGCAGCAGCATACCGGTGGGGCCGATCTCCGCGGCTACGGGTGCGCGGCCGGCCGCCCGCCGCGCCAGGCGCGCGCAGGCTTCGTTGATCTCCTCGCAGCGGTGCTCCAGGCCGTGGTGGGCCAGCTCCACCGGGTTCGCGCCAAAGGTCGGTGTCGCGATGAAGGCCGCACCGGCGTCCAGATAAGCCCGGACCAACTCCTCATAGGCCTGCGGGTGCTCCAGCACCCACAGAGACGGGCAGGCGCCGCCGCCTAAGCCCCGCTTCTGCAGCTCGGAACCCGTGGCGCCGTTGGCCAGCGTCACGCCATCCCGCCGAAATATTTGGTTCATGGCTCTCCTCACTCCTCGCGGAACAGCCTACGTCGCTTTTCGGCGATGCGCAGCCGCCGCGCCTCGGTTTCCTCGGGAAGCACCACCCAGCGCTCCTCCAGGAACGCAAGCGAATCACCGGGCCGGGCCTCGGTGGGCAGGTCTTCGCGGCGCGCGCTGAAATCCTCACCGTCGTCGCCGGTCAGCACGGCCAGTCCTTCCTCAAAGCGGTCCAGCACGGCGTGCTGCCCTTCAAAATGCATTGGTTTTGGCTTGTTCATGTGCTCATTATAGGGGATGGGGGCGGGGATGGGAAGTGCTGGAACAATTGTTCCAATGATTTGAAAAGCGTATTGATAAGTGCTAAAATGGTGAAAAGGAAACACGCCTATGGAATAATGCAGCGAGCATCGTCAGCAAATATATGAGTATATCAAGGCATTGCGTTAAGGGTTATGCCAAAATTTATCGCATCGAAGATAAGCCAATTAATAAACTTCCTGAACTGGGCTCGTTATCTTAATTGGGTGTTATAAGTGGCAAGAGTAGAGATTTATTTTATTGATGCCGATGGTAACCTGTGTGAACGCGAGGACGCAGTACGTGCTATCGTGCAGGAGTTCGACGAGGACGGTGACCTTATCCAGGAGACATTTGCCTTTGTAAATGGAGCTCACTGACCTCATATTACACAACGTTTACACGCTGTTCATACTGCCGTCATACATGTCCGTTATGATAAGGCCAAGCTTTTCATGAACTCCTCCTTTTTTTCATGAACCTCCTCCTTCTTGAAAAAAACTCCGGATGGCGACCGGGGTTTTTTTCGTTTTCAACTTCTCTGCTTGTAAGCGGCCTGGATGAAACCGCCGAACACATCATGGCTGAAGGTGAAGCCGTGATTCAGATAAAATTGCAGGGCCGAGTCGTTGCCGTTTGATATATAGACGAAGACCAGATTCACATCGGAAAATCTCTCCAGCCACTCCATCGCCATCTCAAACAGCCTGGAACCCAGACCGGAACCGCGATACCCGTCCCGCAGATACAGGTTACTGAGGCAGCCGATCTTCTGCGGCAACGCAATCCATTCAGGATAGAAGCCAATGCTGTTCTCCTCCGCGGGAGCCCAGGCTGGATAGGCGTTTCGGTCGGAAGCTTCCACTTCGTCGATGGTAGAGAACACGTAGCCTATGGGAATGCCACGATCCCTGGCTACGATGACCTGGCTTCGGAGCGCGCTTTCAAAGCTTTTCTTCATGCGCGTATCGAAACTCATGTAATCGAAGCACTCGGGGTGGATGCGCGCTCTGGACTTCTGAAAGGCCATGAGCTCGTCGCAGAGCCCCCTGCACTGCTCGATGTCTCCATTGCGTACGATTTCGATCGTAATATCCGGCATCAGAAACCTCCCCGCGTTTTCCTCTGTGTGGCGGCAGAAGCATAATACCTTTTTTCCATCATTTCGACAATAAAGTTTGATGCATAAATTTACCTTTTCCCATGAACCGATCGATAATAAAGATAGAAGATAACAACGGATGCGCGGCAGTGAACCGGGCATCTTTGGTGCGTATTGTGAACCTTGCGAGGACAGTGGCATGAAGATCGATCTCGTCATCAACAGCATGATACACCAGGTAGACCGCGCCACGCTGGCGCAGGCACAGCCGCAGGGCGTATTCCGCCCCGGAGAGGTGCTTCAGGGGCGGGTGCTGGGGCCCGCGGCCGACGACGGCAGCGTGCAGATTCGCTTAAGCTCCGGCGCGCTGCTCAACGCCATGCCCGCAGAAGGGCTGCGGCTGCTGCCCGGCGACACGGTGACGCTGCGCGTGAACGCCCAGACCGGCCCCAAGACCGTGATGCAGCTGCTGAGCCAGGAAAGCGAGAACCGCCCAACCCAGGCAGCGGTGACGCTGGCCCAGCTGCAAGGCGCGGAGCTGACCAGGCTGGGCATGCCCAATACCAAGGCCAACCGCCGGCTGCTCTCCGCGATGAACGCCATGGGTCTGGAAGCCAGCCGGGACATGCTGACGCGGGCGGCGCAGGCACAGGCGGGCAGACCCGGCCTGCCGGCGGAGCAGGCGGCGTTTTTGGCGGCCAACAGTTTGGCCGCCAATGAACAAACAGTGGCGTCGCTGAACCGGCTGCTGGCGGGGCCGGGGCTGGCGCAGCAGCTACAGGACCTGAGCGCACAACTGCAGGCTGTGGCGCAAACGCCCGACCCCGCGGCCCAACCGGCTCTGCTGGCGCCCGATGCCCGGGCAGTTGCCCAGCCTGGCGCGCCGCAGCCGCCGGCAACGCAGGGGCTCCTGCCACCCTTGGAGAACATGGCCGGCCAACTGCCGGCGCATATGCCCGATGCCGCGGCGCAATCGGCGCTGCTGGCGCTCAGTACCCAAGCCGCGGCGCAGGCCGCCGGCACACCCCAGCAGCAAGCGGCTCAGGCCCAGGCGCTGGTGGCCCAGAACCCCGCCACGCAGGCTGTGGAGGCTCAGGCCAACAACATCTATGACACCCAGCACGGTATGAGCGCCGGCGCGGGCTCCTTCAGCTTCGAAGGGCAGCGCAACGCCATGGCGCTGTTGCAGGCTGTGCCGGCGCAGGCGGGCCAGGTCGCGCCGTCGCTGGCCTTTCCCGGCCACGCCACAGAGGCGCTGCAGCTGCAAAGCCTGGTGCAGCTGGCCATGGGCGGTGACGGCGCGCCGGACACGGCGCTGATGACCGCGCTGGATAACGCCGGGCTGCTGGGTGAAACGGTGGCGCGGGCGCTGGACGGCATGTTCCCGCGCTCCGGCGATGTGGCGGCACAGGCCCGCGCCTTTGCGGCGCTGCTGCCCCAGGATACCCAAGCCCAGGGCGAGCGCTTCTTTGCGGCGTTGGTACATGGGCTGCGCGCCCATCTGGCCGAGGTGGAAAGCCAGGCACCCACGCCGGCGCCGCCGGCTGACGCCCGCAAGCTGGCAATGGAGGTTTCCCGGCTGTTCATCCGGCTGCGCGAGGGAGAGGACAACGGCGCCCGCCTGCTGCAAGCGGCCGCGGAGCGCCGGCCTGTGTTGGAGCGGCTGGCGACCCACGCACAGGCTGTTGCGCCGGAACCGGTGGCGCAGGAGCTGCGCGGCATCGCCGAGAGCTTCAAACTCGCCGCCGACATCAATCAGTACGCGTACCAGCAGATCCCGCTGCAGATGGGTGAGAACGCCCGCACCGTGGAGCTGTACGTCATGAAGCGCGGCAAGCGCCGCAAGATCGACCCGGAAAACGCCAGCATTCTCATCGCGCTGGACACCGAGCATCTGGGCCGCCTTGAGGCGTTGATTCATGTGAACCGCCGCACGCTGCGGCTGCGGGTCGGCGTGACCAGCGCCGAGGTCGGCGAATATATCCAAACCTTTTCCAAGGACTTTGACGAGGCCATGGAGGCCATCGGCTACCGGATGGCCGACCTGCGCATGCAGGTCACGCAGCGGCCGGTTACACCTCTGACCGCCCAGGCGCAGGCCGCGCCGCCGGCACGCGGCGGCGCGCTGAACATCACGCTGTAACATCACGTCAACACCGCCGAGGCGAAAGGAGCATATATGCCCAAGCGAAAGGTAGAGGAAGCGGCAGCGCTGAGCTATGGACCTACGGATGACGCACCGGTCATCACGGCGTTGGGACGGGGCTTGGTGGCCGAAAAGATCGTGGAAAAGGCGAGGGATGCCGGTGTGCCGGTGGTCAGCGACGCGCTGCTGGCCCACGCGCTGACGCAGTTGAACCTGGGAGATGAGATCCCCCGGGAGTTCTACGGCATCGTGGCGCAGGTGCTGGTCATGGTCAGCCGCATGGACGAAGAGTATGGCCATACCAAGCCTTTATAACTGCCCAAAGGCATGGAAGCTGTGGTAAAATATGGTATGTGTTAGTGGGTTTGTTGTAGGGGTGAGGAGGAGCATATGAGCAACAATTTGATCGTACTCGCTGCCATAGCTGTGGTTGTGATCGTTGTGCTGGCAGCCGTGGGCGCGGTGCTGCTCGTGGTTTTCGCACGCAAAAAGAAGAACCCGCCTGTTGCTGCCGCCGCCGCTGAAGCGACCGCTGCGGCGGAGCTTGCCCTGGAAGACTGGTTGGCCCGGCGGGGTGGCAAGCTGCCGCTGGATGCGGCGCTGGCCTTGCTGGCCCCCGTGTTGGCCCAGGCGGCCGCTGCCCATGCCGCCGGTGCCGCGCACCTGTCCATCAGCCCCAATGTCATCGTCGTGGGCGCCGATGGCCGCGCCAGGCTGATGGCGCCATCCCTGGCGCAGCCTGCGGCTTATGCCGCGCCGGAGCAGCTCTCCGGAGAACCGGCAGGCCCGTGGTCCGATGTCTACGCGTTGTGCGCCGTGCTCTACCGCGCGGTGTCCGGCGGCGCGCCTTTCAGTGCGCAACAGCGCCGGGAGGGCCTGCAGAACAGCACCTTTGATGCCTTTGGCGCCAACGAGGCGCGCGCCGTGGCACTTTATAATGCCATGGGAATGGCCCCGGCCATCCGGCCCCAGAGCGCAGGCGCTCTGCTGGCTGCTCTCAAGCTGGACACCGGCGTGGCGCTCCCAAACAGCGCACCCACCCAGCGGGCAGCACAGGCGCCCAAGCGCAAATCCCGCGTGGGCCTGTGGGTGGCGTTGGGCTGCGCCGGCATGTTGCTGCTGGCCGGCGGCGTGGTGGGCGGAGGCTATCTCTATTTTGCGCAATCCTATCAAGCGGCCGGACCGCTGATGGCCAACTCACAAACCGCAGAGGCAATTGCCAGGCTCAAGCCTGTGCCCGATTGGTTCCGCGACACCAAGACGCTCCGCGCCTACATTGCCGCCGATGAAAAGCTCCAACAGGGCGACTATGACGCTGCCCGGAAGGGCTTTTCGGCGCTGGGCGACTTCCGGGACGCCAGGGACAGGCTCACCGATGTGGATTATCGGCAGGGCGGCGCATTGTTGAAATCCGGTGCGCTGGACGAAGCTGAAAAGCTGCTGGGAGAGCTTGCACAGCGGGATTATAAGGATTCCGCCGAACTTCTCAGGGAAGCGCGCTATGAACAGGCGAAGAAGGCGCTGGAAGCCGGTGATTTGGATGGCGCCAGCGCCAAGCTGACGGCGCTGAGCGGCTACAAGGATGCCGACACGCTGCTGGGCGACATCCGTTACCGGCAGGCCAAATCGCTCCTAGAGGCCAAGAATTATGACCAGGCTCAGCCCCTCGTCGACGCGCTGGTGGCCGCGGGCTATACAGGTTCCCAGGAACTGGCCAAAGAGCTCAGCTATCAAAAGGCGGTTGTGCTCTATAACAGCGGACTGTTCGCCGAGGCGCTGCCGCTCTTCAAGGCTCTGGGCGGCTATCAGGACGCCGAGCAGTTCATACTGGAATGCCAGTACGGCCTGTATCAACATGCGGTGGACCTTTACCGCAAGGGCAACTACGAGGAAGCCCGGACTGCTTTTGCGGCGGTGCCCGAGGGGTTTGAGAATAGCGGCAAATACAATGTGTTGATCCAGGCTCATCTGGCCAGCGGGTTGCCCCATGATGGCATGCAGAGTCTTTTTGATGCGCTGAAAGAGGTGGGCGTCTTTGAGGACGCGCTGCAACTGCGCACCAACGATGTGTTTATCTATTATTACTTGATCGGTCGATGGAGCAACAGAGCCGGTTATTACTTGGAGATGACCTATAAGGCCGACACTGACACATGGAACACGACATACAACCTGCCCTGGTTCGATGGCAAGTACTTCAAGCTGCAGAACCATACCTATTATGTAGGCAGCGATGAGGACGGCTGGAAGCCCATGTACGTGTTCACCTTTGAGGGGACGAAGACACTGAAGGTGAAGTGCAATAAGGATGGCAGCAACCATACGCTCACGCGCTGAACGCCTGCCGATGACGAAGAACCGCTTGTGTGATACAGGCGGTTCTTTCTTTATCTGCTCCGTTTAAGTGACTGGGATAACCGTGCATGGGTATGATCCTACATTTGACAACTTTTTTACAATTACAGTATATCGCTATTACAACTCTCAGGCATAATCTGTCTGGTAGGAAATGTTAATTTGAGGTAATTACATATGCAGACAGAGCCCGAGACGACCCGCGTTGCGCAGTATGGCTGCCACATGCAGATCCGGCGCGACGCCATCATCCAGAATCTCGCCACACTTCGGGATAAGGTAACCTGCCGCATGATGGCGGTGCTGAAAAACGACGGATACGGTCTGACCTTGCCGCAATACGCGCGCCTGCTGGCAGACGGGGGCATAACCGCCTTCGCTGTGGGCAGCCTGGAGGAAGCGGCGATGCTGCGGGAAAACGGCATCAACGGCGATGTGCTGCTGTTGACGCCGCAGACATCCCCCGAGGCTATCCTTGCCATGGCCGCACTGGATGTGTGTGTGACAGTCGGAAGCCTTTCCCAGGCACAGGCTGTGCTGCAGGCGGCGCCCCAAGCGCCGGTGCACATCATGATCGATACCGGCTTGGGCCGGTATGGCTTTACACCGCAGGAGGTCTGTGAGGCAGCCGACACCCTGCGGCAGCTGCATATTGTGGGGACATACACCCATTTCGCCGCGCCCTATCGCCAGCGGGTGCGCACGGCCCGTCAGTTTCGCACCTTTGTGCTCGCGGTGCAGGCGCTGCGCGGCCTGGGCGTGGAGCCGGGGCTGCTGCACTGCTGCGCGTCCGGTGCCATGCTGCGCTATCCGCACATGCACCTGGACATGGTGCGCGTGGGGTCGGCGCTGCTGGGCCGCGTGCCCAAAGCCCGGGATTACGGGCTGTGGCCGGCTGTGGCGCTGGTCGCACCGTTGACGGCTGTTAAGCAGACCGGCCGGCGCAGCCGCGCGGGATACAATGGCGGGGTTGTGCTGCGCCGCAAGGCCGTCATAGGCATCGTGGGCGCAGGTACCGCCCATGGGTATCTGCCGCGTCGGCGTTTTTTTGGCCTGCTGAAGGCCGTGGAATACGCCGACTTGGCTGGAAAGAAAGTTAGAATGCTGGGTGCGTTGGGTACAAATTCCCTGGCAATCGACTTAACCGGCATCAACTGCCGGGAAGGCGATATGGTCAGCATCGGCATCAATCCGCTGCACTGCGCCGCCGGTATTCCGCGCGTGTACATTTAACCCTGGTATGCAAGTCTCTCATATATCCAGACAGATAAAATTGTCTATATAAAACCCTCCCTGACCGTCCTTGACTTTGTTTTCCAGCCGTGTGAGAATGCTTTCGATGCAGGCCTTTTGGCCTGCGCCGATCAACTGGAAAATGAAAGGCCGTCTCGGCCGGCTAAAAAGCAGGAGGCAATATGTGTGACAACCAGTTTGAACATGCGTTGAACCGTGTGAACACCTTTTCCCGTCCCTCCGATTTGCGCATCACCGATGTGGAGTTCTGCGACATCAAAGGTGCACCGATGCACTGCATCCTGCTCAAGATCAAGACCAATCAGGGTCTGGAGGGCTACGGCGAGATCCGCGACGGGTCCGACCGGCTGTTCGGCCAGATGCTGGTCAGCCGCCTGATCGGCCAAAACCCCTGCGACATCGACAAGATCTTCCGGCGCATCAAGCAGTTCGGCGGCCATGCCCGCCAGGCCGGCGGCGTGTGCGGCGTGGAAGTAGCCCTGTGGGATCTGGCCGGAAAAGCCTACGGCATGCCGGTATACCAGATGCTGGGCGGCAAGTTCCGCGACACCGTTCGCGTTTATTGTGACACCGACAACGATGGCAGCGCCGACGGCCACGCCATGGGCGAGCGTATTCTGGAGCGGCTGGCATTGGGATTCACCTTCGTGAAGATGGACCTGGGCATCAACCTACTGAACGGTACGCCCAACACGCTCAACGCGCCGCTGGGGCTGCTGGATTCCATGCATAAGGCCTCTCGTGAAGGCTGGAGCACCCGCGGCGCCATGGACGCCGAGAGCATCCGCAAGCGCATTCTGGGCTATGACGCCTACAACGTTATGCATCCTTTTACCGGCATTCAGATCACCGAAAAGGGCCTGGACATTATGGAGAAATATGTCCACGACGTCCGCGAGGTCATCGGCTACGAAGTGCCGCTGGCACTGGATCACTTCGGCCACATCGGCATCGATAGCTGCATCCGCCTGGGCCGCCGCCTGGAGGCTTATAACATCGCCTGGCTGGAGGACATGGTGCCCTGGCAATTCCCGGAGCTCTTCCGCCGGCTCAACCAAGAGGTCAACATCCCCATCTGCACCGGCGAGGACATCTACCTCAAGGAGAACTTCAAGCCGCTGCTGGAAAACGGCGGCGTCAGTGTGATCCACCCCGACGTGCTGAGCTCCGGCGGTATTCTGGAGAACAAGAAGATCGGCGACATGGCGCAGGACTATGGCGTGGCCATGGCCGTGCACATGGCCGAATCGCCGATCGCTTGCCTGGCCGCCGCCCACAGCGTGGCATCCACGGAGAACTTCCTGGCGCTGGAGTTCCATTCGGTGGACGTGCCCTGGTGGGGCGACATGGCGAAGACCAACTATAGCAGCATCATAGACCACGGCTTCATCACGCTCAACGACGACCCCGGTCTGGGTATCCAGTCGCTCAATGACGAGGTGCTGGAGCAGCACAAGAGCCAGCGCTACGGCACGCTGTGGGAGGATTCCAAACTGTGGCAGAGCACCGACTGCTGGGACAGGCTGTGGAGCTGAGGGAGAAATATGGACCTAAGCCTTAAGGACAAGGTAGTAATGGTGGCCGACGGCGACGCTCTCAGCGCCGCCGCTTTGGCCGTGGCCTTCCGGGCGGAAGGCGCTGTGGCGCTGGGCTGCGTGCAACCGGGCCAGGCGCACCCTGAGGGCCTTGAGGCCGTGTGGGAATATGATCTGGCGGAACTGGAACAGGCGCAGGCGCTGCGCGATGCCGTTGCCCAACGATATGGCCGGCTGGACGCTGTGATCTTCCGGCGCTTCGAGGCCGGCGGCACAACGGTGCAATCGCAGGATGCCGAAGGGTTTCTGCGGCGGCTGCGCAGCGCCCGTGCGGCCTTCGTAGCGGCCAAGGTGTTCGCCGCATGGATGGGTGAGCAGGGCGGCGGCGCGCTGGTGTACGTGACCAGCCTGCACGATGAGAAGCCCAACGGCAGCGACTTCACCCACAGCGTGGCCCAGGGCATGATAGAAAACCTCGTCATGGAGGCCGCCATGGAGTACGGCCAGCGAGGCGTGCGCGTGAACCACATCGCGCTAGGCCCGATGGAAGACGACGGCCAGCCCTTTCCGAGCGGTGTCACGACGTTTTATGAGGGCGCGCGCTACAAGATTCCGTTGTGCCGCCTGGGCAGCAGGGAGGAGCTGGCGTCCGCCGCCGTGTTCCTGTGTTCACCGCGCTCGGGCTTTGCCAACGGCGCGCGGCTGCGCTTGGATGGCGGGCTGATGCTGCACTATGTGGACCCCCGCGCAAACTACCGCGCCCATATGGCCGACAGGAGGGACCGCCCATGAAAGCGCAACCGCTTATCGGCCGCACGGCCGTGGTCACCGGCGCGGGCAAGGGCATTGGCCGCGGCATCGCACGGGAGCTGGCTGCCGCCGGCGCTTCGGTCATCATCAATTACAGCTACAGCGCAGAGGGCGCCCTGCAGGTGCGTGACGGCATACTGGCCGACGGCGGAAACGCCATGGTGTTCAAAGCCGACGTGTCACAGGAAGAGCAGGTCGTGGCGCTGATGCAGGCCGCCATGGATTGGACCGGCCAACTGGACATCGTTGTGTGCAACGCGGCGCTGCAGGCCAACGTCCGCATTCCGGAATACCGCATGGAGACCTATGACAAGCTCGTGGCGGTCAATCTGGGCGGATATTTCCTGTGCACCCGCGAGGCTGCCCGCCACATGGCGCCCCGCCGCAAGGGCGTGATCCTTTATAATTCCTCGGTGCACGCCAAACGGCCCACGGAGTTTGACCCGGTTTACTGCATGACCAAGGGCGGTATCAAGATGTTGGAGCGGGAGGCGGCCATAGAACTGGCGCCCCATGGCATCCGCGTGCTGTGCATGGAGCCCGGCGGCGTGCGCATCGAGGCGCAGAAGTCCGGCAACGAAGGCGCGTTCATCGATCCCAAATACATGGTGCAGGAGCGGCACTTCAAATTCCGTCGTGGTTGGCAGCTGGGTCGGGGAATGGTGCCGGAGGACATCGGCAAGATGGCTGTGTTCCTGGCCAGCGACGACTGCGAGCTGATCTCGGGGTGCGAGATCACGATGGATGGCACTGATATGCTCTACTAATTGTCAGCGGGGGATTGCTTCCCCCGCCGAAACCACCCCCGCTTTGTTCGCCGGCGATATGAATCGCCGGCGATTGCTGTGTTCTCAGCCTTCGGTTTGCCACCCGCCGCGCATGTCGCCGGGCGGCCATTGAGCGATACGTCCTGTGCCAATAGCGCAGAGTACGAAAAGCGCCTGCGGGCGAATTTTGCTCGCGATGCTTTCTAGCTATTCGTTGCCTTGGCCGGATGAACCGGCCGTCGGCAAAGGGGTATATGTTCCTCGCACAAACCCAGAACTGTCATTCCGAGCGAGGCGAGGAATCTCCCTGTTAAGACGCTGGCGTTCTCTGCTAGAATAATAGGGCAAAGTGATTCGCTAAGCATTTTGTGGCCTTCACCCTCGGTGATCGCCTCGCATATCTTTTGACCAGTATAGGGAATTGCGGTGGAAATGGACATGACCGTGCTTGCTTATGGGCAAGACAAGTGTGGAATCATCGGTAAAAATCCGTGATAAATCGTGAGAAACGGACTTAGGGAGAGCACGAGGGAGATAATCGAACGCGATGCGTAGAGACAGGATTTCTTTGAGAATAAATGACTTTGACCTTCTTTGACCAAATGAATATACTATAGCTGACCCGAGAGGGAAAACAAATTATTTCATCAGACTGGAGGTTTTGGAAATGTCTGGTTTGGTACCATTCGGTAGGAACCGCAACCGCGACCTGGCGCCGGTGGATTGGGTCAGGAGCATCTTCCATGATCCGTTCTTCACGGTTTTGGACAGGGAGTTCGCATCCACGATGACCGGCATCCGTGCCGATCTCAAGGACAAGGGCAACGAATACATCATCGAGGCCGAGTTGCCCGGTGTGGAGCGCGACAAGATCAACCTGGAAGTGCACCGCGGCGTGCTGACCATCAGCGCCAACGATGATCGCGAGGTCAAGGAGGAGCGCGATGGCTATGTCTACCGCGAGCGCCGCACCGGCACCGTGAGCCGTTCCTTCGATCTGGACGGCGTCAACGAGGAGGGCATCCGCGCGGAGTTCAAGAACGGCATTCTGTCCGTGCACCTGCCCAAGACCGATGCGACCATCAAGGGCGTCCGGAAAATCGACATCAGCTAACGCTTCGCGTTTCGCCTGCGGCGCGATGCGCCTGGGCGATTTGGTAGACTTGCATTTCGGTCAGCATTCGGCCCGGCGATAATCGTCGCCGGGCCTACGCTTATCAATGCTCCCATTCTAGGGTCTACAGTGCCGGATATCGCCTGCGGGCGGATTTCATGTGAACGATTCTATCCGTGCAATGATTCCCTCGGCGGAGTGAATCCGCCATCGGCAACAGGCTGTACGGTTCCTTGCTAGCAATTTCAGCAGGCTATAGCCTTGACCACACCACGCATTAGGTTAATGGTTGATCATTCTCGTAAGTTGGTGCCGAAGGTTACCAAAGGGCGACCGGAAAGCCCTTTGGCCCTGGCGCAGGATGCGCCTCAGCCCAGCGTCGTCTTGTGCGGCTTTGCCGCACTCGCCGACCGGATGTCGGCGAGGTATTACCCCCGGCTTGCGACAGCGTCGGCTCTACCGATGCGACAGCAAGCCATAGGCTATGCGAAGCACAGCGGGGCGATGCGCAGGTCGCGCCAACAGGCGCGAAATCTCTGTAGCAGTTCGGAAAGCGCTTTATACGCTTAGCGTAATCTCCTCTCGTGTCTATACCAAGACAGTCGAATTTTTGTAACGTTTCAATCACTTTGCAGTGGGATTGTTCTTGCGATGTGATATAATCATATCGACATCCATTGCAGGAGGATTATGATGAGCCAGACGCAGTTTCCCCGTACGACCGTCGGCGGCGTTTCCCTGTCCCGTATGATCATCGGCACCAACTGGATATTGGGCTACAGCCACACCGGCGCCGCTGCCGACACGCTGATAAAGAACAAGCACAACACCAAGAACGCCACAGCCGGCATGATCGAAGCGTTTCTGGAGTATGGCGTGGACACGATCATGGGGCCGCTAAGCGTACAGCCCATGCTGCTGGACGCCATGAAGCTGGCCGAGGACAACACCGGCAAGGGCCTTATCCGCATCGATACGCCCATACTGAATGTGGACGACAACGCCGCCGCCCGCAAGGAAGCCGAGGACGTCATCGCCGATTGCAAGGCCAAGGGCGCTGTGTTCTGCTTCCCGCACCACAGCTCCGCCGAGCAGCTGGTGTGCAAGAACACCCAGACCATCGACCGTCTGCCGGACTATCTGAAGATGATCCGCGACTATGGCATGGTTCCCGGCCTTTCCGCCCACATGCCCGAGCTCATCGTGTACAGCGACCTCAACAACTACGATGTGGAGACGTATATCCAAATCTACAACTGCATGGGCTTCCTGATGCAGGTGGAGATTGAATACATCAACAAGGTCATCTGGAACGCCAAAAAGCCGGTCATGACGATCAAATCCATGGCCGCCGGCCGTGTGTCGCCCTTTGTGGGTCTCAACTTCTCCTGGGCCACGCTGCGCCCGCAGGACATGGTCACCGTGGGCTGCCTGACGCCGGAAGAGGCTTACGAGGACATCGAAATTTCACTGGCTGCTTTTGAAAAGCGCATGCCCAACCTCGAGGGCCGCAGCAGCCCCAACAAGACTTCCATCATACAGTAACAGCACAGCATGGGGCAGCGCTTCGGCGCTGCCCCTTTTATTTGCTGCCTATGGGAAGGGAAAGCTCTGGCACATGTTTTAGAATCAGATTAGGAGCCGCTCGCAGGGGAGTCACGCTGGGCGGTAATGGATTACTTATACTTTTTTACGATGCGATCCACGAACAGCACCGCATCGGAAAGGTCCCGGTCGCTGGGGTGCTTGCCGTTGAAAATCGCGAACTTACCCTTGCTGGCAAAATATTGATCTTCTACGGTGATGCCCCGGGCTTTGAGCAGCTCCCGCAGCTGCAGCACGCTCTTCTTATTGAAAGCATAGGTGCCGAAGACGACCGCGCGCTTGATCTTTGCCGGGTCCAGCCCGGCGATGAAGCGCTCGGTGGCCGGATCAACCTTGCCGCCATAGTTGCCGTCGCCTATGAACAGCAGGTCCGCGCGCACGTCGGCCGCACCTTCGCCGATCTTCACAGGCGTAGTGGCCGCGCCCCGGGCCATGGCCTCGGCCAGCTTGGCCGTATTGCCATTCTTGCTGTGATAGTACAGTTTGTTGATCATGGTATCACCCCTCTCGCCTTCATTTAAGCACTGGAATATTAACGCCTTGTATCGATAATATTAAGAAAACCTAAAGCCGTATGAATGCTGTGGGATGAATGCGTTTTGTTTATGAACAATTGGTAAACCTCGTCCGAAGCCATTGACAAAAGGAGGGCTCGGCGGTATTCTAATACCGTGCTTAGCACTCACCGGACGAGAGTGCTAACAAGGTGGAAATAATGGAGCTCAGCCCAAGGAAAATGCGTATATTGCAAGCCATCATTGACGATTACATCGCCACGGCTGTTCCTGTGGGCTCGCGCACCATTTCCAAGAAGTATGTGTCCGAATTCTCCTCGGCGACGATCCGCAACGAGATGAGCGATCTGGAGGAGCTGGGCCTGCTGGAGCAGCCCTATACCTCCGCCGGGCGCATTCCGTCGGACTTGGCTTATCGTATCTATGTAGACCGCCTGCTGCGCGTGGGCGAGCTGTCTCAGGATGAGTCCAAGGCCATCAAGCGCTATTTCAATGGCCGCATGGAAGAGATGGAGCAGGTCGTCAAGGGTACCGCACGGGTCTTGAGCGATTTGACCGATTACACATCGCTGGTGCTGGCGCCGCAGCTGGCCAAGACCACGGTCAAGCGCCTGCAACTGGTGCCGGTGAGCCGGGGAACGGCGCTGGTCGTGCTGGTGACCGACGCCGCCGTGGTTAAGGACACGATCATCCGCGTGCCGGAGAACATGTCCAGCGAAGATCTGCACGGCTTCTCCGAGGCGCTGACCCGGCGGCTGGAGGGCAAAAGCCTCACGGAGATCAACCTGGCTTCCATCGACGAGATCTGCGCCGATTTGGCCGAGCACAGGCAGTTCTTCGAGCTGCTGGCCGACACTTTAAGCCGCAGCACCGAGTCCAGCTCCAACGATGTCGTGTTGGACGGCGCCTATAACATCTTCCACCACCCGGAATATCGCAACGACGTCGAGCGCGCCCAGAGCTTCCTGATGGCCTTGTCCACCCGCGACAAGCTGCAGGAAATGATGGCCCGCTCCACGCGTTGGGAATTTACCGTGACCATAGGCCGCGAGAACGAAATGAGCGAGCTCAAGGACATGAGCGTCGTTACAGCCACCTACAAGCTGGGCGACAGGCCGCTCGGCTCTCTGGGCGTCATAGGCCCTACCCGCATGGACTACAGCCGCGTGGTGCGGTTGCTCAATTTCATCAGCAGGGCGCTGGGCGAGGTCATGTCCGGCATGTTGGAAAGCCCGCCCCAGAATCAGGAAAGGGATGGATCATGATAAAAAAGAAGAACAGGACCGAGACGATGGAAGACCCCGTGACCAAGACGCAGGACGGCTCCGCCGCCCCCAACGCTGATGAGGCCAACGTGCAGTCGCAGCCTGAGGGCCAGGCCAACGAATCCTCTGCCGCGGCCGAGGAGAAGGCTTTTGCCGAAGAAATCCAGGCGCTGATCGCCGCCTCAGACAAGGCTTGCCGCGAACGCGACGAATACTTGAATCTGGCGCAGAGGGTGCAGGCGGATTTTGACAACTTTCGCCGCCGCAACCAAAACATCCGCCAGGACGCCTATGACGCCGGCTCCCACGACATGCTCGTGAAGATGCTGCCGGTGTTTGACAACCTGGAGCGGGCCGCGGCGGCCACAGGCTCCGCCGAAGCGCTGCGAGACGGCGTGCAAATGGTGCTGCGCCAGATTTCCGGCGTACTGGGCGCCGTCGGTGTGGAGGAGATCCCCGCTGAGGGGCAGGCCTTTGACCCCAACCTGCACAACGCCATGATGCAGGAGGAAGCGCCGGGTGTGGAGAGCGGCATCGTGACAGCCGTGTTGCTGAAGGGCTACCGCGTGGGCAGCAAGATCCTGCGTCACAGCATGGTCAAGGTCTCCCAGTGATCGCTCGGTAAGAACGAGAATACCTTTTCAAAGTAGCAAATATCAGGAGGGAAATACAATGGGCAAGATCATAGGCATCGACCTTGGCACTACCAACTCGTGTGTGGCGGTACTGGAGGGTGGCGAACCGGTCGTCATCACCAACGCCGAAGGCAACCGTACCACGCCTTCCGTCGTGGCCTTCAGCAAGACCGGCGAGCGCATGGTGGGCCAGGTGGCCAAACGCCAGGCCATCACCAACCCCGACCGCACCATCAGCTCCATCAAACGCGACATGGGCACCAACCGCAAGGTCAACATCGACGACAAGAGTTATTCCCCGCAGGAGATCTCCGCGTTCGTCCTCATGAAGCTCAAGGCCGATGCCGAGGCTTATCTGGGCGAGAAGATCACCCAGGCTGTCATCACCGTGCCGGCTTATTTCTCCGACAGCCAGCGCCAGGCCACCAAGGACGCCGGCAAGATCGCCGGTCTGGAAGTGCTGCGCATCATCAACGAGCCTACCGCCGCGTCTCTGGCCTACGGCCTTGACAAGGAACACACCCAGAAGATTCTGGTGTACGACCTGGGCGGCGGCACGTTCGACGTATCCATACTGGAAATCGGCGACGGCGTGTTCGAAGTGCTGTCCACCAACGGCAACACCCGCCTGGGCGGCGACGACTTCGACCAGCGCGTCATGGACCATTTGGCCGAAACCTTCAAGCGTGAGAATGGCATCGACCTGCGTAGCGACAAGATGGCGCAGCAGCGCCTCAAGGAAGCCGCAGAGAAGGCCAAGATCGAGCTTTCCGGCATGATGCAGACCAACATCAACCTGCCCTTCATCACCGCCGACGCCAGCGGCCCCAAGCATCTGGACATCACGCTGACCCGCGCCAAGTTCAATGAGCTGACCGCGGACCTCGTGGAAAAGACCGTTGGCCCCGTGCAGCAGGCCATGAAGGATGCCGGCGTGACCATGGAAAGCATCCATCGCGTGATCATGGTGGGCGGCTCTACCCGCATCCCCGCCGTGCAGGATACCGTTAAGAAGCTGACCGGCAAGGAGCCCTACAAGGGCATCAACCCCGACGAGTGCGTGGCCGTGGGCGCGGCCATCCAGGCCGGCGTGTTGGGCGGCGAAGTGAAGGACGTGCTGCTGCTGGACGTGACGCCGCTGTCGCTGGGCATCGAAACGCTGGGCGGCGTATCCACGCGGCTCATTGAGCGCAACACGACGATTCCGGCCAAGAAGAGCCAGGTGTTCTCCACCGCCGCCGACGGCCAGACCTCCGTGGAAATCCACGTGCTGCAGGGCGAGCGTGAAATGGCTTCCGGCAACAAGACGCTGGGCCGCTTTACATTGACCGGTATCCCGCCGGCCCCCCGCGGCGTGCCGCAGATCGAGGTCACCTTCGACATCGACGCCAACGGCATCGTGCACGTTTCCGCCAAGGATCTGGGCACTGGCAACGAGCAGAAGGTCGTCATCACCGCGTCCACCAACATGTCCAACGATGAGGTGGACCGCGCCGTGAAGGAAGCCGAGAAGTTCGCCGCCGAGGACAAGAAGCAGAAGGAGCTCGTGGAGGCCCGCAACCACGCCGATCAGATGATCTTCGCCACCGAGAAGGCCGTAAAGGATCTGGGCGACAAGGTGAGTGCCGACGACAAGGCCAAGATAGAAGCCGAGATCGCCAACGTGAACCAGGTGAAGGGCTCCGACGACGCCGAAGCCATCCGCAAGGCCACCGAGAAGCTGGCCGAGGCCAGCTACAAGATCTCCGAGCAGCTCTATCAGCAGGCCCAACAGGCCCAGGGCGGCGCTCAGCAGAGCGAGCCCAACGCCGGTTCGGATGATGGCAAGACCGTGGACGCCGATTACGAAGTGCAGGACGACAAGTAGATCAAGAGGCCCGGCGTGCATCATGCGCGCCGGGTCCAACTGGTAGTCAACCGGTAGTGCAAGAAGCCGAACGCCGATTCATTCGGCGGAGGAAACGGAAAACGGGCACAAAGTCGCTACAAAGCCCACCCGCAGGCGAAAGGGCCTTGCGCGCCGGGCCGTCATAAAATAGAATATATAGGCGCGTCGCATGGCGCGTGGCAGGACCAACGTTGGAGCGCTTCGAAAAGCACAGGAGCAACCCCTACGGTGGTTTTTGCTGTGAAAGAGCACGGATGGGGCAGGGAGGATACAGGAAGACCGATGGCGGAGAAGAGAGATTACTACGAGGTGCTGGGCGTAGGCAAGGACGCCGGCGCCGATGACATAAAGCGGGCGTTCCGCAAGCTGGCCAAGCAATATCACCCGGACATGAACGACGGCGACAAGACCTCCGAGGCCAAATTCAAGGAGGTCAATGAGGCCTATGAGGTGCTCTCCGACGCCGACAAGCGCGCTCAGTATGACCAGTTCGGCCATGCAGGCCCTCAGGCGGGCTTTGGTGGCGGTGGTTATGGCGGCGGTTTTGGAGATATGGGTGATATCGGCGACATCTTCGACATGTTCACCGGCGGCATCTTTGGCGGCGGCCGCCGCAACAACGGCCCCCAGCAGGGCAACAACCTGCGCTATGATCTGAGCATCTCCTTTGAGGAGGCCGCTTTTGGCGTCGAGAAGGAGATCACCTTCATGCGCGAGGACAAGTGCGAACCCTGCAGCGGCACCGGCGCCAAGGCCGGCACAACCAAGAAAACATGCTCCACCTGTAACGGCCGTGGCCAGGTATCCAGCTCCGTGCGCACGCCGCTGGGTACCATGAACACCTCTCGGCCTTGCCCCACATGCGGTGGCGAAGGAGCCATCAACGAGCACCCCTGCGAGGAATGCCGCGGCCAAGGCCATGTGCGCCGCCGCCGCACGATCAAGGTGAAGGTGCCTGCCGGCATCGACAGCGACCAGCGCATCAACCTGCGCGGTGAGGGCGAACCCGGCACAAAGGGTGGTCCCAACGGAGACCTTTATGTGCACATCAACGTGCGCCCGCACAAGCTGTTCCGCCGTGAGGGGTACGATCTGCGCTTTGAGATGCCCATCAGCTTTGCCCAGGCGGCACTGGGAGACAAGCTGGAAGTGCCTACGCTGGAAGGCCCGGTCACATTCTCCATCCCCGAGGGCACGCAGCCGGACACGACCTTCCGCCTGGAGGGCCGGGGCATCACACGCCTGCAGGGCGCCCGGGGCAAGGGAGACTTGTTCGTCAAGGTAAAACTGGAGGTACCCCAGAAGCTGGACAACAAGCAGAAGGAGCTGCTGCGGGCCTTCGAGGCAACCGTGCAGGGCAAGCAATACAAGGATAAGAAGAGCTTTATGGATAAGCTCAAGGAGATGTTCTAAAGTTATTTGCCTAGGGGAAAGGATTTCGCGCCTTTTGGCACGACCAAAGGGCTTTCCGATCGCCCTTTGGAAACCTTCGGCCCCATTACTTGGCATAGATGCGTACTGCATGTGCTTAGCCCGAAAGATGCTTCCGTATGTGGGGCGTGGGGCGAAGCCCCACATGA
>JAEZSC010000071.1 GCA_023422005.1 Bacillota bacterium | reverse complement strand
TTAGGCGGCTCAATCCCCTGGCAATGCCAGTCCAACCCCAACGCACGGTATTTGCTCGATCCCAAGCGATGGAAAGGAAGCAAATGCACATGATGGCAATCTGTCTTTTCCAGCAAGTCTGCCATCTTGCTGCAATAATCCAAGCTGTCGTTGTATCCAGGGATGATAGGAATCCTTGCCACAACCGCGCACCCCAACGCTCTCAGTTTGGTGATGTTCTCCAATACCATCGTGAGTCTGCCACCTGTCTTTCCCTGGTAATCTGCTTCAGTTGCACCCTTGAGGTCTACATAAAATAAATCCGTGAAAGGGACGACATGGCCAAACGTTGAAAAATCTACATTGCCAGCCGTATCGACGATTACATGCAGACCATGCTTTTTGCATTCGGATGCGATCGAAGAGGTGAACTCCGCCTGCAGCATGGGCTCGCCCCCCGAAATAGTCACCCCGCCACCGGACGATCGGTAGAAATCAACATCCGTGAGAATGAAATCCATAACTTCAGACAGTTGCTTTTCCTCGCCGCAGATTTTCAGCGCACAGGAGGGGCAAGCAGCGGCGCAAGCTCCGCACGCAATACATAGTTGGCGATTGATAAGGTGCCTTGACGTGTCAACCGTATGAATGCGATAGGGGCAGGCCCTTTGGCAGGTGCCGCAGAGGGTGCAAAGATGCTCATAATACAACAACACCGGCCTTGCTGGAATGGTTTCTGGGTTATGGCACCATTCGCAATGCAGGTTGCAGCCCTTCAGAAACACAGTTGTCCTTATACCTGGGCCGTCCCCGGTGGAAAAATGCTGAAGGTCGCTGACGATGCCTGTAAGTCTCATGGCGCCTAATGCTCCGTGCGAAGCAGAATATCTTCTTGTACGCATTTGTCCAGACCCGTGAAGTATGCGCTGAAACCGGACACACGCACCACCAGGCTGCGGTAATCATCAGGGTTTTCCATCGCTTTGGCCAGGACCTCCCTGGATACCGCGTTGATCTGGATTTCCTGTCCGCCTTTCTGGAAGTAGACTTTGATGAGCGACAGTAGTCTGGCGCGTTTTCCGGGTTCTGTGAACATCGAGGGAGCGTATTTCTGGTTCAGGACCGTTCCGCAGGAAACCAAGGTGTAGTCGGGCTTGGAAAGCGAAAGAATCACTGCTGTAGGGCCATTCCTGTCCTGGCCGTGCATGGGAGATGCAGCATCGCTAAGCGGCTCACCGTTTCTTCGCCCGTCCGGTGTAGCGGCGACTTCGGCGCCGGCTGGGATGTTGCTGACGTTGGAGGCTATAGCTGTGTAGATAGCGCCGCCGTCACGAGTACGGTATCGCCCGAACAGGCTGTCCAGGAAAGACACATACCATACCGCGTAGCGGTCTACAAAATTGTCATTGTTGCCATACTTGGGCGCCTTGCGCAATGCCGCCCGAAGCTCATCGTAACCTTCATAATCCGCAATCAGCGCGTCTCGAAGTGTTTCGATGGAACAAACCTTCTGCTCATATACAACCTTTTCGATGGCGGCCAGAGAATCGGAGACCGTAGCTATGCCCATGCACCCGGCGCCGTGCACGGAGGGGTAGAGCGCACCACCGTCGTTAATGTCCAGGCCTCGCTCGATGCAGCACCGGCAATAGCATGACAGATAGGGCTGCATGTAGGCGGCACGGTTGTACCGTTCATTTTCATTGCGGAAGTGCATCATGTACTCCGCTGCCCCGTACGTCATCTGCTGTTGCAAAGCCTCCATGAAATCGTCCATTGTTGCAAAACGAGTAATAGCGCCAGTATCGGGGCCAAGAGGAACACCGGTTTGCATGCATTTGCCGCGGTTCAGCGTCAACTCGATGAATTTTGGAACATTGTATCGCCCGTCCGACCACGGTGGCTGCTTGCCTTGGATAAAGTTTTCAATACAACCCACCATGCAGTAATTGCGGCAGTCCTCCAGGGAATATCCATGGCGGTGTAGTGCCGGTATATTCACTTCGTCATTCATCAGTGCCGGATAACCAAGCCCCGTACCGATGACCTTCAGACACTCATCGAGGAATTGGTCCGGGGCATCCCTGTAGAGCCTTGCTGATAGATTCGGGCCGGGAATATTACAGTTCTTGACCGCTTCCAGTATAAGGTACGATAACGGATTGATGCCGCCTGTGCCATCGGGCTTAATGCCGCCAATGGCAATATTAACAACATCGTCGGCACCCCAAATTCGGCTTTCACCAATTTTATACAATGTACATTGCATCAGTTCCAGTGCCTGATCGCGGGTCAGCGTGCCGTTTTCCACATCTGCCTTGTAGAATGGGTACAGGTATTGGTCCATGCGCCCGAAGGCCATGGCATAGCGCCCCTCATACAGAAAGCTTACGTGAGCCAGCCATACTAACTGCAATGCTTCATGAAAGGTGCCCGGGCTTTGAGTCTGAAGCTTTTCGCAAATGCGTGCGATTTCGGTAAGCTGTTTCGCTTGGGCCGGGCTTTCTGCTTCTTTCGCCATGCAGGCGGCGGCCATACCGTATTGCCCCACCATTCTGCCGAAAGCTCTCATGGAAATGGCCGCAGATTCCAGGAAGGCTTTCTTTTTTGGATAATCCGGATCCTCTTGGTGTTCAAGCAAAGATTTTTGGATTTTCGATAAGGTACCGGGTATGCCATCCGCAAGGAAGGTTTCATAATCCGGCGCGAAGTGATCCATGTTGGTCCAGAAATGATTGCTGCCATAGCTATCCGTTATTTTATTCGCCCGGGCCAGCATGGGCTCTGAGATGCCTTCCTCTTCCATAACAAGCCCGCGAATCGAACCGGCGATCAAATCGTTCCAATAGATGTGCTTGCGGTGGTTCACCAGCAGCGACTCGATTGCATATGCCCTGGCGAAGGGAGATGAGGCGTCGAAATGATCGCGGTATCCCAAATATAGCAAGTAATTCCGGAGGTTTATAGGATTGTTGGGGATATGATCCATTTCTTTTTTCAACAGCTCGAGTTTTCTCATGCGGCACAGTCCTTATCATAAACAGCGTTTTGTCATGGTATCGTACTTTCATTATACTGATTTATAGAAGTTGTTAAATTGACAATCATGTTCTATCTAGACAGTTCTCAGATTGAACATGGATAGGTACATTGCGATGAATAAAGGGTAATTGACTTGACAAAGCGAATATTTCCGTTTGATAAATGTGTCATGTGCTAGAGATCGGGGCCTTTTTCGTAAGTAAAGGAGGGGGTTAAAGCATGAAAGTAGCAGAATTTCTGGATTCCCAGCCGAACCGCATGTGGAGGCTGGCAAAGCAGATGGGCATACGGTATGCGGTGACCGGCATGGGCATCGCACGCAACGGACAGAAGCCATGGGATTACGAACCGCTGCTGCGCATGGCGCAGCGCTTTCGGGATAATGGCATTACACCGCTCGTTGTGGAATCCAGGCCACCGGCCAACAAGATCAAGCTTGGGCTCCCCGGCAGGGATGAAGAAGTTGAGTCGGTCATCACGCTGATCCGGAACATGGGGCGCGTTGGAATCCCGGTCTATTGCTACGATTTCATGGCCGAGTTCAACTGGTTACGCACCTCGATGGACATTCCTACACGTGGCGGTGCACTGGCCACTGGGTATGACCATTCGGTAATGGCGAATGCTCCTATGACCGAATCTGGGATTGTGACTGAGGCCCAGTTGTGGTCCGGCTTGAAGTATATGCTTCAGGCAATCGTACCGGAGGCCGAAGCGGCTGGTGTAAAGCTTGCGCTGCACCCAGACGATCCTCCGATATCACCCATTCGCGGTGTGTCTCGTATCCTGGTAAACGCAGCTGCGATGCGCCGAGCGATCGAGCTGGTGCCAAGCCCGAACAGCGGAATAACGCTGTGCGCCGGTACAATGGCTACTGCGGGCGAGGACATCCCACAAATGATACGTGACTTTACCGCAGACAACAAGCTGTTCTTTGCTCATTTCCGTGATGTGGTTGGCACGCCTGAAAAGTTCCAGGAGGTCTTCCATGAGTGCGGCCAGAACCATCAGCCCACGATAATTCGTACTTATAAGGAGTGCGGATATGAGGGCCCCATCCGTTCGGACCATGTGCCGACGATGGACGGTGAGAGCAATGATAATCCTGGTTATGAGGTTTTGGGCCGACTTTATGGAACTGGCTATATGAAAGGCCTGATGCATGCGGCTGGGTTCGACCTCGACGCATAGCCGCTAGTCTCCAAACCTGAGTAAACGGTATTTTGTCTAGCACCAGTTGCGCATGATTGCCCGCCCTGCTCTTTGGAGCAGGGCTTGATTTTAGGATGCGTGTTGAAGCCATCGCTGCGCTTGGACCCACTTGTGGGGGATCCCTCAATTTCCCAATCTTCTTCCATTTTATGCAAAAGAGTGATAACCTCAGGAAGCATCAGGGTTACCCCGTTTACTTGGGGCATCTTCTCCAATGGTCAGTTTGGCGACCCTGTTGCGGGAAACCCTGAGCCGCACCCAGACGTGATGATGATCTGGGATATGGTGTATCATCAGATATCGTCGATGGATTTTACCGGGAGGATTATTATGCCTGAATTCCTGTACGAAACCCATGCACACACACAAGAAGCCAGTAAATGCTCGTCCATATCCGCCAGAGAACTGGTTGGTTTTTATCGGGATAGGGGCGTGAAAGGCATATGTATCACCGATCATTTTTTTAATGGCAACAGCGCCGTCCCCACCAATCTTTCATGGGCGCAAAGGGTTGACTGGCTCTGCATGGGATATGAGCATGCTGCGGAGGAAGGCGCTAGAATCGGCGTCGATGTGTTCTTTGGATGGGAATATTCCCTTTTCGGTACGGACTTCCTGACATACGGGTTGGATAAGGCTTGGTTGCTGCGCCACCCGGAGGTGATGGAATTAAGTGTGAACGATTACTGCGCTCTTGTGCGTAGTGAAGGTGGATTCATCATTCATGCGCATCCATACCGCGAAGCGTGGTACATCGACATGATCCGTCTGCTGCCCCGGTCGGTGGATGGTGTGGAGGTGGTCAATGCCAGCAGGACGGATTTTGAGAATGCACGCGCGGAGGAATATGCTGCTAACTACGGCCTGCTGCGCATTGGTGGATCGGACAACCACATCGGTGCGCAACCTCATTTGGCAGGCATCGGGTTGGATAGGCCGCTGGCTGATATTCAGGATATGATCGCTGCTATTCGCAGCGGTGAAGCCAAGGTGATAAGCCTGTAGGACAATATGTGCCGAGCAGACGCCGGTGACCTCATGGAACACACTGACCGGTATGACGAGTTGCCGAGCTTGATTCAGGGGTTGACTTTTCGCATGTTATGTGTGACAATAGGGTAGTATTCAAGATGGTGCATTGTCTCACATGTTTTTGTAAGTCATTGATTCGTTTGATGAATTACAAAAGCATGTGTTTTTTTGTGCAGTAGTGGGTGCAAATATATTTATGGAGGTACCAATTTTGAATAATGGTACAGTAAAATGGTTCAATTCGGAGAAGGGTTTCGGCTTCATTGCCAACGATGATGGCAGCGATGACGTGTTTGTTCATTTCTCCTCCATTGTGTCCGACGGTTATAAGAGTCTCGCCGAAGGCGACAGGGTCACCTTTGACAAGGAGCAGGACCCCAAAAACAGCCGCAGGTTGCGTGCTGTCAACGTCAGCAAAGTAGCCTAAAGCAACAGCTGCCAAAAGCCACCAAGTCCCAATGGGATTTGGCGGCTTTTGTATGACCTGAACAAAATATTCAGATGAAATGGAGACTGAAATCATTACAAACTTTGAGAAATTTGGCTTTACCCCCGAGTTGCTGCAGGGAATCACAAAAATGGGCTACCGCGATCCTTCACCTGTACAGGATGCGGCCATGGGGCCCCTGCTCGAAAAGCGGGATCTCTTTGTACAAGCGCCTACCGGCACCGGGAAAACCGCGGCATTCGGGCTCCCAGTCTTGGAAAATGTGAATCCTGCCAATCGTCAGATACAAACCGTAATTCTCTGTCCCACGCGTGAGCTAGCAGTACAAACAGCCGGTGTCTTGAAGCAACTGGCTGCATATAAGCAGGGAATCCGAATTCTAGCGTTGTATGGCGGGGAGCCGATTCAGCACCAGATTATGGCCCTAAAACGCTGCCCGCAAATTGTGGTGGCCACACCCGGACGCATGACAGATCATATCCGTCGGCGAACCACGCGGCTGAGCAAGGTTGAGTGCATCGTGCTGGATGAGGCAGATCGGATGCTGGATATGGGGTTTCGGGAAGACATCGATACCATTCTGCAGTCTTCTCCTGCTACAAGGCAAACGGTGCTGTTTTCCGCGACTCTTTCCAGTGACATTGGAAAAATTGCGGCGCAGTATCAGAGAGAGGCGCAACATATTTGCATCCAGCAGGAAACCACTAGCTTGGAGAAGGTAGAGCATTTTTATTGCGAGATCCGCGGCAACGCTAAAATCCCTGCGCTCTTGCAACTGCTGCGCAAAGAGCAGTTCCACCTTTCCTTGATTTTTGTAGCAACGAAAGCGATGGCTGACAGCCTGGCTCATCAGCTGACCGAAGCTGCGCATCCGGCAGAGGCGATTCATGGCGACTTGCGCCAAAGCCAGCGGGACAAGGTGATGCAGCGGTATCGTGATGGCAAGGTGAACATACTGGTAGCAACCGACGTCGCCGCCCGAGGTATTGATGTAGGAGGAATTGACGCGGTTGTGAACTACGACATTCCCGGTGATGCAGACAGCTATGTGCACCGCATTGGGCGAACCGGCCGAGCGAACCATGGCGGTGCTGCATATACTTTTATCTATCCAAAGGAGCGGGGTAAGCTTCAGGGAATTATGACAAAGGCCAAAGCAACAATCTTACCCATTGTACTGGATGCGAAAATGGCCGTTCATTGACTTCTGATTCTTGCTAAGCAGCATGAAAGCATCAGATCAAACTGCACCAGCAGGAATCAGGATCAACCGTTGTGCGAGCGGCACTGAACGCTTGAAGCCTGCTTCCCCAAGGATGCAAGCCTGCATAATCAAGAATGTCTGTTATGCAGGTTTTTCATTATAGATGTAGTCTGCGCTGGATTTCTGCCCAAAGCGCTTTCCCCTCAAAGAACAGCAAAAATGCCAGAAAGATAATGGAAGAACCAAAGCTGATCGCGGACGGAATGACAACATGAACTATCCCCGTCAAAATGAGTATAAAACAGACGATCCCCAGAACACAGTCGATCACAAGGTACAAAATGTAATCTTGTGTATCAAGCCTGCGGACTTTAGCTACTATGGTCATGGCAATCATCGCACAGCAACAGAGAATGGGGAGCACGTAGTCCAGTGACCAGCCATTGAATCCTGTTGAACGATCCCATAAAAAGCCGATAAGAGAGATGACTGCAACCTGCCACAGGATGTTCTTGGGCAGGTTCTTTCGTTTTTTGAGCACAATGGCAAAATCGATCCAAAGGCTGGCGATACCGGCAACCACAAACAGCGACCACCATCCACCCGCAGGCATAATCAAATTGATTGTAATGCAAATTGCCACCGCGCACACGCTTCCAAATGCACCCCATGCCAATATGCGGCCGACAGTCGTCGGCCGGGATTGGGGCAGACGGGGAAACCGGCTGCCGGAGCTATCAGGTATTCCAGCAGGTTTATTCTGGCAGAGCGGACAGCGGGTTTGCTCTCCGGGCAAGTCCACCTTGCAATGTTCACACCGTAGCATATGCCGTCTCCTCTCCATTCAGCTGTTCCAGATTGGAAACTACCTGCACTGAAATCTCCATCTGCGTCAGTTGACGGAAAAAACGTCGCTGAATCCCCGTATCTATCAGAGGAGAGGACACGCTGATGGCAAGGGTGTCACCAAAAGAACAAACGCAAAGTTGTGGACGTTTCGTGCTGAGAAATACATCGAACAATCGAATGTGTTTCGCCGCTTCCGCCGGCATGGAAACCTGGCCAATGTTGGAGAACGCAGCGGTGTCCTCGCCATCTGCCCGGAGCCCGGATATGCGGAGAACGGGGATCTTAACCTGCAAAGGAATCGCCTTGACAAAGGGATTGTCTTCCATGGCCGAATAATGGCTGATGATTCCATGGAGGTTCTCGTGCGTTAGTTGCCGCCGGAGTGATTCGCGCACATTTGCAAGAACCTGGATAAATTCCTGTCCGTCTTTTTGGAGGTTATGAGCAACCTGAATGATGCCGAAAAAATTTCGGGCGGTTTGTGCCGGAAAAAAACGGCGAAGGTCCACCGGCACGGCGATGATCACAGGGCGAGTCCTTTCCCTCACGGCCATTCCATCGTGAATAGAGCAAATTAACAGCGCAATCAAAAACTCACTCATTGTGGCGCCGTGCTTGTGGGCTTTTTGGAGAACAGCTTGGGTGGATGCAAAACCCTCTGTAATCCCAATCCGGTTGTCAGGCAGGCGTTCCCCGCGGATGTGATAGGCCCGGTATCGCTTTATCTTGGGACTGGCTCCGGTCTTATCGTAATACTTATAAAAGGCATCTTGATTTTTCTGATCCCTTGAAGCATCATAATCGGTCAACTGCCCTAAAATGCCATGCTTTTTCGCCAGATAATGAAAGACCATGGTGCGCAAAAACTGCATAACGCCGGTGCCGTCAGCCAATGCGTGGAACACTTCGAAATTGATTCGTTGTTTGAAATAAAGCACGCGGAACAGTAGGCCGGGTCTATCCGCATTGTAAATTGGACTGCAAACCGGAAGTGCCTCCTCGGCGACCAGCGGCTGAATGCTGCTTTCTTCAAAATAGTACCAGAACAATCCCTTTTTCAGCACGGAACGGTACAGGGGAAAATCCCGGATCGTCCGCTCCAGCGCGTACTGAAGAACAGCGCCGTCCACCGGTTCGGTCAACTCACAGACAAAGCGGAAAACCTTGGTGTCCCGACTCGTGGTGGTGGGCGGGAATATTTTTGCGGCATTGTCCAGCCGGCTCCATTGTTTATGTCTTCCCACGGAGATTACCCCTTTGCAAAAAATCGTTGATGATGCAATAGGTCTGTTGCACATGCTCAAACCGCGGCGGCAGCATCATGTAGGCGTGAAGCGCATCTGGAATGCGGATGGTCTCCACTTCATTGCCTGCAGCGCGCAGTTTTTCCCCATAGGCTTCCCCCTCGTCTCTGAGCGGACAATACTCCGCCGTAATGAGCAGGGTTCGTGGTTGGCGTGAAAAATCCGATGCCAGAAGCGGGGCGAAATATGAATTGTTCAAATCATCATCGGAGCTTCGATAAAGCTCGATGACGCTTTGGATTCGCTTGGATGTCAGAAGATAGTCCGTCCCGTTGTCCCGGATAGACGGAAATGGAGATTGTTCACTGTGATCGTTGTATGTGGATGGGTAAAGAAGGATTTGTTGTTTTGGCAGGAACTCCCCACGATCCCGTGCCATCAGGGAAACGGCCGCAGCCAGATTTCCCCCGGCGCTGTCACCGATCAGCGTAATGTTATCGGGCTTTACGCCCGGTACCCGACCGAGATAAAACTCACGTGCCACCGCATAACAATCCTCCGTAGCGGTGGGAAACTTGTGCTCCGGCGCCAATCGGTAATCAACGGATGCTATGGTACAGTTCGTGGCTTTCGCAAGGTCGACACAGACACCGGTATAGTTCTCTATCCCGCCTGTTACCCAACCGCCTCCATGGAAAAAAAGCAGCAGGGGGAACGACCCCTCTCCATCAGTTGCAAAGAGGCGTACGGGGATTGCATAGTCGCCGGAACGAACCATATGGTCCCACATTTTATAGTCTTTTGGTTTTCCCCGCAGCCTGGCGGTGAGCAATTCAATCTGCCGTTCCATTTTGTATGTTTTTTTTACATCCATTTCCAAAGCCGTGATGGCCTTGAGGGCTGCTCGCATCGCTTTATTAATAGCCAAACGTCTCAGCTCCAATCTGTGAACAGATAGTACCGTGATACCGTTTGCTGCGATATTTTATGTGGTTAAAATACTTGACATACAACGCGC
Source organism: Bacillota bacterium (assembly GCA_023422005.1). GTDB lineage: Bacteria > Bacillota > Clostridia > Christensenellales > UMGS416 > JAEYRA01. The sequence continues at coordinate 35,671 of JAEZSC010000071.1, read as the reverse complement.
AAATCAATGGGTTCGCCTCTGCTGACAATACCATACTATAAAAACGCAAGTTTTTCCACATAACGGGAAGTCGGCCTATGGCTCCTGCGCGCCCGCCGTGTCTGTCAAGCCTGTGCCAGCCGCACCGACGGGCGTAAAGGCCGTTAAAGCCTCCTCCGAGAGCATAAAGCTGACCTGGGGCGCTGTAACCGCGACTAATACGAGGTTTGGCGCCACGACTAGCGGCGGGACATTCCGTAAACTGCGGACACAACGTCGCCAAGCTACGTGAAAACCAGCCTGACCACCGGCAAGACCTATTACTACAAGGTCGAAGCACGTGTTATTAACACTTTAATACCCGTAGAGCTGGTCATTTCCATTGAAAGCCAATGCCCACGCAGGGACCTAGATGTGCTGCTACCACTGGGCTTAAGCTTTCTTTGGAGACTTCCAGCTTAGGAAAGCGTTGTCTGATCATTTCTGTCAGGTCATTTTCTTCCTGTGGGCATTGCATATGGGAGATGCCCAGTTTAAACGTTGTCTCCGGAATACGACGAGTGATTTCCTGCAACGCCCGCCTAAATAGTCGGACCTTGTCCGCCATGACCACCTTCCCCTTGGCAACCGTCACTACAGGGGAAATTTGCAGTAGGTTGCCCAACAGGGCTTGGGCACGGGTTAGCCGCCCACCAAAATGCAGGTAGTCCAATGAGCGTACAGCAATTAGTACATTGGAGCGAAGAGCGAGGGACTCTATTTCCGTCACAATAGCGGTGGCGGTTGCTCCGGATTCTGCCATTTCAACTCCTCGTTCCACCAGGAATTTCGTGACGATGGAGGTGTTGCCGCTGTCTACGATATGCACCCGCTCTGGAGCGGGCGACATTTCCCGGGCAAGCCGGGCAGCATTGGTGGTGCCACTGAGACCCTCGGTGATAAGGATGGCCACTACTTCGTTCCCGTTGGCCGTCGCTGCCTTGAAACATTTATCAAACTCGGCGACTGGTGGTTGGGAGGTGCGGAAGGACTGCTCCTTGTCCTGAAATACCACTGGCGATTCCCCTGCGAATCCATCCACCCATTCTTCTCCCCGGGACGAGATGGTTAGTGGCACCATGTATACACCATGGGCTTCGGCGTATGCCCTCGGGAGACTTGCGGTGCTATCAGTCAATATCGAGACTGCCAATAAAATCAACCCTTCCAATGTCCATGTGAGTATTTCCATAATTCTACAGCAAAGAAAATTTTCCGGCAATCAAAGAATTCGTTGCCCCGTATGTTTTGTATGCATATTGACATATAAACAAATCAAAGGTATATTAATCTCAACACTTATTAAAATGATTATAATAACGAATAAGATAATATGATATGAGTACTCATGGCGGACTGCTGTGTGATACGTCGTTTCTCTAGAGCCTAAGGCAGGTGTGAATATGAGCAACAGACTGGATATGAAGCAAAGCAATGTGCAAACAGTCCTCTGGACTTTGTATTCCTATAAGGCTGCTACAGTCAAAGATTTAACCGAATCTACCGGGCTTAGCTATGCCACGGTAGGTTATATATTAGGGTCCTTAGTCGAAACCCAAGAGGTATCGCTAGGAAAGTTGGTCTCCGCCACAGGTGGGCGGCCATCACAAACCTATATCTTTAATGAAGAATATGCCCACATACTTGCGTTGTCTGCAAGGTTTCGCAACGGGAAAAATGTTATCAGTGCTTGCGTTGGGAACCTGTATGGCAAGGTGGTATGGCAAACTGAACAGACCTTCGAAAATATTCAGCTTTCTAGTTTTGAAAGCATGATAGATCCGGTTCTGCGTGCATACCCCTCAATTTGTATATTATCATTTTCTCTGCCTGGAGTGGAACGATATGGTGTCATTGTTGCCAATGACTATACCGAACTGGTAGGTCTTCATTTCACAGACCACTTTCTAAAAAAATATGGGCTGACCGCCTTGGTGGAGAACGATGTAAATGCCGCTGTATTAGGGTATGGGAAAACAGTCGACCCAACTTCGGTTCTTGCGGGCATATACTTTCCGAAGCATTTCGGCCCCGGCGCAGGGATTTTGGTTGATGGGAAAATTCTAAAAGGTGCAGGCGGATATGCCGGTGAGGTGTGTCTGCTTCCTCTTGGCATTGACTGGTTGTCTATTGATTATGGTAACCCCAGACAGATTGTGCCTGCTATATCCAGATTGGTCAGTGTCTTTTGCAGCATTGTGAACCCAAACCATGTGGTTTTGTATGGCGACTTTTTTTCTGATGGTTTGATGAAAGCCATTCCCAAGGAGATCCAATCGAAAACCATACTGGACATATTTCCTTCTATTGATTACACCAGCGATTTGGATGCCGACATTATCGCGGGTTTGTTTGTGCAGGCGATATCGGCCTATCAGTCTGGGCTTCGAAAGAAATCGTAACCCGATAGAGAGAAGAGTTTTTCTTGGAGTGTAGAGATGATCTTTTTGGCGTTGATTTATCTTGCGTTTATTAGCCTGGGGCTTCCGGACTCCCTGCTCGGTTCCACATGGCCATTGATGAATGTGGAGTTTGGGGGCCCAATGGGAAACGCAGGATTTGTGTCCATCATTATATCCTGCGGCACCATTGTTTCCAGCCTTTTTTCACACCGGCTGATCCGTTTGATTGGTACCGGTAAGGTCACAGTCATAAGTGTTACCATGACTGCTGTTGCGCTGCTTGGCTTCTCATTCTCTCCCTCGTTTCTTTGGCTGTTGGTATGCGCTGCTCCGCTCGGTTTGGGAGCCGGCGCGGTGGATTCTGGCCTTAACGAGTTTGTGGCTGAACACTATGAGGCAAAGCATATGAATTGGCTGCACTGCTTTTGGGGAGTTGGAGCCATGCTTGGGCCCGTTCTTATTTCTGCCTTAGAACAATGGGGTCATACTTGGAGAAGCGGTTATTTTAGCATTTCCATGATACAATTTGCCTTGGTGGTGCTGTTGCTTTTCTCTCTGCCTATGTGGAAGAAATTCAGCAAACCCACTGCCGGGCACACCAGGGAAGTGCCGAACACCAAAGTTAAACATGGCCTGCTCGCGCCGTTTCGGGTCAAAGGCGCCGTCTTCGCTTTATCGACCTTTTTTCTGTACATCTCAGTTGAAGCTACCATCATGCTTTGGGGATCCAGTTATCTGGTGAAGATAAAGAACATCCTGCCTGAAAGTGCAGCCGGATGGATTTCTCTCTTTTTTCTGGGGATCACTGCCGGGCGCATGTTGAGTGGTTTTGTGTCCATGAAGCTCAGCAACGAAGCCTTGATTCGTATGGGCGCTATACTTGTTATCGCCGGCCTTGTCTTAATGTTGCTGCCGCTGCCCACCTTATTTACAATCGTTGCGCTTGTGATCATAGGTTTTGGTCTTGCGCCGATCTTCCCTTCCATGCTACACCAGACACCCATTCACTTCGGTAAAGAAAACGCACAGGCTGCCATGGGATTTCAAATGGCTGTTGCATACACCAGCACCACATTGATGCCACCTCTGTTCGGCCAGCTTTTCGCGCATGTTTCCTTCTCGCTGATGCCTTATGTGCTTCTGGTCTGCGCATTTGGGTTGCTTGCATTCTCAGCGCGACTAGCTTCGATAGCGAAACTGAAGAGATTGGAAGGAGAACCGTCATGACGCGTGTGCTTACCCGCGACCGGTCATATTATAAGAGCCTCATTACACTGGCGCTCCCGGTGGCTGCACAGGGCTTAATCGCTTTTCTTGCTTCCTTTGCTGACAATCTTATGGTCAGTTCATTGGGCGATGCGGCGGTATCTGGTGTCTATTTCGCCAGCCAGATTAATGTGCTGATACAAATGTTCACCAGCGGTATCGGTGGGGTAATCCTGATCCTCTCGGCGCAGTATTGGGGCAAGAAGGACACCGAAAACATTAAAAATATCATCTCTATTGGCATTCGTTTTTCTCTGGCTGTAGGGGCTGTGCTGACCGCGGTCTGCTTGTTATTTCCAGGCGCTGTGATCGGGATTTTTACGTCTGATCCGGCGATCGCGCGGGAAGGCATAACATATCTGCGCACCGTCTGCATGTCCTACATATTCTTCTGCATTACACAAGTGCTGCTATGCTCCATGCGTGCTGTAGAAACGCCATCCATTGGCATGATGATTTCATTGATATCGCTTAGCTTCGATATTGCCTTAAACTTCTTGTTTATTTATGGCCTGGGTTGGGGTGTTTTCGGCGCCGCACTTTCAACAGTAATCGGTCGCGTGGCCGAGACCACCGCAATTTCTATCTATGTGTTTCGCCGAGACCGCAAACTGCGGTTGAGGATTGCCGATCTGCGGCGATCTGACCGGATGCTCATTAGAGATTACATCCGTTATGGGTTGCCGCTTATCGCGGGCGAGGTCGTGTGGAGCGTAAATTTGATGGTGAACTCCATCATCTTCGGACGCTTTTTTGATGCGTCTGTCGCTACGGCGGTGTCCATCGCAAACACCATGGGTACCCTTGCGTTTATTGCTATTTCCGGCCTCGCCTCTGCCGTGGGCATCATTACCGGAAAAACGGTTGGAGCCGGTAAGTATGAGCTTATGAAGGAATATGCACGAACCACACAGGTAATCTTTTTTTTCGTTGGGCTGCTTTCCGGCGCGCTCGTAGCGGTGCTTAGAGGGCCTTTCGTCGCACTGTATGCGGGTGCGCTTGGTGGAGGTATAAGCCAGGCGGCAGCAAGAGAGGCTAGCCTGCTAATTGGTGTCCTTTCCATCACTATAATTGGGAGTGGATACCAGGCGCCGTGTCTCTTCGGGCTGGTAAAATCCGGCGGGGACATATCTTTTGTATTTAAAAACGACACAATCTTCGTATTCTGTGTCGTGCTGCCTTCGGCCTTGATTTCTGCGTGGCTCGGCGCACCCGCATGGTTGGTGTTCGCATGCCTGAAGTCAGATCAGATACTGAAATGCTTCGTTGCGGTTTTCAAAATAAACAAGTTTAACTGGATGAAAAATTTGACGAGAACAACCATATCGGAATCTGCCGGCGGGTAGGGGAGCCATTTCCACACCTTATGTTCTGACGGCTTTGCTGGGTATTCCGTGCAGGGAATGCCATGGGTGGTGTAGAAAAGAATCGACAGCCGACAGCGCAGATGCCATTGCGTGCAGAAGAGAGGTTATAACATATGATAGACCGGGATATTTCCCATTTTCGTAAGGAAAACACGTTTCAAGCTACTACATTCGACCCGAACAAACGAACCAAAACCGTCGCCGTGCCCCGCGGGGCCAAGGTGACGCTTTGCCATGTGGAGGGGTGCGGCCGGATCACCTCTTTTTGGATGACCTTCCCCGGCTGGTTCTGGCAGCACTGGAACCCCAGCGCTCCGATCTCGCAGACGATCCTTAAGACGTTGATTCTTCGCATTTACTGGGACGGCAGCGACCGGCCGGCGGTGCAGGCTCCTGTTGGAGATTTCTTTGGCAATGGGCTATGCGAGGTGTCGAACTTCGCGTCGCGCTATTTGGGTATGTCCAGCGGAGGCTTTTATTGCCGCTTCCCGATGCCCTTTCGTAAGGGGTTTCGGGTGGAACTGGAGAATCTGGATGCTCTGGTGGATACCGATGTGTTTGCCAACATACTGTACCAGCTGTCTGACGATGCCGGACAGGAGCGCGGTTGGTTCCACGCCCAGTTCCAAACGTCCCGGCTTCGTGGACCAGAACCTGTCCCGGTACTGGAGGCGGCGGGGAGAGGGCATTATGTCGGCTGTGTCTTCAGCGCCCAGGGCGAGGAGCCCAATTACCTGAGTTTTTTGGAAGCTCCGGAGTATGTTTATCTCGACGGTGCTGAGTCCCCTTCGATAACCGGCACAGGGATGGAGGATTACTTCCTGGGTGGCTGGTATTTCCGGGAGGGGACTTTTGCCGGTGAGCTGCACGGTGTGCCCTCCAAGGATTCGCTGAATGCCAGCATTGCGATGTATCGCGTCCATGAGCAGGATGCCATCCGGTTTGATAAGGGCATCCGATTTTGTTTCCTCAACCCCTGGAGCCCGGAGCGGTTGAAGCCCTATGCCTGTTCATCGGTTGCATTCTGTTACCTGGACACCCCGCAGGGTACACCGAAGGAGCTGCCGGGCCGCGACGATCTGCTGTGTTGGTATCGAATTCGGAACATCGATCACGTCAGTATACCTTAAGACCTCTTCGGTATCGAGGGTACCACGCCGGGTATCAGGAAGGGACCATCCGCTTTGCGCTAAGGAGATATCATGCTGACCAATCGAGAGAATACCCTTCGCAACGCGCGCTTTCAACGCCCGGAGTGGATTCCCGCAGCCGTGCATATCAACGACGCAGCTTGGGACATGTACCGCGAGGACATGGAGGAGGTTTGCGTCCGATTCCCCGAATTCTTTCCTCATGTCAAAAAAGGCTGGCGGGACTATGCGTCCTATGTGTTTGCTCCGGCGTACCGGGTGAACGAGCCCTTCACAGACGCCTGGGGATGCGTCTGGAAGACTTCCACCAATGGCATTGAAGGCGTTGTGAGCAACGCGCCGATTGCCAACTGGACCGATCTGGACGGCTACTGTGTACCGGATGCGAATATTCAGTTTGACCGCAACCCTGCGGACTGGGACGCCATCGCCGCCGATATCGCTCAGGCGAAAGCCCGCGGCGATGTGACCGCCGGCGGTGTTCCCCACGGCTTTCTCTTTTTGCGGACAACCTATCTGCGCGGGTTCGAAAACGCGATGATCGATTACGCCATGGACGAGCCCGACATGTACCGGCTCATCGACCTGCTCGTGCGGCACAACCGTGTGCTGGTGGACCGGTATCTTCGGCTGGGGGTGGATATCATGGAGTTCGCCGACGATCTGGGAAGCCAGACCTCGACGTTCCTCAGTCCCGCCACCTTTCGCAAGTTCATCGCACCTGCCTACCAGGCGCTGATGGAGCCGTGCAAGGCTGCCAACGTCCTCGTTGCCCTGCACAGTGACGGTAAGACATTGGGAATTCTGGAGGAGCAGGTTCGCTCCGGCGTCGATATCGTCAATCCGCAGGATCTGTGCAACGGTATTGATAATATCGCCCGTGTCATCAAGGGGCGCGCATGCATCCGGCTGGATATCGACCGCCAGACAGTGCTGCCATATGGCAGCGCCAGCGACATCGACAATTTGATTCGCGAGGAAGTCATGAAGCTTGGCAGCCCGGAGGGAGGCCTGGAGTTCATCGCGGGCATTTATCCGCCTACCCCGCCAAAGAACGTGGAGGCGCTGTGTTCGGCTTTGCGTAAGTACCGGCGTTTCTGGTGGGAATAGGGCTTGTAATCGAGATCATATCAAATGTTGCATTCCAAGAAACACTGGTTGAGGCCCCCGGCATAGAGGTGGGGCCTCATTTCTTTGTTATCAGTGAAGCGATTGGGCAGTCTGTTTGCGTGTTATCACCCCTCTCCTGCGGCCGCCGAAAAAGGCTTGACAGACAGCTATATCCGTGAGATTGTTTCTCTGCAATGAAAACGGACAGGTGTATGGGTATACATGTATATTGGAACTTGCAGAAAAGTTCATAAAGCTTTCCCAATATAAAAGCAGAAACATAGACACACTATGGGGATACCTATCGAGAGGAACATTGATGCGATTATTCATAAAAAAGTGGCTTGATACGATCCTCGGTCGCATGCTTTGTGCATTTCTGCTTCTTTTGATTCCCGTGTACTTCGGCGGTGCAAGCGTGTACCGCTGGGGAACCAACGCCGTTCGTCAGGAAATTTCCAGCTCCATGATTGCCCAAGTGCGCAATTTTTTGGGTCAGATGGAGCGTGAAATCCGTAACATCGACGATCTGGCCCTGCAAACCTGCGTCAACGATTATGATTTGGATCTGCTTTCCTCCGTTTCGGACTCTATGAGTCCCATTGAGAAGACGCTTTCGTTCAACCGCCTTCAACTGCGGCTAAAGGCCATCAAAAGCAGCAATAGATTTGTGGAGGCGGTTAATGTCTATTTCCCGTCGCTGGACCGAATGCTCTCCGCGGACAATAGTGTGCAGGAAATGCCCGGGGAGGATTACAATCGCCTGATAGAAGAGACGGACAAGCCAGATTTGGCGCTTGCCATGCACAATGGCTCCCTGTATCTTTCTGCCAGCTATCCGCAAAGGAGCAAAAAACCCCGGATCGTCGAGATCGTTTTGTCCACGAGGAGCATAAAATCCGCGCTGCTGCAAATCGACGATTACAGCGACCGGGGAACGCTGCTGACAGGCACGAGGCTAGGGTTTGAGGTTGAGGATGGCTTTGATCCCGAGACCACGGACAAGATCCGATCCGAGCTTCTGGCACGGTTGGCACAAAGCGACGCCGGCGCTTTTCATATCATTGTCGCCGGCAAGCCCTATCTGTTCATATACTCCACATCGCCCTATCTCGGCATGACGCTGTGCAAATACTTGCCGGAGGAGCAGGTGTTTCAGCCGCTGCAGCGCTACCGGGTGGCGTTTTGGATATTCACAGGGCTGGCGCTGATAATCGTGGTGCTGTTCGCGGTGGCTACCAGCCGGATCATTCACCATCCGCTGCATATCTTGGTAGACTCCTTCCACAAGGTGGAGGGGGGCAATATGGATGTGCGCATCGAGCACCGTCAAAGCGATGAGTTCCGCTATCTCTATAAACAGTTCAACGATATGGTGTATAACCTGAACGTGCTGATCAACCAAAATCTACGGCAGCGGATGATGGCCCAAAGATCGGAGATGAAGCAGCTGCAATCACAGATCAACCCTCATTTCCTCTATAACAGCTTTTTCAGCCTGCACAGTATGGTCGCCCAAGGAGAATACGAGCAGGCAGAGATATATACCAAGCAGCTTGGCACCTACTTTCAATACATCACCCGCAGCGGCGCGGATGAGATTGAGCTGGAGCGAGAAGCGGCCCATGCCAGAATCTATACGGAAATTCAGGCTCGGCGCTTCCGCAACCGCATACAGGTGCAGTTCGACGAGCTGCCGGAGGCCATCCGCGGCGTGATGGTGCCCCGGCTTATCCTGCAGCCCGTCATCGAAAACGCCTTTGTGCATGGTTTGAAGGACACGCTGGCCGGCGGCACGCTCAAAGTCAGCTTTGCCTGCGGTGAGGGTTGGCTGGAAATTCATGTGATGGACAACGGCGACGGCACCACCCTGGAGGAGATCGACGGACTCAATCGATTGCTGCAGGAAGAGGAGCCCGCCGAGAGCACCGGCATCATCAACATCCACAAGCGCATCCGGATGATGTTCGGCCCGGCCAGCGGGCTGGCCCTGCGGCGGGCGGAGCCGGCCGGCCTGCTGGTGGTGATCCGTATCGAGTATGACGACGCGCAGGGGAGGAAGAGCGGATGTACAGACTGTTGATCGTGGATGACGAATCCGACGTCGCCGATGGGCTGTATCGTTTTTTTAAGAACGCCGGCAGCATCGCTGTCGACTTGGACGTCTGCAAGGCCTATTCGGCCATCGAGGCGCTGGAGGTGCTGGCCGCGTCCAGGGTGGACATCCTGCTGACCGACATCATGATGCCGGTGATGACAGGCTTGCAGCTGATGGAGGTCGTGCGCAAGCAATGGCCCCGCTGCCGCACCATCGTGCTGACCGGATACAACGACTTCGACTATATCTACAGCGCCATGAAGCACGACACGGTGAGTTACCTGCTCAAGACTGAGGGTTTCGACGCGATCGCCGCAGCGGTGTTGAAGGCCGCCAGCCAGATCGACGACAGCCTTAGAATCGAGCAGCTGCAGGAGCAGGCGGACAGGCGTTTGGACGCCCTGCTGCCGCTGCTGCGCAGAGATTGCCTGGCCGACCTGGTGGCCGATGGTGCGATGGGGCCGCAGGAGCGGGAAAGGCAGTTCCGGGAGCTTGCCCTCCCGTTGGACGGGCGTGGGCCTGTTTTGCTGCTGCTCGGCCGGATGACCCCCGGCGAAGTATCGGGCGCGCCGATGGGCATGGCCCGGGCCGGCGCGCTCGTCTGCGAGCTGGTGGAGCGGCTGTTTCCCCCCACGCTGCGGCTCGCTTTTACCAGCCTGGAGCGGCATTTGCCGCTGTGGCTGATACAGCCGGCGCAAGAGCAGGCGGAATGGGGGCCGGAGGACGACCTCTGGAGGAACCATGCGTCCGTGGTGAAGGACAGCGCCGAGGCCGTGCAAGACGCCGCCGGCGCGCTGGGCATCCGCCTGTCGTTCGCCGTGGATGTGAGGGCCTTTCCCTGGGAGGCTCTGCCCGAGCGTTATGATCGCCTGAAGCGCCTGCTGCTCTATCGCCGGGATCGCGACGGGGACGTACTGTTGATTTCCGGCGAGGCGGAAGACCGGGAGGGCCGTGAGGCATCCAAGGCGGGCCTGCAGCAGGTGAAACGCATGGAGCTGATGCTGGAAAGCGGTCGCCGCGGAGAATATTTCCAGGAGCTGGCCAGCCTGCGGGGTCTGGGACCTGGTAAAACGGCGGAGGGCGCCGCCGTGGTGCTGCGCTCGCTGTCGGCGATGCTGCTGAAATACATCACGCTGCGGGACCTGCGCCAGCCCATCGAAACCGGTGTGGGCTTGGGCAGGCTGTCGCGGCTGGATGAGAGCGGCGCCTGGACCGACGCGATGGAGTATGTCCGCGAACTGTCAGAGGCGCTGTTTGCCGCCGCGGAACGGCAAACCGTGGATTCCCATGATCTGCTCATCAGGGATTTGAAACAGTTTATCGACAGCCATCTGGACGAAGATCTTTCGCTGGCCCGGTTGGCGGCAAAGTGCTATTTCAACCCGGCCTATCTGTCGCGCCTCTTCAAGCAGAACGCCGGCGTCAATCTGCTGAGCTACATCAATGACTCGCGGATCAACCGCGCCAGAGAGCTGCTGGCGGGCACCGATATGAAGATCCATGAGATCGCTGCCAGGGTGGGGTATGACTCGCCCTCCTATTTCACACAGTTTTTTAAACGGCTGAGCGGAATCGGCCCCCAGGAGTACCGCGACCGCAACGCGATTGGTAGATAAATATAAAAACAAATCAAAAATTTGAATATATGATACAAAGAATTCTGATTGTACAATGAGGTCGGGCTTGTGCACGGCCTTTTATCATTTCTGTTTGGAGGAGACGTCATGAAAAAACCCGTTGTGAAGGCAATGTTGGCCTTCACGGTTGTGTGTGCGCTGCTTCTCTCTCTCGCCGCCTGTAACTCGGGCGCACCCACCACCGCTCCCACGACGGCTGCCGCACCCACGACCGCTGACGCCAAGACGGCTGAACCCACCGTGGAACCCGCTGTGGAGCCCACCGAGGCCCCCGCGCCGCTGGGCTTGTATGACCCGCCCATTGAGATCACATCCTGTATCATCGTCGGCGCCGATACCAAGTTTGACGAAGGCCAGGACATCAACAACAACGTGTGGACCCGTTATTACGAGGAAGCGCTGGGCATCAAGCTCAAGTTTGACTGGGTTGCCAATTCCTGGGTGGACTGGGACCAGAAGCTGAATCTCGCAATCACCTCCAACGAGCTGCCCGATTACTTTGTGTGCAATTCCAATCAGTTCAAGTCGCTTTATGACAACGAAATGATCCAGGATCTTTCACAGTACTTTGAGGATTATTCCACGCCGGACACCAAGAAGATGCTGACGGCCGATCCTATTGGTTTCAAGTCCGCTCAAATCGAAGGCAAGCTCTTCGGCCTGCCCTCCACCGATAGCTCGGTGGCGCAGATCAACCTGCTGTGGATCCGCAACGACTGGTTGAAGGCCCTCAACCTTCCCATGCCCACCACGATGCAGGAACTGATCGATACGGCCCGGGCGTTCACCAAGCAGGATCCCGACAAGAATGGTAAGGACGACACCTATGGCATCGCATTCAACAAAGGCTTGTGGTCCGCCTTCGCGTCGGTCACTGGGTTCGTAAACGGGTATCACGCCTATCCCTACATGTGGCTGGACGACGGCAAGGGCGGCGTGATGAACGGCAGCATACAGCCGGAGTTCAAAAACGCCCTGGCCGCCCTGCAGGGAATGTACAAGGACGGCTTGATCGACCCCGAGTTTGGCGTAAAGGATGCCGACAAGGCCGGGCAAGAGATGCTGGCCGGTCGATATGGCATACAGTACGGCTCGTGGTGGAACCCGGATTATCCTCTCGCCACCAGCAAAGTGACCAACCCCAACGCCGACTGGGTGCCCCTGCTGGGCCTGTCGGCCGATGACAAACCCGTTAAGCCCGGCTACAGCAACTTCATCAGCAGCTATCTGGTCGTGCGCAAAGGGTATGAGCATCCGGAAGCCATCGTCAAGATGATGAACCTGTGGACCGACGTGATCATCAACCCCACCGAAGAGAAGATGGGCACCTACATTGTCAATCTGAAGCAGCAGGATGTGGTGTACTATAAGTACATCAACGTCATGGGTTGGGATCCGGCCGGCGGTACCAAAAAGTGGAAGTCCATCGTCGCGGCGCTGGAGGCCAAGGACAAGGCCGGTCTGGGCATTGAGGAAGCGATGACCTACGACAATATCCAGCTATACTTAGGCGGCGATATGACGATGTGGGCGGCTTATGCCGAATTCGGCCCCGAGGGCTCGTCGAAGTATATCGACATCGCCGCCCAAGGCCAGAGCCTGTGCAACCTGTTCTATGGCGCGGCCACGCCCACGATGGCCGAGAAGATGTCCGCCCTGCAGAAGATGCATGACACGATGGTGACCAACGTGATCCTGGGCGCCTCGCTTGACACCTTTGACAAGTTCGTGGAGGACTGGAAAAAGCTGGGTGGCGACGAGATCACCAAGGAAGTCAACGAATGGTACGCTAAGAACAAATAATGCCTGTTGCGCGGGGCGGATTCCGCCCGCCCCGCTTTTTTTGTACCCCGCAACCACATCACTTCATGCAAAGTAGGTGCTGGCCAATGAACCGGAATCGGTGGCTTCGTGAAGCCCCCCTTTATTTGATGCTGTTGCCCCCTGTGGCACTGGTGCTGGTGTTCAGCTACGGGCCGATGGTGGGTATCATCATGGCATTTCAGAAGTTCCTGCCGCAGAAGGGTTTTTTCGCCTCCCCGCTGGTGGGGTTGAAAAACTTCGAGTACATGTTCAATATGCCGGACGTGTACCAGGTATGGTGGAATACGATTTTCATCGCGATCATGAAAATCATCGCCGGGCTGATCGTGCCGGTGTTCTTTGCCCTGTTGCTCAATGAAATCCGCAACAAGGCTTATAAGCGGACCATACAGACCGTGATTTATCTGCCCTATTTTTTGTCCTGGGTCATGCTGGCCGGCATCATGGTGGATATCCTGTCCCCATCCTACGGCATTGTGAACCAATTCCTGGGACTGCTTGGAATCAAGCCCATCTTCTTTCTGGGTAATGCCGCCGTCTTCCCCTACACGATGGTGGCAACGGACGTGTGGAAGAGCTTTGGCTTCGGCACTATCGTATATCTTGCTGCACTCACCAGTATCAGCCCGGAGCTTTATGAATCAGCCATTGTGGATGGCGCCAACCGTTGGAGGCAGACCATCCACATCACACTGCCTGGCATGCTGCCCATCATCACATTGATGACGGTGCTAAGCCTGGGCAGCATCCTGGACGCGGGCTTCGATCAGATCTTCAACCTCTATAGCCCGCAGGTCTATGAGACCGGCGACATCATCGACACCGTCGTTTACCGCATGGGCATCCTGGACCGGCAGTACGGCGTTTCCACGGCCATGGGCCTTTTCAAGTCCGTGATTGCCGCGGCGATGATACTGCTGTCGAACTATCTGGCCAACCGTGTGGCAAATTACAGGATATTTTGAAAAGGCGGTAGTTCTCATGACCAAGCGCACCATAATCCTTCAGCGGATTTCCAAGAGCGTAATCGCGATATTCCTTGGGCTTATTGCCGCCATCTGCATTTTCCCTGTGATCCACCTGCTCGCCGTCTCGCTTTCCAGCAGCGCGCCGGTGATGGCGGGTCAGGTGACCATACTACCGGTGGACTTCACCTTCAACTCCTATGATTTCGTTATGAAGACGCCCAATTTCATCAATTCCTTTCTGGTTTCGGTCAAGCGCGAGCTGCTGGGCATCCCGATCAGCCTGTGCATGACGGTCCTGGTGGCCTTCCCGCTTTCCCGGGAGCCACGGGCCTTCCGAGCCAGAAAAGTTTTTGTGGTTTTCTTTCTGATCACAATGCTGTTCTCCGGCGGCTTGATTCCCATGTTCATGGTCATCTCCGGCCTGAAGCTCACCAACACCATGTGGGCACTTGTGCTGCCCGGCGCGGTGCAGATATTCAACGCGATATTGCTCATGAACTTCTTTCGCGAGCTGCCCAAGGAGCTGGAGGAAGCCGCCTTCATGGATGGGGCGGGGCAGTTCACGTCGCTCACCCGGATCTATCTGCCGCTGTCCAAGCCGGTGATCGCCACGATCACGCTGTTTGTGTTTGTCAGCCACTGGAATGCCTGGTTCGATGGCTTGATCTATATGAAGTCGCAGGATAAATATCCGCTACAGTCGCTGCTGCAGACACTGGTGGTCAGCGTGGACACCAAGCTGTTCACCGAGCACACGCTGTCGCAGCTCAAGTATATCAACAATCGCACGGCTCGCGCCGCGGAGATCTTCGTTTCCATGATCCCGATCCTGTGCGTGTATCCTTTCCTGCAGAAATATTTCACCACCGGCATCGTGCTGGGCAGCGTGAAGGGCTGACAGGAGGGGAATGAAGGTATGAACGAACGGTTTGATGCGATCCACAGCCTGCCGCTGCTGCCGGGCCCAGTGCTGAGCCGCCAGGAATCCAGCCATCACCGCAGCGGCGTAAACCACGACCACGGCAATTTCCTCTATATCGATGATAGCGGCGAAGCGGTGCTGCTGGATGCCCGTGGACCGGGATGCGTGAACAGCATCTTCGCCACTGGCGTGCCGGAAGACGGCGTGATCCGGTTCTATTTCGATGATGAGCCCGAGCCGCGTTACAGCCTCCCGACAAGGCAGTTCTTTCAGGGGCGGCACCCCGACTTCCCTGCGCCATTGGCGTCATACCGGAAACTGGGGTACTTCCTGGGCGAGGATTCGATGGGCGGCAATCTGCTCATGAAGATCCCCTTTGAAAAGGCGCTGCGCATTGCCGCCACCGGCGGCCGGGACTTTTATTACCACATCCTGTGGGAGCAGTATCCCTCGGGCGCGGCGGTGCCGGCCTTCCCTGACAGGCAGTCATTGCGGGACGCGGCGGCTCTGTGGCAGCCGCCGATTCCCGCTGATATCCGCGCGCTAGAGGGCATTGCGCCGCTGCGGCTGGACCCGGGCCGGCGCGCGACCGTGCTGGAGCGGCGGGAGCCGGGCTGCGTCGTGAGCCTGATGATCGAGGGCGGCTGCCTGGAGCGGCTGCTGGATGACGTGTTTCTGTGCATCCGCTGGGACGACCAGCTTTATGAGAGCGTGCACGCACCGCTGGGGCATTTCTTTGCCATCCCCGCCGGCATCATGGAGATGAACACGCCGCTGCTCACCGTCAAGCAGCTGGAGGGCGGTCGTGTGCGGCTCATCTGCCGCTGGCCCATGCCGTTCTGGATGGCGGCGACGGTGGAGCTGCTGAACAAAGGCTCCATCCCCATCGCCAACGTGCTGGCTGTCGCACGGGTGGAGGCCAACCCCCATCCGGCGGCGGACGCGGGTTATTTCACCGCCCAGTTCCGCCAGGGGCGCACCGTGTATGGCGAGGATTGGCCGCTCCTGCGCGCCCATGGCCGGGGGCGGTATGTGGGCACGGTGCACAAGCTGCTGGGCGAGCACTACTGCGAGGGCGATGAGCATTTCACGCTGGACGGCGCCTGCACGCCGCAGATCAACGGCACTGGCACCGAGGACTACTATCTGTTCTGCTTTTGGTCCAACCCCGCGCTGTGCCTGCCTCACAATGGCTGCACCAGTGACGTGTATGAAAAGGGCGGCGGGCTGTATGATAATTCCTACTGCTTTCCGTCGGCTTATTACCGGTTCCATTTGGATGGGCCCATCGCCTTTCATTCCTCCATCGACGCGGCGATCCAGCATGGGGATATGAACGAAATCCATTCCAACTACTCCAGCCTGGCGTTCTGCTATCTGCGGCGGGAGCCGCATCTCGCGCTGACCGACTGCCTGGATCCGGCCAACGCTCGATCAAGGGCCGCCCACGGCTACCGCGACGGCGGCGCGGAGGAGGTCGTGCTGGAAGCCTCCTTCATCGGGCAGCATGTGGACGTGCGGGAGCGGCGAACGGGGCGGGAGCACGACAGCGGCGACATTGAATTCGAGCTAGCCGTGGATCCGGATAACCGCGGCGTGCTGCTGCGGCGACGGATCGATCAGGGCCGGGGCAGGCAGATGGCCGAGGTGTTTGTGGACGGCGAGGCGGCAGGCCTGTGGTATGACGCCAACCGCAATGATGTGCACCGATGGCACGACAGCGACTTTCTGCTGCCACCGGCGCTCACGGCCGGCAAAAGCGCGCTGCGCGTCACGCTTCGCGTGGTCCCCCATGAGGGGGGGCGGTTCTCGGCCTATGGCTATAGCGCCCACAGTTTCGTACAGCCGGCTGAGCCACTCTATCCGGCGCGGCAGGCTATTATTCAAAAGTTGATTGAGCAAGGGGTGGATCTATGAGTTGTGTCGCATGCGATGGTTTGAGCCGGCCTCTTTATCTGCACGAATACCACCCGGTGAGCAAGCTCAATGTGGAAAGCCACCTTCTAAAAAAGCCGCGCTTTCCGGCGGTGGACTCCCACGGGCACTTTGCCGATTTCTATTGCCCGCTCTATACCGAGGGTAAGACCTGGTCGCCGCCGGACATTCCGAGGGTGATTGATACGCTCCAACAGAGCGGCATCCGCCGCGTGGTCAATCTGGATGGCTTCTGGGATGGCTTTATGGGCCTGACACAGCGGCAGATATTGGATACCTTCCGCCCTTATGACGGTTTTTTTGTGACCTTCGTGTCGGTGAACACCGAGAGAGCCAAGCAGCCGGGGTTTGAGCCCTATGTGAGGCAGCACCTGACGCAGGCCCGCGAGATGGGGGCCAAGGGCGTAAAGCTGTTCAAGCATGTCAGCGTCATGCTGCCGCAGGCTGACGGGTCCTATCTGCCGGGCCGCAACATCCTGATCGACGACGAACGGCTGAACGTGATTTGGGCCACGGCGGCGGAGCTCGGTATGCCGGTGCTGGCGCACATCGGCGATCCGGAGGCGTTTTTCGATCCGGTGGACGAGCGCAACGAGCGGTACCTGGAACTGCAGGCCCACCCGGACTGGTCCTTTCATGGCAAGACCTATGGCTTTGCCGAATTGATGGCGGCGCAGCGGCGCTTGCTGGCCGGGAACCCCGATACGACGTTTATCATTCCCCATGTGGGCTCCAACGCCGAGAATCTGGCGTTCGTGTCCCGGTGCCTGGAGGACTTCCCCAATATGCATATCGACCTGGCGGCGCGCATTGACGAGCTGGGCCGTCAGCCCTATACCGCCCGGGCGTTCTTCGAGCGGTGGCAGGACCGCATTCTGCTGGGAACCGATGTATATACAGAGACGGCTTCCTGGGTCCACGGCGCCTACTATCGGTTTCTGGAGACCTTCGACGAATGCATCCCCTGCGGGAATTTCCCGGCCTATGGCATCGGCCTGCCGGATGGTATATTGAGAAAAATCTACTTTGAGAATGCCGATAGGCTTCTGGGAGAGAGGTAGATTGATTTTATATGGACATTGTCATCCGGAAAAGGGAAATCAGCAGCATTCCGCTGCTCGAGCTTTCAGACACGGCGGGGGAGAAAAGGCCGCTGGTGCTGATGTTCCACGGCTATGGGGACAGGAAGGAGTGCTTGATCGCCCAGGCTTATTATCTGACGACGCAGGGCTTTGCGGTGGTACTGCCCGACGTGTGGGGCCACGGCGAGCGGTTTGATGGAGCGATCAGCGATTTCTTTGAGTCCGTTGCCAGGACCGCCGATGAGGTTGACACATTGCTCGATCATTTCAAGAATGAGCCTTACGCTGACGCTGAGCGGGCTGGGATTACGGGTTATTCGATGGGCGGCTGCATTGTCTATGAGTATATCAGCCGACCTTCGCCTGGCGTCAAAGCTGCCGTGCCGATCATCGCCACACCGGACTGGGCCGCGCTGATGGCCCAGCCCGCAACGGCGAAGCTTTACATGGAGTATGGGCTCGTCGGCTCCGACGAGGAAATGGCGCACTTGATCAGCAAGGCTGAAGCGGTGCAGCCATTGCACCGCCTGCAAGCTGCAACAGGGCTGCCGTTGCTGATGCTGAACGGCTCGCAGGACCCTCTGATGCCCGCCGGTACCGTGGAAGCTTTCTACGGGCGGATGCATCCGATCTATACGGACGGCGAGGCATTGAAGCTTTCCGTACACCCCAACACCGGGCATGCTGATACTGTATGGATGAACATGGAGATGGCGGACTGGTTCCGTAAATATCTTTAACAGGAGAGTGCAATTATGAGTTTCAATGGTTTGGGTATGAATCTGGGCAATCTGAGCCGGCTGTCGGACGCCAAAACGCGGTCGATCTCGCCGGAGAATCCCACCGGTGAAAAGGGCCGGGGCGGCATGGCGACGGAGGGCGTTTCGCTGCTCTGCGCTCGCGAGTTGGGGCAGGGATGGAAGGTCAATCCCTATATCCGGATACTGGCTGGCGAGCTGGTCACGATCGCCGAGGGCGTGGGCTCCGGCGCGATCCAGCACATCTGGATGACCCCCACCGGTAAATGGCGCAGCACGATCATCCGGATCTACTGGGACGGGCAGGAGACTCCGTCGGTGGAGTGCCCGGTGGGCGACTTCTTCGCCTGCGGCTGGGGAGAATACGCCCAGCTGACGTCGCTGCCGGTGTGCGTGAATCCCGGCAGCGCCTTCAACTGCTATTGGGAAATGCCATTCCGAAAGGGCTTCCGCATCACAATGGAAAACCGCAGCGAAGAGGACATGCTGCTGTATTATCAGGTGGACTACACGCTGACCGATGTGCCCGACGACACGGCCTATTTTCATGCTCAGTTCCGGCGGGTGAATCCGCTGCCCTATAAGGATGTGTATACCATCCTGGACGGCGTGACGGGAAAAGGGCACTATGTGGGCACCTATATGGCCTGGGGCGTCAACAACAGCGGCTGGTGGGGCGAGGGCGAGATCAAGTTTTATCTGGACGGCGACGGCGAGTTCCCCACGATCTGCGGCACAGGCACCGAGGACTATTTCTGCGGCTCCTATAATTTTGAAAATCCCAAGACGTGCCAGTATCAGGAGTTTGCCACGCCCTATGCCGGGATGCCGCAGGTGCTGCGACCCGACGGCGTCTATCGCAGCCAGACGCGGTTCGGGCTCTATCGCTGGCATATCATGGACCCGGTTCGATTTGATGCCGACTTAAGGGTGACGATCCAGGCGCTGGGTTGGAGAAGTGAGCACCGGTATCTGCCCCTGCGCGATGATATAGCCAGCGTGGCATACTGGTACCAGACGCTTCCCGCTGCGCCGTTCCCGAAGTTGCCGGACAATGATTCTTTGGAGATCATTTAGCTTTTGTATGCTCAGTGAATTTGCCCGGAAAATGGTGACGAGACTATCCGGCGGCAATCTATGACGCAGTGTTAAGAAGAGAGGCTTTGGGGCCTCTCTTCTGTTGCGAATTTGACATTTGTGAGCATCTGGCTGGCAATGCAGCCACCGTCACAAAGGACAAACTGGAAGTGGGATTGAGCTTGTTTCCAGGACTATAGAATGATAAGCGGTGAAACCTGTTTCTTGATATATCTACCAATAAGATGTAAGATGATCTACAGCTACATTGATATGGCAGAGGAATCCAATCCCTGTTGCCAATTGGTATTGCCTGGTGAACTGCAGGT
Organism: Bacillota bacterium; assembly: GCA_023422005.1. Lineage (GTDB taxonomy): Bacteria > Bacillota > Clostridia > Christensenellales > UMGS416 > JAEYRA01. The sequence continues at coordinate 15,727 of JAEZSC010000071.1, read as the reverse complement.
CTGCTGAGGGTCGGCATTTGGTGTGGAGCGGCTGAAAATATTAATAAGGAGGATACCAAAATGGCTAAGCTGAGCAAGGAGTTTTTTATCAACAACGAGGTGCTGATCGTAGGCTACAAGATGGATCCTTCCATGCGGATGATACTGCGAGAGTTCCTCAAAAATGGCCTTAAGGTACTCGCGCTGAACAGTGAGGACCAAAACTCTGCGGATATCAAGGTCTACAAGAGCCTGAGTGAACTGCCCAAGGTGCCTAAGAGTGCCTACATCTATCTGGATAAGGGCGACATCGGGGCGTGGATCAAGCCGCTCGCCTCCGCCGGAGTCAGCAGGGTGCTGTTCCACAGCAAGAAAGATGTTGACCCGGCTCAACTGGACGATTGTAAAAAGGCTCAACTGGAGACGGCTATCGCCTGCCCGATGATGATACTCGGCACAGGCCTGCATAAATTCCACGGAATGTTGGCGGGCGTCAGGTAATGAACACATTCCCGCTGATCAAAACCAAATGGTCCAATGAACGCGTGATGGCGGCGGTATTCTCCGCCGCCGCGCTGTATATGCTTCCGGGCTGGGTTCGCAATCCTGCGAGTATATTGGGATTCATGCTGGTGTTGTCGGTTGGGTTGGCCATCGATGTGGGGGTGAACTACCTGCGCCATAAGCGCCCGGTGTGTGCGGTATCGGCCGCGGTTACGGTGGCCATACTGCAGGCGCTCACGCAAGGTGTGCCTCTATGGGGGGAACTCCTTGCGGTTGCGGTGGCGCTGTTGGCGGGCAAGCATATCTGGGGCGGCACAGGGAAGAATCCCGTCAACCCTGCGATGGTCGGCCTGTTGTTCCTGAGTCTGTTTTTTCGTGTACAGTCTCCGGCGTTTGAACCTTCGTTGCTTTTGCTGCCTGCCTTGCTGCTTTCACTGCCGTTCCTCTTGTTCCGGCCTTTTGCTGCTGCGGGCATGATGGCGGGAATGGTAGCGTCACTGCTGCTGAACCAAAGCTACCTTGCGGATGTGCTCTCCTATGGCGTGATATTCTGGGGATGTCTGGTGATTGCCGACCCGGTGACGACTACCTCGCAGCCGCTTCCGGGGGCGTTGGCAGGGCTGCTGGCGGGATTTGTTCCAATGGTCCTTGGCGGAACAACCACCGCGATGGCACTGGGCATTTTGGCCGCCAATGGGCTTTCCTTTGTGGCAGACAAGCTGTGTGCCAACGCCGGTGTACATCTGCGCCTGAGCTTCAAAGATAAGGAGCGCATTCCGTTTTCTCAGGAAAGCACGCTTTTCTTTGAGTTGGCCGCTGGCAACGCTGCCCCGCGGGACATTAGCTCTGAAGGCTGGACAAGGGACGTGATCCTTGCCAGAATTGAGCGCAATGGCGTGTTCGGGTTCGGCGGCGCGGCTTTCCCGACGATCAGGAAAATCAAAGCCGTTCTGGACGCCAAGCCTTCAGAGTGCCACCTTATTGTAAACGGTGTAGAGTGCGACCCGGGATTGATCCATGACAAATGGCTTTTACGCGTCCGCACCAATGAAATCGCACAAGGGATCCGTCTGCTGGAAAAATGTCTGCCTTTCAGATCGGTTACAGTCGCCGTGAAGGACGATGAAGGTATACATTTCCCGTATGCCATCGTCGTCCGCCGGGTTCCTGATTATTACCCGGCTGGAGCGGAAAAGGCATTGATTAAGGAAATACTGCATAAGTCCCTTCCGCATGACGCCATCCCCGCGAAGGATGGCATACTTGTATTGAACGTACAGACGGTTTTTGCAATCTATGAAGCTGTCTGCCTGGACCGCAAGGCGGATACAAGATTCATTACTGTGGCAGATGTCAACAGAATGTCCGCCAGTGTTGTGCGGGTCCGCCTCGGGATGACAGTTAGGGATATCGTGGAGGAGCTCAACCTGAGCGCCGGTTGCGTATTTAGCGGCGGAGGGGTGATGAATGCCCGCATAGCCGCAGACGATGACACCGTGGACCAGTTCGTCAACTTCCTCGCCGTCGGTATGCTGCCCAATTATGGGGAGTCACCCAACTGCTCCAGATGCAGGCTGTGCTGTGCAGTATGCCCGGTGGGGTTGAAGGTTAACGACATAGCGGAGTTGGTGGATAACGGAAAAGCCGGTGAAACAGGTAGGCTGCACCCTGAACGATGCCTGGCGTGTGGCAGTTGCAGCCATGTATGTCTCGCCGGCAGGAATCTCGCAGCGCGGATGGATACCGCAAAGGCAAGCGTTAAGAATGCGGTCTCATGAGTGACTCTCATGCAAAAAGCCCTCGCCAATATGGCGAGGGCCCTCAATGAATGAAAAAGAACCTGAAGGACTAAACCATCTTTGTTACCCTCCCATTCATGGGCCTAGTTTGTGAAACGGGCGGCCGAGTGATTCATGATAATTCCGACTTTTTTTAGGAAAATTTTGCAAATAAGGGGTTTTGTGATAAGCAGGTGAGATCAACGGGTCTCATCAGGCTGCGAGATATTTGGAATACCATCTCTCATGCCATGGGTTGAGCTGTGTGTTGCTACCACTCTTCGTCAATTGGCAAGGAGGATTCAGCTTGTTAATCATTGCACATCCCTTGGCAGCATAAAGCTGCTGGCCATCCCAACCATCGCGCATACCGCCGCCGCCGCCGCCGCGACCCATGCCGGCATATTCAAGACAAACACCGTCTTGCTCATGTCCGGCGGCAAAAAGCTCGGCAGCGCCAGCGCCGCAAGAACGCCTGCCGCAGCGCCGCCCAGCGACACGAGCAGACTTTGTAAGAGTGCTACATGACACCTTTTGCTTTCTTCCCTTTCGGTGGATAAAAGTGTGAAGCACCGGGTGAGGGGGTCAATACACTATACATGTATTAAATACAGTGCTGGCCAGCTTATTGATCCAGGCCTAGGAGAAAGCCCCACACATGAATGGTATAATCTTAGCGGAGGCTGACCATTTCCTTTGGAGGCGTGCCCGCGCTGGTACTGGGGTAAGTCTCGTGTTATTATCACTTTTCATTGTTGAGATAAATTTATTCGTGTAATATGGTACACGAACCAATGCTCGAGAAGCGGAAGGCGATGGAACCCATGTTGAGAACGGTGGAAAAATGGTGCGCCTGGGAACTGATGCTCCGAGGACCCGCTCATGGAAATCCCTTTTTGGATGTGTGGATCCGTGCGGAGTTCACCCAGGGGAACAGTACCGTAATGGCTTATGGGTTTTATGATGGGGGCGGCATTTATGTGGTGCGGTTCATGCCCTGCGCGGAAGGGCTTTGGCAATATCGTATCACCAGCAACGCTGCATTGACAGGGAGTCTATCCGGCACGTTGGAGTGCACGAAACCCCGGTGTGACAACCATGGTCCCGTTCGTGTGGCCAACCAGTGGCACTTTGCATATGATGACGGCACCCGGTATGCGCCGATCGGCACAACCTGCTACGCATGGATCCATCAGGATGAAAAGCTGCGGGCTCAAACGCTGGAGACGCTGCAGCAGTCCCCGTTCAACAAAATCCGGATGTGTGTATTCCCCAAGCACTACGATTATAACAACAATGAGCCGGAATTGTATCCGTATGAACAGAACAAGCCCGGCGAATGGGATTTTACGAGGTTCAACGGGGCGTTTTTCCGGCAATTGGAGCAATGCATACTGAGCCTTGCGCAGATAGGTGTCGAAGCTGACATCATATTATTCCACCCCTATGATAAATGGGGCTTTGCCAAGATGGGTCCACAGGCTGATGATCACTATCTTCGTTACATCGTGTCCAGATTGTCGGCGTTTCGCAATGTCTGGTGGTCACTGGCCAATGAGTATGACCTGATGGATATGGTCACCAAATCTAAAACGATGGAGGATTGGGAACGTTTCGCCGGAATCATCATGGAAAGCGATCCTTACGGCCATCTGCGGTCCATTCACAACTGTTTTGCATTCTATGACCATTCCAGGCCCTGGATTACCCATTGCAGCATTCAACGGCAGGATGTTTATAAAACAGCCGAATACACGGATGAATGGCGCAATAAGTACGGTAAACCTGTCGTGATTGACGAATGTGGATATGAGGGCAACATTAACCATGGGTGGGGGAATCTGCCGGCCCAGGAGCTGGTGCGCAGGTTCTGGGAAGGCGCCGTACGGGGTGGGTATGTCGGGCATGGCGAAACCTATATGCATCCGGAAGATATTCTTTGGTGGTCCAAAGGAGGCTTCTTGCATGGGCAGTCTCCGTCCAGAATAGGGTTCCTGAAGAGTATTCTCGATGACGGCCCGCAGGAAGGCCTGAATCCGATCAGCTTTGGCATGGCCGGCTGGGATCTGCCCTGCGCCGGACGTGAGAAGGAATACTACCTGTTTTACTTTGGGTTCAGCCAGCCCTCATTTCGTATTTTCACATTGCCAGAACCTGACTGCTACCAGGTAGATATCATCGATACGTGGAACATGACCATTCAGACACTGCCGAAGGTATACAGCGGGACGTTTCGGGTTGACCTGCCGGGCGTGTCGTATGTCGCCGTCCGGATGATTAAGCGTAAAGACTTCAACATATGACTCTGGGATTATATGTCATCCCCAAATGGCAAAAAACAGCAGTTCAGCGTCTGCCACATCAAGGGAGGTGAGAGTAACAATGAAGAAAATTATTGTGTCTATTTATTTAGCAGGTGCCCTGTTTTTTTCGGGTTGCGACAGTGGACTGGAGATTGTCGACTCGAGGATAGATAGATATCCGAATAGAATTGTATATTTTGCTAACCGTGATGTTGATATAGACCTATCAGGAGGTATTATAACAATTCAAACAAAAGAGGGCACAAGCTATACCTATGATATGGATGATGAAGAGAAAGTTATTGCTGAGCATAGTATTGACTTTAGCAAACCAGGCGTTTACCAGGTCGAGCTAACGGGCCAGCTTTCTTTTCCTATCCAAGTAGTAGATACGGACTATATCAATACATTTCTTCAGTAATGTTTGTATTCAACCTGGGCGTAAAGCGAGAGTGCCAAAGGAATGCCAGTATAAATGACATCATTCCCATGTATAACATTTGTAGAAATCCCTGCTCTTATGAGCAGCGGGTCGAGGTATCCCTGCTCTGCGATCCGCCTTCACCAGAGGCCTGCGCCCTGCAACGGCAGGTGGCAGCCCTCAGGTATAAAGTCGTGGGAGGCGGAGAACACCTCCGCTGCCTCCTAAACTTTCTATCCTTATCTGACATATTAGATATCAATATCAGCCAAGCGCATTAATCGTCATTTCTTCTTGCCCGAAAGGATGAGCAATGCGGCCATCGCTCCGGCAATAACGAAAACGCCTGCCGCTATCCCCCAAAGCATTGAACCAAAGCCTGCCTTACCGTTGGATGCTCCATTCTGCCAAGCATCATCTGATAAATCTATAAGATATCTGCCCGTGGAGGCGTGTTCTTTGTTCAGCGCAATTATGACAAGGTCGCCGGCTTCATTGATGTCCCTTGGGCTGATGGGCAGCTCCAACGAATTTTGTGTGGTGTCAATCGGTATGACTTCACCAGATGGCAGATTGATGGCTGTTGCACCTTCCGGCAGATCGTCTGTGAGGATGATAACGACAATTTTACCGGCCTTCACGTCTTCCTGTATGGAAAGAGGGTTGAGCATCACAGATGCAGGGGAGTCCGTCGGTGAAGAAGTTGCATACGTTGCTGACGGGCGTGTTGTAGCTGTGACCGTTGGGCTGGGCGCGGCAGTGGCTGTCGGGGTGGGTGCAGCAGTCGCCGTTGAGCTAGGCGCGGCAGTGGCTGTCGGGGTGGGTGCAGCTGTAGAACTGGGCGCGACAGTGGCCGTTGGCCTGGGTGTAGCTGTGGCTGTCGGGCTGGGCTCGGCTTTCTTCACGTCGATCCTGGCGGTTGCCGTTGCAGCGAGATAGTAGTCGTCTTCCGCTTTGGTCACGGACAGCAAAGCCGTGCCCTTCTTCAATATGGTCACCTCTCCGTGCGCATCCACTTGGATAGCATTTCCGGAAACAACCTTATAACTCAAAGCGCCGGTGCCGCTGCCGCCGGTCACGATCAATTGAAACGGCGCATGGCTTGTATCGACCCTGTCTGGAATACCGGAGATGGTCAGTTTGTTCTGCACACCTTTTTTCACGCTGAGACGCAGCTGCGCTGTTTGGCTTATGTAGTCGATATCGCCCGCTTTGGTGGCTGCGATGGTGGCAATGCCCGGCCTCAGAACCGTTACCATGCCCGTTTCGCTGACTTTAACAGCATCGCCCGAAGCGACAGAGTAGCTGAATGAACCGTTGCCGCTGCCGCCGCTGCCGAAAATCTGGAACGGTTCGTCGCCGTAGGTGATGGATTTTGGCAGTTCAAACATCAGGGCAGCCGATTGAGCAGCCTTTTTGATCGTTATCATAACAGTTTGAGATACCGGCAGATAATTGTCGTCTCCCGAATTGGTGACTTTGATTGCCGAGGTTCCCGCGTGCTCAATCTTCACCTTGCCCGCAGCATCCACAGCGGCGGCTTGGCCGGAGACGACGGCATAGCTTAGTGCCCCTGTGCCGCTGCCGCCATTCACCGTGAGGCGGAAGGGCTTATCGCCGAAGGTGAGGTTTTCCGGTATGCCGCTTACGGTCAGCGGCGTTTGAGCAGCTTTGTTTACAATGAGTTCCATGGTTTGCTCTATCGCCACATAATTATCGGTGTCGCTGGGGGTGAACACCACAGAAAATCCGCTGTTGATGACTGTCGGAATTGCATCCGGGCTTTTCCATGCGAAAGCGCCGTCTCCGGTGCCACCGCTCAGCACGGAAGCTGAAAGGGGTTGCCCATAAGTAATTGGGGCGGCAACCGGGAATACCGCTGGCGGTAACGCTTTGACGACTGTGATCGCAACGCTGGCGCTTGTTTGGTTGTAGTTGCTATCCGCAGCTTTCGTAACGGTGACCGTTGCCAAACCTGCCTTTAGCACTGTGACAAGACCCGTGGAATCATCGATCGCCACGGCGTCGCCGGCCGTAACTGCATATCTTAGGCTGCCGGTGCCGCTGCCACCGCTGACCGACAGGCCAAACGGTGCGTCGCCATAGGTCACCGATGGTTCGGCGATTGCCAATGGCGCCTGCTCAGCCTTGAGAACCGTTATGGCTACCACCTGGGTCACCGTGTTGTAGTTGTCCGTATCATTGGGCGTAAAGACCACGATATAGCCGCTGTTGACCACGGCGGGGATCGTAGCGGGGCTTTCCCAGGCGAAACTCCCGTCTCCGCTGCCGCCTGACAACTCCGAATCAGACAGCGGCTGCCCATAGGTAAGCTCTCCGGCGGTTGGGAAGGTGATGTCAGGTGTCGCCTTGTGGACGGTGATGTTCACTGTTTGGCTCAGCGCTACACCGGAGTAGTCATAATTGGCAGCATCGCGGGGCGTGAAGATGACGGTATAACCGGTGTTTTGAACCGTCGGTATCGTGCCCGGGCTTTCCCAGGCAAAAGTCCCATCGCCGGCTCCGCCTGTCAGTGCCGACTCCGAAAGAGGCTGCCCGTATGTGAGCGCACTGGCGGACGGGTAATTCGCGGTTGGCGGCGCTGCCTTATTCACTGTGATATGGATGCTGGCGCTTTTTGCGTTATAATGAATGTCCTCTGCTTTTGTGACAGTGACGGTTGCTGAACCCGCTTTTAGTACCGTGACAACGCCCGTTGAGGCATTCACCGATACGGCATCGCCTTCTGTTACGGCATAGCTTAAGCTGCCGGCCCCGCTGCCGCCGCTGGTTACGAGGCTAAACGGCGCATCGCCGTAGGTCACCGTGTCGGGAACAGCAATGCTGAGCGCGGCCTGCTCAATTCGGGCCACCTCATAGCTCAGACTTCCCGATTCCGGCATATAATAGCTGTCCCACCCCGGATTCTGGATATATTTCGCTGTCAGGGAGTGGGTACCACCCCATGCAGTCCAATTACGGTACACCGCCATCGCGTCGGCGCTTCCGTCAGCAACACGGTTCAGGGAAGCCCGTCCCATTTCCGAGCCATTGTTGTAAAAAACGATTTCCCCTTGCGCTTTGGTGTCTGACAACCCCGTCACATTCACTGTCAATTGTATGAGGTCATAGGCTTTTGCGCCTGACGAAGGCGTAGCTGTGATGCCGGTGCAGGTCAGCAGTTTGTGAGAGTTCAAGTATTCCCCGGCATCAAGCTGCGAACCGGCGCCCCCCACCGTGCCCGTTATGTAGTCCCTGAGTGCATTCGTGCCGTTGCGGGTCATGAGGACAGCGGCATGATTTTGTATCGTCAGGCTACCGCCCAATATCTGGCTGTTCCCCGAGCCGATATCAAAACCGTTTGCCCCGCCGGTCGCCGTTAAGGCAGTGTCTTCTCCGTCTACCAGCACATCACCGCCGTCGCTGCCGTTGCCGCCGCCAACGCCGGCGCCGCCGCCCTTCCCGACAGCTTCAACAGTTCCGCCGGTAATCGAGATGCTGCCGCCAGCCATGCCGGTGCCGCCGCCGATGCCGGCGCCGTTGTTGCCGCCAGTGGCGGTCAGGCTGCCAGATCCGGAAATGGTAAGCGACGATCCAGCGGGTGCCTGAATACCGGCAAGGTTGGGGCCGCTTGAAAGCGCATTGTCGGAGATGAGCCGCATGTTGACTGTGGCCCCGGTCATATTGAACGCACAGCCGGAGGCAGGTGCAATATCCGCCTCATACAATATCACGTTTGCGCTGCTTCCTGAGGCTACCGTGACGTTTCGGCTGGTCGTGATGCCCATCAGCACATATGAGTTTCCGCTTCCTGACAATGTCACTGTATCACCGCTGACGGTATAGCCGGCGCCGTCTGAGAGTGCCGCAGCTTCAAGATCAATGACTGTTTCGACTAACCGGGTACCATCTTCATAGTAACCCATCTGCGCACCGGCGGCTTTGCCCTTGATCACGCAAGTGCCAAAGGTCGTCGCCGATGCATCAATGCCGTTTGCCGCCAGCGTTACGATTGCGGCATCGCCAATCAACAACGTTCCATTCACGCCGTTTCGCCCGCGTCCAATGTCAAGGCTGTTGTAAGCGCCTCCAGCAGTAACATTACCGCCTAGAATTTTTATGGTACCGCCGTTATGAGTCGACGGGCCACTCATTTCAAGGTTACCGCCTGCGCCGATACCTGCACTTCCAGAATAGATGCCCGTGTTATAGTCTCCGCCAAATGCCTTTACAACGCCACCGGTTATGGTGATATTGCCAGCGTTATAGTTTCCTGCACTGCCGATACCGGCGCCCCAGCTTCCCCCTTTTGCTGTGATATCGCCGCCTTGTATGTTGACAGTCCCACCGGCCGCAAGAGAACCGCCTCCAATACCGGCCCCTCCGTATTCGGATGTGGCAATAACTGTGCCGCCACTGATGGTTGTCGTACCGCCGCTAGCCATGCAGCCACCGCCAATGCCCGCACCACGTTCACGGCTGGTGGCCGTAACGTGTCCTCCTGAAATTTCAATGATGCCACCGACACCACCTCTGCCACCGCCGATGCCCGCACCATAATCAAGAGCTTTGGCCACAACAGTCCCGCCTGATATTGTGATTTTGTTGGCTCCTTTGCCGGCTCCGCCGCCAATACCCGCTGCCCCCGAGGCTACCGTCACATCTCCGCTTGTCGCATTGACAACACCGCCGGATATTGAAATGTTTCCACTTTGGCCTGATGAGCCGCCTCCGATGCCTGCGCCATATCCGTTGCCGTTTGCCGTGATATTGCCACCGGTGATAACAATGGTACCCCCCATGCCAAATTCCGCACCGTAGCCATTGCTGTAGCCCCCGCCGATACCCGCACTGTCTTGGCCGCCGATTGCCATGACAGTTCCGCCTGATATCTTCGTGGTTCCTGCGTTTTTATGCTCTCCGCCACCAATGCCCGCACCGTGTTGTCCGCCTTGGGCAATCAACGTCCCCGTTCCTGCTTCCTGGCCATAAATGGTCAAGGAGTTGCCTACCAATACACTGATTCCCGCATTTCTGCTGTCGCCCGTGACCGACAGCGTATAACCATCCATCAAAATTAGGTTGACGCTGCCGCTGACGGTAATTGTTCCGGTGCGAGTCACATCGTTGTTTACCACATACCATCCTGTGGTGAGAGTAGCAGTTTCTTCGGTAATAGGTGTAACATTCAACTCTCCCGTTGTTTTGGGATTGCCATTTTCATCGATGTAGCTATACCCGGTGTCCGCCAACGCCGTTATGGGCACGAATGTAAGCATCAGTGTCGCCAGCAACAGCAAGCGGATAACCATCTTTGCTTTCACAATTCCAACCCTTTCGAATATCACCCTGTTGCATGCTGCGCGCTGCGCGGGCATGCTTGGATGGGATCGTTGATTTCGTTATGCCAAGCCACTGTTGTGTCAGCGCGAACAGAGCCGCTGTTCGCGTTGCCTTCGGATATTGAAAAGTAGTTCTTCTGACTATTTAGCAAAACCATTTGGAAATGATATAATGACCTCGGTCTGTGACTGTAGTCATTATATCATTTCTTTATATGGAAACAATAGGAGTATGTACGGTAAAAATACCATTGCCGATGCTATGTTTATGAGGCATCGACAGTGCGCGTGCGTGAAATGATGAGTATGTTGGGGCGCAAGCCTCCTATTTCATAACAACATATAGGTCGGAAAGTTCCATCCTGACCTTTTTGGTAAGCTCGAAACCCTCAATGATGTCCGGCTTACCGGATGCCTCAGACACGGTTGACGGTAGCTCAACAACGAATTCGCTGCCCCTTCCGACTTCGCTTTTCACCCATATTTTGCCGCCGTGCATCTCAACGATGGACTTCACCAGTGCCAAACCTATGCCGCATCCCTCGGCCTGTCGGCTCATCCGGTTGCTTACTTGGACAAATCGGTCAAAGATTGATTTCAGCTTTTCGTTGGGTATTCCTTCTCCGGTGTCTTGAACAAATAGCAGTATTTTATTTTTCAGATCCTTTATTTTTACAAGGATTCTTCCCTGAGACGGCGTATACTTAATCGCATTTGATAGTAGGTTCAGTAGAACACGGTCAAGTTTCTCCAGATCGAGATCCATCTCCTTCATCTTGACATCGCTGATAAAATCAATGGCAATGCTCTTCGCCGCCGCATATGAGGATACGGAATCACAAATGTTTTTTACCGCGTTGACAACATCCCGCTTTCGAAGGTTTAGCTTCATAAAACCTGAGTCGATTTTCACAATGTCCAGGAGATTGTTTACCAAGCGCGTCAAACGGTAAGCATTTAGCGAGGAATCATCGAGTAATTTCAACATTCGCTTCTCGTCACACAGGTTCAATCGCATGGAATCTATCTGCATGAGAATCAACGAAAGCGGTGTTTTTAGTTCGTGAGATACGTTCGTGAAAAACTCCGTAAGCACACCCATGCGTGCCTCCGCATCGATTCGCTTTTTTTCATCCTCCAGGGCCTTTATATGTCCTTGCCTATGATCAGTTATATCTTGAATTGTTCCAGTCAGTATCAGCGGTTCCCCGTCTGGACCAAACTGAACACTGCCTCGTGTATTTGCATATATCGTGGTTCCGTCCGCCCTGTGGAATGGATACTCCAGATCAAAGGGTTTATGCTCGTTGGCGGCAGCCTCCATTGCATGATGCAGCCTTTGCCGATCTCCGTCGTCCATATAATCATACGTAATACCGCGCCTGACTTTTGTTCTGAGGGGATCGATACCGGTGATGCGGTAAGCTTCGGCGGACCAGAAGACATCTCCTGTTCTAGGGTCTACTTCCCAACTGCCTAAACGCGCAATGCGCTGGGCTTCCTCGAGATTATGCCTGATCTTTTTTATCTCCATTTCCGTCATCATCTGTTCAGTGACATCCTGCATCGTCCCAGACAGGTACACTGGTTGTCCTTCTTCATTGTATTGAGCCCGTCCTAGGGAACGAATGTACTTTGTCTTTCCATCCAGGGATAAGATTCGATAGGTAGCATCGAACGGTTCCCGATTTTTAAGCGCCAGGTTACAAATTTTTGCCACTCTTTCCCGTTCTTGCTCATCCATCCGTTCTATGTGCAACTCCACCACCGATTCACTGGATGGATTGGCGCCCAATAGCCGATACGATTCGTCGGACCACCATAGTTGCCCAGCGGTGATGTCCCAGTCCCAGCTACCTATATGGGCGATGCTTTGCGCTTCCTGAAGATTTTCTTTCGTTTTCTGTAAGGCGAGTTCAATCTGCTTTCTATCGGTAATGTCCTGCACGAAGCCTAACATGGATACAGCGTTTCCTCTTTTGTCTCGCTTGACGATACCTCTAGAGGTTATATATATTATCGTTCCGTCTGGTCTGCGCAGTGGATATTCCACTTCATAGAAAGGGGTGATCCCTCTGATCGCGGCGTCCTGTGCATCCAGATTTTTTTGCCGGTCCTCGTCATGAACATACTGAACTGTGATTCCCTTATGCAAATCCGGATCCAGCCCATGAATGGTATACACTTCGCGTGAGCATGCAACTTGGTTTGTCTCCAAGTCCCACTCCCAACTGCCGATATGCGCGATACGCTGCACTTCCACCAGTTGTTCTTTTGCCTTCAACATCTCGCGGTCAGACTGTGTCTTGCTGGCATTGGCGGCTACCATCTCCAGTGCCCTGGGTATCGCCAAGCCAAGCCTTTCCAATCTATCTTTTCTTACGTAGTCAGCCGCGCCTTGCTTCACAAGCTCTACCGCATTGTCCTCTCCCATCGAACCGGAAATGCAAATGAAGGGTGTTTGGGGACAGAGACACACCGCATGCCGTAACACCTCAAATGCATCGAACTCAGGTGGTTTGTGGTCGGCCAACAACACATCATAATCGCCTGTCTCAATAAGCCGCAAAAACTCCTGCGCCGTGCTTGCCGAGTCCAGGATTGCCTCATCGCCGAAGTGGTCTTTCATCGATTGGTGAACAAGATCGATATCATGCAGGGAGTCTTCCAGAAAAATGGCATTTAGTCTTTGGGCTCTTGCGTTCATATGTTTGTGACCTCAAGGAATAGAAATATATACAATGAGCATAGACAACATAACAGAATATTACCGTATCCTGCGTGTCGTTTGCTGACTTCTTTTGCATCTTTATGTGTTATTGGTAATATCTATACGGTATTATTGTATGCTCGATGAAGATATGGCAAAAGGAAGCCTTCTCAGAAATTATCGAAGAAAGCTGGCTTTTGTCGAGGCTGTTTGCAGAGGACGTTAAATCTGCGGGCTCAGCAGTTGATATGCAGCGTGCCGATCTCTAAATCCTTGATATATAGCTTGTTGTCGATCATCGCGGAGTTGGTGAAGGGCGACGGGCCTATGCTGAAGCAATGGATGCCGTTGATCGTCAGGTTTTTGCAGTTGTTGATGATGGCGGCGTTGGGGTGCTGGATGTCGATCGCCTGAACCCGGTATTGGAACAGGTTGGCGATCTCCAGATCCCGGCAGTCCTCGATGCGTATGGAAGCGGCGTATTCGCTGCCTAGGTTTTCTTCGGTCTGCAATGCGACGATTTTCCAGTTGGAGACATTCTCCAGAACGACCTCTACATCCAGATGGTGTTCCACGGAGATCATCCAGATTTGCCCGGGAGCCGATGTGTTGCTCAGGTGGAAACCGTCTTTGGTCCACACATCGGGCATCCAGATGTTTTTGAACACACCGGCGCCGTGGTCATGGATATACACGCCGTAATACCGGCCATCGCCTTTGCGCGTTGTGCCGTGGCCGCCAAAGCCGAACAGGCAGTCTTCCATGATCGATGACGGGTCGCCCAGCCACTCCACCTGTATGACGCCTTTGTTCCGCCCGCCATCAAAGCATAGGCCCGACACGTGATTTTTGCCGCCCTTGGGAATTCTGAGCATCGCGGCAGGAGCACGGTTGTCGTCATAACCGGGGCTGTGGTCCTTCAGGCTTAGGCGGGTCATGCTGCAGTGCAGGCCTAGCATTGCGGTATCTTGTTTCAGTTCAAGGCCCCGGGAGATCAGGTATTGGCCCTGCGGCAGATAGATGGCCCTGTACTGGGCGATGGCCTGTTCAAAAACCGTGGTGTCATCGGTCACGCCGTCGCCTTTGGCGCCAAAGTCCTTGATATTAACCCACTCCGCGAAGGCGGGCATGGGCGTGTAATCGGGGGCAATGGCTTGCGGCAGTGTGTCTTCGGGCTGTATGTTGCAGCGCAGGTCGAAGCGGCGGTTCACATCCTGATTGTCCACGTCGATGCGCAGCCCCATATCGATGTCGGCGCGGTAGCATTCGGTTTGCGGCTCGATGTGCGGCACGCCAATGTGATGGTTGTACTGATACCCGAAGGATTCGAGAAGCCGCGGCACCTTCTTGCAATGGATGCTCCTGGCATGAAGCCAGTTCTGTGGATAACGGATCATGTTCATGCTGATGCCGGCCTGGGTCAGGTTTTCCAGGCGGCAATCCTGCATGTACAGGCGCTCATATTCCTCTGTGTAATGGTTGTCCCGCTCTTTGTTGGGCACGTAGATGCCGTAAGGTGCGTTGGATAGCGTGTTGCGCAGCATCGTCATGCCGGCGCGGTAGGTGGAAATGCAGGCCCTGGCCTGGCCGGAGAACACGCAATCCCCCAGATAAAAGGGCCAGTAGGGGACGGTTTCGCCGGTGAGTATGCCATATTGCCCGCCGAAAAAGCGGCAGCGCTCTATCTCGTTGCCAACCATCTCCACGGCGGCGCGGTTGTCTTCCATATAAAAGTCAGCATCCTCGATGGAGCAGAGCTGAGCCACACGGAAGCGGCAGGCGACCAGACCGGGATTTCCCTTGCCCAGCCTGAAGTCTATGTTCCGGATACCGCTGAAGAAGGTCGTGTTCTGAGCGTCCCGCAGTTCCTCCTTGGGGCCAGGCTTGTTCACCCGGAAGTGGAAGATGTATTTTGACTCCGGACCCGCAAACCCCGGCGTCCCATCAGCCACAGTGAACACAGGGCGCCTGGCGCCGAACCCTATAAGGCGGATCCCCCGCCACAGCTGCACGGTGCCCGCAAAACGATAGGTGCCCTCGGGGATGAAGAGGATACCGTTCTGAACTTCTGCTTCCAGCTTGTCGATGGCAGCTTGCATAGCGGCGGTATTGTCCCCTTTGCCGCTGGGGTCGGCGCCATAATCCCCGGCGGTGAACAGATAGGCCCCGGTATCATTGGGCTGAACGGGAAAAACGGATTTGTCATGCTCCATTTCGAAGGCTCCTTTCTTCCATGGAAGGTTCACCAGGTTGTGTTACGGCCTGCCGATTGTGCAAGCATATGATAATTCATATTGACAAAAATTCCAATAGTATTTCTATAATATCGGAAATGGAGAGGTTTTTCGGCAATATTGGCTCCTGCGCGCGGAAACCGGCACCGGTTGGTTCTGTGCAATGTGCAACTAGAATTTCGTCTATACTTTATAATTTTATAGATTATTGACAACGCATTCAGTATATGTTTTACTTCTCACATGAATAGTTATCGTTAACTGAGCAAAGTACCCATTGAATACGCAGGTTTCATTCCAGGCCGCTTTTGTTCGAGCGTTATTGCGCTGAACGCGCAAGAAAAATAAAGGAGGACACACCATGAAGAAGCCCAAGTTGCTGGCTGTTCTTGCTGTAGCCATGGCGTTGGCAATGCTGTTTGCCAGCTGCACACAGGCCCCGGCAGCAACAACCGC
>JAEZSC010000064.1 GCA_023422005.1 Bacillota bacterium | reverse complement strand
CAGCCCGTAGCGCTTCTTGAAGCGGTCCACGCGGCCGCCGCTGTCTATGAGCTTCTGCTTGCCGGTAAAGAATGGGTGGCACTGCGAACAGATTTCCACCTTCATTTCCTTCTCGGTCGAAAGCGTCTTGAACTTCTCGCCGCAAGCACAGATGACTGTGCACTCACGGTAGTTGGGATGAATGCCCTTTTTCATGTTTTTCACCTGCCTTGCAACTGCGAATAAATCGGCATCGCTGCCGTGTGGTTTCCATCAGAAACGCGAATGTCATTATACCCCATTGTGACTTCATTCGTCAAGATATAAAACATCACCATTTGTCCGCCTTATGAACACGCCGGCCACAGCGGTGGAATGCACTGCAGAATCGGGAAATCGCTGCTCGGCAGGCCGGCGCAACCGATGGCTGTCACGTCAGGGCCGCTGTTGCCGCCATGCCAGTCGGAGCCGCCGGTCACCATCACCCCTTTGTCTTGCGCCATTTGCAGATACTTCTGCGTCTCCTGGGGCGTGTGCAGCGGGTAATATACCTCGATGCCCTGGGCGCCATAGCGTATGAGGTCCAGCACCAAAGCATCGTTTTCCACGAGCTTGGGGTGAGCGATCACCGGCACACCGCCGCTCTTTTTGATGATGTCCACGGCGTCATATCCGGTGGCCTTCTCGGTCTGGATAAACGACGCTCCCTCAGGGCGGAAGTATTCCCAGAACAGCTCACGATAAGTCAGCGATTGGGGGAGCACGCCGTCCTGCCTCATGGCGGCCACCACATGCACGCCGGAGAGGCGGCTTTGGCCGGGGTTGAGCGCAAGCACCCGCTCCCAGCGGTAGGCAAACGCGCCGGCGCTGCGGGCGTTCTCGAAATTGATGCGGGTATTCTCGGTCTTGTCGCGGGATACCTCCGTGAGGTAGGAGGACAGAGCGGGGCTTTCGATGTCCACGCCATAGCCCAGCACATGCAGGAAGCGGCGGTTGTGCAGTGTGGAAACCTCAATGGCGCTCAGCAGCGCCACACCGCAGCGTTCGGCCTCTGGCAGAGCGAGCGCCGCGCTCACGCCCTGCACGCTGTCATGGTCGGTGATGGCCAGCACCCGCAGGCCGTGGGCAGCGGCCAGGCGCAGCAACTCGCCCGGCGTATCGGTGCCGTCGGAAAACGTGCTGTGAACGTGCAGATCCGCGTACATGAGGCTTCCTCCTGTGCCGGGTTGTCGTGCCATACGATCCTGCGGCGGGGGCGATCAGGCTTTCAAAATCTCCCGCACGAACGCCGCGTTCTGATAGACCTGGTCGCTGGCCTTGGGATACATGCCCACAACGATCGCGTCCGTGGGTTTGATGTTGGCGAAGGCCTCTGCGAAGGCCGCGCGGACGGTGGCCGGGGACTGGCACTTGCGCGTGGCTCCCAGGATTTTGAAGGCCAGGCAGGGCTTGTCCGTGGAGCGGATGGCCGCGTACATGAGGGAGCGGTCCTCGTCGTCAAAGGGCTCGTCCTGATTGGCTATGCCGGTCGTCGCGCTGCTGACCCGGGAGACCTTGCTCAGATTGTGCACGCTGGCCATGTAGAAGTCGATGTCCCAATGGTGCTGTTCCGCGTATTCGATGACCTCGGGCATGTGCGTGCCCAGCCCGACCAGCTTGCCGGTGCCGCGTATCACGCCCAGCCGACGTTGGATTTCGTCGTACTGGCCATCCTTGAACAGCGCGTCCAGCTCCGTGCCGTGGTGATAGATCGCGATGGGGTCATAGGCGCACAGCTGGTGGATGCTGCCGTCGAAGGATTTGCTCTCGGGCGTGGTCTGGGCGATCCAATTTATCCGGCCGCCTTCCTGGCGGAATTCGCGGATGATGCGCATGATGTGTTTGTCCGCGCGCAGCTGCATCGTGTTGATGCCGCACTCCATGCAGCGGAACAGCGTCTTCTTCACGTTCTCGGTCGTGAAGTAGTCCTGCATCTCGCTGTCCAGTTCCGGGGATACGTGGGAATTCCCGCTGAAAGGGTTCCCGCCGATGATCAGCCGGGATACCGCGTGGCCTGCCAAAGGGATGACTGGAATCATTATGTCCGCCTCCTGCCGATCGCCGATGCTTATTCCTCGCCTGTCTCCCGCTTGCTCTTGCGGGAGTATACCTTTGCGTTGGGTTTGACCCGCGTTATGGGCTTGATGGTCCACACGGCCCGCAGTTTAACGGGGTCCAGTTGAATTTTCTTCACACGCTTCTTCATGGCTGCATTGCGTAGCCACACAGCAGCTTGATCGTGTTTTCCAGCGCGCGCCGGTGGGTGCGCTCATAACCGTGGCTGGCATATACGCCTGGGCCGATCAGGCCGTGGCGCACATCGTAGCCCGCGCGCAGCGTCACGTCCACGTCGGAGCCGTAGTGGGGGTAGATATCCACCGCGTATTCGCAGCCCATACGATCGGCGGCGGCGATCAGCTCGCCGGTCACGTCGTAGTCGTAGGGGCCGGCGGAATCCTTGGCGCAGATGCTGACTTTAAATTCGTCGCAGCCCAGGTCGTCGCCCACTGCGCCCATGTCTACGGCCACCATGTCACGAATGCCATCGGGGATCACGGCGCCGCCGTGACCCACTTCCTCATGCACGGTGAACAGCAGCCAGGTCTTTCGGCGCAACACAGCGCCGGATTCCCGCAGATACCGGGCCAGCGCCAGCAGGCAGGCGCTGCCGGCCTTGTCGTCCAGATGGCGGCTCTTGATAAAGCCGCTGTCGGTGACCTTCGTGCGCGGGTCATAGGCGATGAAATCGCCGGCGCGGATGCCGAGCTTGGCCACGTCGGAGGCGTCGCGCACCTCTTCGTCCAGCAGAACCTCCATGCCGCCGTCGTCCTTGCCCACCTTGTCGGGGTTTCCCCATACGTGCACCGAGGGTTTGTCGCACTGCACGGTGCCGGTGAAGGCCCGCCCGGCGCGGGTGAACACGGTGACGTTCTCGGTGGCGGCGTGGAAATGGCTGTAGCCGTTGAGCGGCTCATAGCGCAGGCGGCCGTTGGCCTTCACCGAGCGCACGATCAGGCCCAAAGCGTCCAGGTGGGCGGACAGGCACAGCCCTTCGCCTTCGCCCCCCAGGCAGCACACCACGGCGCCCTTGTTGGTAAGCTTTGGCTCATACCCCAGCGCTGTGAGCTCCGCTGCAACGGCACGGGCGATGTCAGCTGTATAACCTGTGGGGCTGGCGATGGCGCACAGCCGGGCGGTTTGTTCCACGGCGTAATCGTAGATGGTCTGGTTCATCAAGCATCTCCTCGCATCACTTCAGCGCGGCCAGCGGGTCGCGCACGGCGCCGGCCAGCAGCACAGCGCCGGTATCGGTCTTTTCCAGCAGCACCAGGAAGGGCCGGTTTACAGCCAGCGTGGGTATGCCGTCATCCACGCCCGAGCGGTAGCTGGCCTTGGGGTCGGCGGTGTTCACGCCGGACTCATCGATGATCAGCCGGCAGTCGTGCAGTATGTCGGCAGGGTGCAGGCCATGGCCCATGGCGCTGAAGTCGGTGTCCGCGGCGAAGAGCGAGCCCATGCCCGCTGCGCCCAGGGGGCCCCGGATGGAGCCGCGATAGCCGATGCTGAACCGCGGCAGCAGCACCCGCTGGCTGCCCCATGTGGCCTTGGTCAGCCACTCATCATGGCGGGCCTGCGCCGTGGCATAGAAGTCGGTCAGCTTAACGCCGTCTTCCTTGGGGAAGAGCACGACCAAGCGCGCCTCGTCGCCGGCCAGCGGCAGCACCGCCATGGCGCCCTCTGGCCCATCGTAGATGCCGCAGCGCCCCGTGACCACCAGCGTGGGCACCGCGCTCTTGTCGCCGTCCTCATAGAAGAAGGGCTGCGGGCGGGTTTTGGCGGGGTCCAGCGCCATTTGCCAGTCGGGGTCGGCCATGAACAGATCCACAAAGAACGGCTGCTCGGTGGAGGGTACGTCGAAGTTCAGATCGCTGACCATGCCGGCGGTGCCGGTGTCCGCCCATTCGTTGAGCGTCGCCTTGCCCGTTTCGCCGCTGAACGGCTCGAAGCGCGAGTTCATCTGCAGCGCCTTCTGGCCTTCGGACAGGTATGATTCCAGCACAGGCTGTTTTTCACCGACGAACAGACTCCACAGCGCGCTGTAGCGCCCAAGCTTGAGCTTTTCCATTGTCTGGCGCGCTTTGAGCGCGGCGTCGTTGATCTGTTTGGGGCTCATGTCCTGAGCGCCCAGCGCAGTGGCAGTGTCCTGCAGGGGTTTGCCCTGCACGCCCAGCCGAAGCGCCGCGATGTCGCTGGTCAGCGCTGCCGGCGATATCGCAAGGTTGTCGCCGCTATCGGCCAGATGCAACAGCGTCAGGCTCCAGTCCAGCATGCGCCCTTCGGCCAGGCTGCCCTCACCCACGCTCACACTGGGCGTGGGCTGGCTGCTGGGCGCGTCGGTGATACGGCCTGCGTCGGAACACGCGTTCAGTGCCGCCAGCAGCGCGGCCAGGGTCAAAGGTAAAATGATCTGCTTTCTTTTCGTAAAAACCTTCATAGCCGCATTATACCATGCAGGAACAAAGCGTGAAAACCTGGAATGGGGAAGGGAACTGCCCATCGATGGTTATACTTTAAAATCTTTGTCTCTTTTTTGCCCGAGGATGGGTAATGTATGTGAAAGCTTTCAAACGGCACGAAAGGAACTGCGGATTGGACGAGCTGGACATCAAACACATACAGCAAGGCGACATCCAGGCATTTGACCGCCTGTATGACCGCATGGCCGAGCCGGCGCTGCGGTACGCCGCTGCCATTGTCGGCAACGACGGCCTGGCAGCCGACGCCGTGCAGGATACGTTCATACGGATATACCGCAACATCAACCGGTTTGATCCATCCAAGCCCTTTGAGCCGTGGTTCTACAGGATACTCATCAACGAATGCCGACGGGCCCTGCGGTGGCGCCGCAGGCTGCTGCCCACCGGCACTTTGCCGGAAGAAGCGGCGCCGCAGGACGATTACCAGGCGCTGTATGAAGCCATCGGCGAGCTGGAATTGAGCCTGCGGGAGCCGCTGGTGCTGCGGTACCTGATGGGGTACCAGGACCAGGAGGCGGCTCAAATACTGGGCCTCAGCCTGACGACGATGAAAGGCCGTGTCCGGCGGGCAAGGCACAGGCTGCGTGGTTTTCTTGAGAAAGGTGATGCCATATGAACACGCAAGACAACAATGAAAAGCTGACGCGGGCGCTGCGGCAGGGCACCGAAGGGGCAGCCCAGCGCAAGAGGTCCGTCTGGCATGCCGTATTCAGCCGGATCTCCACAATCGAAGCAGAAAGGGAACGCAAGGATATGAAACGCAAAAGAAACTTTTGGCTGTCGGCGGCAGTAACGACGGCAGCCGCCGCCGCGGTGACGGTGTTCTTCTCGATGACGCCGCAGGGCACGGCGCTGGCCGACCGCATCGTGAAGCTCTTCGCCCCCGAAATACAGATGGACACCCAGATAGAGGGCGGCACCGAGACACAGCAGGCCGAGCTGCACGCCAACACCTCCGGCGAGATGGGGTATGTGATCTATATCGATGCTGAGCGTTACAAGAAAGAGAGCAGCGCGGGCGTGGACGCCTACAAGGCTCTGAACATGCCCGAAGGCTACCCGCCGGTGCAGATGGAAATCCGCCAGATCACCGACAAGGGCGCACAGCAGCAATATGAAGCGCTGCTGGCCGAGGTCAAGGGCAAGTATGACGTGGCCGAAGGCCGAGGACAGGTGACCGAACCGGTGAAGGGCTGGGCCATCCTGGCCTATGACGAAGACGACAGCAAATCCCCCTACGAGGACATCTACATTGTGGACAACAAGCGGGGCGGAAGCTTCGAGATCCGCTGCAAGATGTTCCGCGAGGCCGCCGAGGGGCACGGCGCCCGGTTCTACGCCATGCTCAAAACCTTCCAGGTTGTGGACTCCTCCCAGGTTGAGACCGGGAAGCCCGAGGCCACGAAGAAACCTGAGCCCACGGCCACCGATGCGCCGGCAGCGCAGCAAAAGAAGCTGACATGGGACGACCTGGCGATCTACGGCGTGAAGCTGGACACCGAAGGCAAGAAAGCCGTGGAAGCGCTGACCAAAGCCATCGGCTCAGACCCCACTGGCGACAAAACCAGTGAGGACGTTGGCGGTACATCCCGCACGGTGAAGTGGGCGGACGGCACGGCCGCCGTCGTGCGCAACGGCAAGCTGTACTCCATCGAATCCACCGCTGAGAAGGCGGAACAGCCCTTCGGGCTGCACGCCGGTATGGCGCTGGCAGAGTTCACCGCCGTGCTGGGCCAACCCCACGAGGCCATCGGCGCGCTGGCCTGGGGCGTGGGCAGCAACGACAACCTGATCGTCAAAGTGAAGGACGGCGTCGTGACGTCCATGATGGTCTCGCTGACCGAATAACAGCCAAAAGAGGAGGTTGTCGTACTAAGCGCACAAAGAGCATACTTCATACAGTGGGAAGGGATTTCGCGCCTTTGGGCGCGACCTGCGCATCGCCCCGCTGTGCTTCGCACAGCCTACGGCTTGCTGTCGCATCGGCGGAGCCGACGCTGTCGCAAGCCTGGGGTAATACCTCGCCGACATCCAGTCGGCGTGTGCGTCAGAGCCGCACAAGGCGACGCTGGGCTGCGCGCCATCCAGGCGCAAAGGCCAAAGGGCTTTCCGATCGCCCTTTGGAAACCTTCGGCCCCATTGATTGAGTGATTATATTGATATGTGAAAAACACGACATCCCCAATTTGAAAAGGGCGGACCGCTTGGTTCGCCCTTTGCTTTGTTCCATCCCGAATGACAGCGCCGTAGCAATATAGTATAATAACCCGGTAAAAAAACGATACGGGTAGGCCCATGATACAGATTACGCTGGACAACATCGCCAAGCATTACGGCATCGAGACGGTCATACAGGACGTGAACCTGGCCATACAGCAGGGGCAGCACCTGGGCATCGTGGGGCCCAACGGCGCCGGTAAGACCACGCTGCTGCGCATACTGACCGGCCAGCTTCTGCCCGACGAGGGTTCGGTATCCAAACCCGAGGGGCTGCGCCTGGGCTATCTGGCCCAGGAGAGCATGGCCGTGCCCGATGGCACGCCGTGGGAGGAAATGCTCACGGTGTTCGCCGACGTGTTCGCCATGGAGGAGCGGCTGCGGGCGCTGGAGCACGAGATGGGCGAGCAGCACGGCGACCCGGCGGCTTTTGCCCGCCTGAGCAACGAATATGCCGCGCTGACCGAGCGCTTTGAGGCCGCCAACGGCTACGGATACCGCAGCGCGATACTGGGCGTGCTCAAGGGCCTGGGCTTTGACGACGAGCAGATCTACCGCAAGGCATCCACGCTGAGCGGCGGCCAGCAGAGCCGCCTGGCGCTGGCCAAGCTGCTGCTGCGCAAGCCCGACGCGCTGCTGCTGGACGAGCCCACCAACCATCTGGACATCGCCTCCATCGGCTGGCTGGAGGATTTTCTGCACGAATACCCGGGCACCGTCATCGCCGTGAGCCACGATCGCTATTTTCTGGACGCCGTGTGCGATTCCATCGCCGAGATCACGCTGACCAAGCTCACGCTGTACCAGGGCAACTTCACCGAATACATGATCCAGCGCGAGGAGCGCGTCAAGCTGCAGCAGCGCGCCTATGAGCTCAACCAGCGGGAGATCCAGCGACACGAGCAGATCATCGCCCGATACAAGCAGTACAACCGCGAG
Source organism: Bacillota bacterium (assembly GCA_023422005.1). Taxonomy (GTDB): domain Bacteria; phylum Bacillota; class Clostridia; order Christensenellales; family UMGS416; genus JAEYRA01. The sequence goes on along the minus strand of JAEZSC010000064.1, from coordinate 806 downwards.
AAGAGCCTGAAGGCCGCCCACAGCTGGGAGAAGAAGCTGGGTAAGCTGGATCGGGTGGAGCGCGTGCGGGAGGAAGCCGGTATCCGCTTTTCCTTCGAGAGCGCCCGGCGCACCGGCACCGACGTGCTCATGACCCAGGGCCTGGGCAAGGCTTTCGGGCTCAACCGGCTGTTCAGCGGCCTGGATGTGCATGTGCGCGCCGGCGACCGCGTGGGCATTGTGGGGCGCAACGGCATCGGCAAGACCACGCTGCTGCGCATGCTGACCGGCGAACTGAGCGCGGACGAGGGCTATATATACTGGGGCACCGGCGTGCAGGTGGGCTATTATGACCAGAAGCAGCAGGGTCTTACGCAGGAGAAGACTGTTGTGGACGAGGTGTGGGACGCCTACCGCTCGCTGGACCCCCAGCGGGTGCGGGATACGCTGGCAGCGTTCTTGTTCCGCGGCGACGAGATCTACAAGCGCATCGCCGATCTTTCCGGCGGTGAGCGGGGCCGCGTGGCGCTAATCAAGCTGCTGCTGGGCCGCTACAACGTGCTGCTGCTGGACGAGCCCACCAACCATCTGGATGCCAACTCCTGCCAGGTGTTGGAGGATGCGCTGCTGGATTTCGAGGGCACGCTGCTGTTCGTGAGCCACGACCGATACTTCATCAACCGCGTGGCCACCCGCGTGCTGGAGATGACCGAGACCGGCGTGACCGACTACCCCGGCAACTGGGACGATTACCAGAGCCGCAAGCAGGCCGAGAGCCGCCAGCAGGAGGAGGCCGACGACGGCCTGACCAAGACCGAGCGCCGCCG
>JAEZSC010000143.1 GCA_023422005.1 Bacillota bacterium | reverse complement strand
GCATGTTCTGGCGGATGTCGCCCACGATGTTCAGGCATTTCTCCCGGTCGATGATGGCCTTGGTGGACAGCGGCATGCTGTTGGCGCGCTCCAGCTCGTCCTGCAGATAGTCCAGCAATCCCATAATATTCATAGGGTTCCTCCTAACGCCTTTCGCACAGTGCGTTTTTGATTCGTTCGTGTATCACAGGGGGCACCAGTTCGGTAATATCTCCGCCGAAGCGGCCCACTTCCTTTACGATCGTGGAGCTGACGAAGGAATATTCGGTGCTGGTCATGATAAAAACCGTCTCCACCGACGGCGCCAGACGGCGGTTCATCGTCGCGATCTGGAATTCCATCTCGAAATCAGACACCGCCCGCAGGCCTCGCACCAGCGCGCACGCACCCTGGGCCACGGCATAGTCGGCGGTGAGGCCCTCGAAGCGGCTCACCACGACGTTGGGCAGATGGGCGACGACATCCGATATCATTTCACAGCGTTCATCCATCGTGAACACCGGCCGCTTGGCAGCGTTGTGCAGCACCGCGACGACCAGCCGGTCGCACTGGGCAGCGGCGCGCTTTATGATGTCCAGGTGGCCCAGCGTCACCGGGTCGAAGCTGCCGGGGTATATCCAAATCCTCATTTGTCGTCCTGCCTTTTATACAGGGTAAGCGCCGCGATGCCGTAACGACGGCGGTCGTAAGCCGCAAGCCCCGCCAGCTCACCTGGTAACACAGCGTTGGCGCTGTGTTCCGCCACAACAATGCCCCCGGGCGACAGCAGGCCGTGACGGCCCACCAGTTCCAGCGAGCTTTCCAGAAGTCCGGCGGCATATGGAGGGTCCAGAAATACCAGGCCGAAACCCTGCCCATGCAATGCCGTAGCGCCTTGCAGGAAGTCCGCCGTGCGGATGTCGCAGCGATCCGCAAGACCCAGCGCGGCAGCGTTGCGCCGCAGGGTCTGCGCGGCCTTGGCGTCCACATCGAACAGCGTGGCCGATGCCGCTCCCCGGCTGAGCGCCTCAAAGCTCAAAGCGCCGCTGCCAGCAAAGCCATCCAGCACCGCTGTACCTTGGACGCGGCCGAAGAGGATGTTGAACAGCGCCTCGCGAACACGGTCGCCGGTGGGGCGGGTGAGCATGCCCTCGGGGGCGGAAAACGTTCTGCCCCGCAGCGAGCCGCCGATGATGCGCACGCACAGCCTCCTCAATCGGAACTTCCCGGTTATTCCCACATTCTACTATAAGAGCGGCGAGGAAACAAGGAAGAAAGCAGTAAACGCGCGCAAAAGGCTACTTTTGCGGCTTGCCCGCGCCCAAATGGCGATGGTATGATGGTTCAAAGGAGAGTGCGCATGCGCGGTGATGTAAGCTTTGTCAATCCCTTTGATGCCGAGGACGCCAACCTGTTTATCCGGGTGGAGCATTTGGCCCGTTATCTCTTCGCGGCGCAGTTCGCCCGCAAGCGCCGGGTGCGCCGGGCGCTGGACTGCGCCTGCGGCAACGGATACGGTTGCGCCGCGTTGGCGCGCACGGTGGGGGAGGTCCACGGCGTGGACATTGACGAAGAACTGCTGGATATGGGCCGCGCCAGTGTGCAGTCTCAGGGGACGGGCGGCGTCACGCTGCACCGCGTGGATTTGGACAGCGAGCCTCTGCCCTTTGATGACGGTATGTTCGACCTGGCCGCGTGCTTTGAGACGCTGGAGCACGTGCAATTCGACGGCGAGCTGCTGAGCGCCTTGCACCGGGCGCTTCGCCGCGGCGGCTGGCTGCTGCTCAGCGTGCCAAAGGCCGGTTATGAACCCGTGGATGCCGACGGCCTGCCCCGCAACCGCTGCCATCTGCGTCTGTATGAAGAGGATGGGCTTAAGAAACTGCTTGCGGATCACGGCTTTGCTGTGGAGCAGGTGCTGGGCCAGCCCTATACCAACCTGAGCCGCGCCAACATGGAAAGCCACCGGCGCGACACAGGCGTTACCGCCGCGCAGTTTGAAAGTTGGTTTTCCAACGACGCGCAGGCGCTGGAATGCTACTGCCGGCTGTGGGGGTGGCCCACGGACGAAGCGCCGGAGCACAGCAACGGCCTGATGATGGTGTGCCGCAGAAAGTAGAAATGCGACCTATCAACGCATCTTGTCCGCCAGCCCCTTTAGCCGTAGGCGTTCCACAGGGATTTTCAACTTGCAGATTTCGGTATCCGGCAAAAAGCTGCCGTGGAAGTCGGAACCGCACGTCACGATGAGATCGTTTCGGGCGCAGTATTCCAGGCATGCGGCGGTGTAGGCGTTGTCCTGCAGCGGATAATAACATTCCAACCCTTCGATGCCCCGGCCGAGAAGATCGCCCAACCGCCGATGAAAGCCGTCATCCAGATGCAGATAATCCCCCGGATGGGCCAGCACGGCCGTGGCCCCTGCGGCGTGGACGCGAGCGCATAGTTCCTCCACCGGCAGGAAATCGCATTGCGCGTAGTCGCACCCATATTGTTTGTAGTATTTGGCTGCGTCCAATTGACTTTCGGACAAGCCGCGATCCAACAGGTAGTTGATGCCCTTCCAGCCGCCGCGGGTCGGTTCGTAACGGTATTCCCGATAGTCAGCCACGGAGACGGCGGAGAAGTTCGCCTCCATGAGCTGTATCAGCCGGTCGCTCATGCCTTCCAGCTTCGCGCGGTTTTGAACCACGAGTTCCCTAAAAGATTCATCCTGCAGATCAAATCCGTAGGCGAGTACATGGCAGGTCGTGCTGCCCCATTGGCTGTGCAGTTCCACGGCGCTCAAATAGCGCATGCCATGATCGGCGCAAGCGGCAGGGAAGACATCCCATGCATCCAGCGTGTCGTGGTCGGCGATGCTGATGAGCGACACGCCTTTAGCTTTTGCCTCCCGCGCAATGTCCTCGGGCCGCATCGTGCCGTCGGAGCAGCAGCTGTGGATGTGAAGGTCCGCGTACATGGCGTCACCTCGAGCATGGATAACGCTTTCGCGCATCGATGGTAATACAGTATAGCACAGGTTGGCGCTGCCGCAGCATAGGGAAAACGAGGTTTTTCTTGAAAAATCTCTTGTGAAGAATGGCTTTTCGTGCTATACTATCCAACGCATTACACACCCGTGCCTGTTTGCCGTCCTGCCGCGAACGCGGTTTTGGCAATCAAAAAGGGCACGAGGGAGGTTTTTAAGGAGGTTTTCCCATGGCTGTACTTTCCATGAAGCAGCTTCTCGAAGCCGGCGTGCATTTCGGTCACCAGACCCGCCGCTGGAACCCCAAAATGAAGCCCTACATCTACACCGAACGCAACGGCATCTACATTCTCGACCTGCAGCAGACCGTCAAGCTCGTGGACCAGGCCTATGCCTTCGTGCGCAAGCTGGCCGATCAGAAGGGCACCATCCTTTTTGTGGGCACCAAGAAGCAGGCGCAGGAAGCCATCGAGCAGGAAGCCAAGCGCTGCGGCATGTACTACGTCAACAGCCGTTGGCTGGGCGGCATGCTGACCAACTTCACGACCATGCGCCAGCGCGTCAACCGCATGAACAAGCTCTTCGACATGGAGACCAAGGGCGAGTTTGCGCTGCTGCCCAAGAAGGAAGTCGTAAAGCTGATGGGTGAGCGCGAGAAGCTCGTGAAGAACCTGGCCGGTGTGCAGGGCATGACCCGCAGGCCCGACGCCCTGTTCGTTGTGGACCCCCGCAAGGAGCATCTGGCCATCGCCGAAGCCCGCAAGCTGGGCATTCCGATCATCGGCATCGTGGATACCAACTGCGACCCCGACGAGGTCGATTATATCATCGCCGGCAACGATGACGCCATTCGCGCCATCAAGCTGATTGTGGGCTGCATGGCCGACGCCGTGGTGGAAAGCAACCAGGGCGAGCAGTTGGAACCCGCCGCTGAAGAAGCCCTCGTGGCCGAGAAGGAAGCCGCTGAAGAGGAAGCCGAAGCCGCCGCCGAGTAAACGGCCCCGCTTCCGCATAACGACGCAGACGTAAGGGGGAAGGTAACTTCCCCCTTTTCAGAAGAGAATACCAAGCAAACCTTAATACAGGACGGAGGAACCAACATGGCAATTTCACCTCAGGATGTCAAAGAACTGCGCGAGAGAACCGGCGCGGGCATGATGGACTGCAAGCGCGCGCTGACCGACGCCGACGGCGACATGGACAAGGCCGCCGACATACTGCGTGAGCGCGGCCTGGCCGCCAATGCCAAGAAGGCCGGCCGCATCGCCGCCGAAGGTATCGTGGAGAGCTATATCCACATGGGCGGCAAGATCGGCGTGCTCATCGAAGTAAACTGCGAGACCGACTTTGTGGCCAACACTGAGGAGTTCCGCCTCTTCGTGAAGGACATGGCCATGCAGGTGGCCGCCAGCCGCCCCAAGTACATCGTACCTGAGGAAGTGGATCAGGCCGAGCTCGCCCATGAGCGCGAGATTCTTCGCGCCCAGGCGCTGGCTGAGGGCAAGCCCGAGAAGATCGTGGACAAGATGGTCGAAGGCCGCATCCAGAAGTTCTACAAGGAAGTCTGCCTCATGGAGCAGCCCTTCATCAAGGATCAGGACAAGGCCGTCAAGGACATCGTCAATGAAGTGGGTTTCCGCATCGGCGAGAAGATTTCCATCCGCCGCTTCGTGCGCTACGAGATGGGTGAGGGCCTGGAGAAGAAGCAGGAAAACTTCGCCGACGAAGTCGCAAAGCAAATGGGTCAGTAATATAATACGGGGGGCTTTGCCCCCCATTTGCTTGTGCTGAACCTGTCAGGTAAGACGAAATGAGACTTAAAGGGGGAGACTTCGGTTCGGAGTGTCCCCTTTATCAAAGGAGTGAGACCATGCAGAGTTTGAAATACAAGCGCGTGATGCTCAAGGTCAGCGGAGAGGCACTGGCCGGCGAGGGCGGCTTTGGCCTGAGCCCCGAGATGCTGGACCGCACCAGCCGTTATATCGTGCAGCTGTGTCAGGCTGGCGCGGAGGTCGGCATCGTCGTGGGAGGTGGTAACTTCTGGCGGGGCCGCCAGGGCGGCGAAATGGACCGCACGACTGCCGACCACATCGGCATGCTAGGCACCGCAATGAACGCTCTGGCGCTGCAGGACGCGCTGGAGCGCCAGGGAGCCCAGGTGCGCGTACAGACGGCCATAGAGATGCGCACCGTCGCCGAGCCCTACATCCGCCGCCGGGCCATGCGCCATATGGAAAAGGGCCGCATCGTGATCTTTGCCTGCGGCACGGGCAACCCCTTCTTCTCCACCGACACGGCGGCGGCGCTGCGCGCCGCGGAGATCGAGGCCGACGCCATACTGCTGGCCAAGAATGTGGACGGCGTGTATGACGCAGACCCCCGCAAGGTGCCCACGGCCAAAAAGTTGGACCGCCTGAGCTATATGGATGTGCTGAACCGGGGCTTGACCGTCATGGATACCACAGCCATCACGCTGTGCATGGACAACAACCTGCCCATTCTCGTGTTCGGCCTGGAGCCGCCAGAGAACATCCTCAAGGTGGCCCAGGGCGAGACCATCGGCACCATCGTGAGCAAGGAGGGCTGATTCATGACGAGTTTGGAGCATGTGCGCATCCGCCTCATAACGCCGCAGGATCTGCCTCTGGTGGAGGCCTTCTACGATCAGATGGGCGGGGAGAGCCGGGCCTTCTTCAACCGCGGCGACGGCAACCGCCAGTTCACGCTGCGCGCGCAGAGAGGTGAGGCGCCGAACACCGCGTTCTTTTTGGCCGAGGCCGAGGGGCGCATGGTGGGCACCGTGTTCCTGTGGGACACCCACAAGCGCGTCCCGTGGCTGGGCATCGCCGTGGCCGAGGACTGCAAGGGCCGCCACCTGGGCCGCTCGCTGCTCTCCCATGCCCATGAGCACGCCCTTGCCCTGGGCGCAGGTGGTGTGCTGCTGACCACAGCGGTGGCCAACAGCCGAGGCCAGGGGCTGTATGAGCGCATGGGTTATGAGCGCCTGGGGCAGCACAGCAGCGGCGAGTATTTGTACCTGCTGCGTTTTGATGCCGGTGCGCCCGGAGCACAAGGATGACATATCATCTTTTCATCCATCGGGAAATCATGTAAAATAGACCAAAAGGAGGGTCCGTTTATGCCAGCAAACGATATCATCAACTCCGCAACGGAGCACATGGGAAAGACCATCAGCGTGCTGCGCAGCGAAATGAACAGCATACGGGCAGGCAGAGCCAACCCGCAGCTGTTGGACAACATCAAGGTGGATTATTACGGCACGCCCACGCCGATCTCGCAGGTGGGTAATATCTCCGCGCCGGAACCCCGTATGCTCGTGATCTCTCCGTGGGACAACAAGCTGATCCCGCTGATCGAGAAGGCCATCCGCGTCAGCGATTTGGGCATCAACCCGGTCAACGACGGCAAGATCATCCGCCTGGCCATCCCGGAGCTTACCGAGGAGCGCCGGCGCGACCTGGTCAAGAACGTGCACAAGCTGGGCGAAGAGGCCAAAGTCGCCATCCGAAATGTGCGGCGCGACGCCAACGACGCGCTGAAGAAGCTGCAAAAGAGCAGCGAAATCACAGAGGACGAACTCAAACGCTATGAGGACGACGTTCAGAAACTGACCGATCGCCATGGCAAGATGATCGAGGACGTGCTCAAGGACAAGGAAAAGGAGATCCTGCGCGTATGACGCTGCCCGGCGTGCTGGGCCTAAGCGTGGACGCCGCCAGCGCTCGTCTGCGCGATGCCGGTATAGAGTGTGTGCAGGTGCAGTTGAGCGGACGCCGCCGCGAAGGCCAGCCCCGGGTCATCCGCGTGCGTTCGACACAGCAGGGCGTGGCCCTGGTGGCCACGTGCATCAAGGCCGTGCGCACCGGGGAGCCCTCTCCGTGAAGAAAGGGAACGAATGTCCGACTTGAAGCCGCTTGCCATCGAGTGGGGCCTTAGCAAGGTCCCCCGCCACGTGGGCATGATCATGGATGGAAACGGCCGCTGGGCGCAGAACCGCGGCCTGAGCCGCTCTGCCGGCCACCGCGCCGGTGTGGAGGCGCTGCGTGACATCGTGCGAGCCAGTTCCGACGTGGGGCTGGAGGCGCTGTCCCTGTATGCCTTTTCCACTGAGAACTGGAAGCGCCCGCCGGCGGAGATCCGCATCCTCATGGAATTGCTGGTGGAGTTCCTCGGCCGTGAGATCGACGAGCTGTGCGCCAACCAGGTGCGCATTCGCTTCATGGGCGAGGTGGACGCCATCTCCCGCCGCGTGAGCCGCGCGGTTGAAGAAGCGCTGGAGCGCACGAAGAACAACAAAGGCCTGATCATGAACATCGCCCTGAATTACGGCGGCCGGGCAGAGCTCACCCGGGCGGCGAGGCTGCTGGCGCAGGAAGCGGCGGCAGGCCGGCTGAAGCCCGATGACATCGACGAGGAGGCTTTGTCAGCTCGTCTCTATACCACTGGCCTGCCCGATGTGGACCTTGTCATCCGCACCAGCGGCGAGCTGCGCCTGAGCAATTTCATGCTCTGGCAGTGCTCCTACGCCGAGTTCCTGGCGCCGCAGGTCTATTGGCCGGACTTCAACCGTGACGAATACCGCAAAGCTCTTTTGGATTACCAAGGCCGCGGCAGACGCTACGGCGGGGTTGATTCGGTATGAAATTCAAGAATTTGGGCACCCGCTTTATCGTAGGCTTTGCGCTGTTCGCTGTGATCATACTGGTCGTGTGGCTGCGGGGCTGGGTGTTCGGCGCGCTGATCACCGTGTTCGCGCTGGTCAGCCAGTGGGAGATGTACGGTGCCATGCGCGCCGCCAGCTTTCGGCCCGGCGTGTGGCCTGGCTATCTTTTTGCGGCGTCCATGTATCTTGTGTTTCATTTCAAGGGCCTGTCCAGCCTCGTGGCGGTGTTCACGGTGCTGTGCGCGGTGCTCATCGCGCTCAACATGACGATGCCGCGGCGGCGTTTTATCGATACCGTGATCGGCGTGTTTTCCATGGTGTATCCCAGCTGGTTCTTCTTCTTCCTGCTGGCGCTGGAAGGCCTGCAGTGGCAGGGGCCCCAGGCATCGGTCAGGCTCTCGCAAGTTGCTCTGGCGGCGGCGTTGGTGGGCCCCGTGGCCACCGATTGCGGCGGCTATTTCTTCGGCGGCTTCTTCGGCAAGCACAAGCTCTCGCCGGCCATCAGCCCTAAAAAGACAGTCGAAGGCGCCGTGGGGGCTGTGCTCACCACGGTCATCGTGTTTTCTGCGGGCGGCGCGCTGGTGCGTCAATATTTCTTCGACGGGCTGCCGTTCTTTCACTATCCGCTGATGGCCATACTGGTCAGCGTCCTGGCCCAGGCCGGCGACCTGATGGCGTCGTCCATCAAGCGCTTTGCCGGCATCAAGGACTTCAGCACCCTGCTGCCAGGCCATGGCGGCTTCATGGACCGAATGGACAGCATATTGTTCGGCGCCGTGGCCGTATACTGTTATCTGGAACTGTTTTTCTTGTCATAAGGAGAATGCTGTTGAAACAACTGTTGGTGTTGGGCTCCACCGGCTCCATCGGCACGCAGACGCTCAGCGTAGTGGGCGCGTTGCCCGGGGAGTTCGGCGTCTGGGGGCTTTCCGCTCATAACAACGTAGAACTGCTTTTGAAGCAGGCTCGCCAATACCGGCCCAAGGCCGTGGCACTGACCGACTCGGCCGCCGCGGAGAGGGCCAGAGGGCAGCTGCCCGAGGGCACGGCGCTCTTTGCCGGGCCCGAAGGTTTGCTGCGCCTGTGCGACGAGGCCGCCGGCCAAGCCCACATGGCGCTGGTGGCCATCGTGGGCATCGCGGGGCTGCCGGCGGTGGTCCGGTGCATACAGGGCGGCATGGATATCGCCCTGGCCAACAAGGAGGCGCTGGTAACCGGAGGAGCTCTGGTTAACGACCTTCTCAACAAAAACAGGCAAAGCCTGTACCCGGTGGACAGCGAGCATTCGGCGATCTTCCAATGTCTGCAGGGGCTGGCTTCGCCCCAGGAGCTCCGGCGTGTGATACTGACCTGTTCCGGAGGGCCGTTCTTCGGGTATACACCGGAGCAATTGGCCCATGTGACCGCGGCCCAGGCGCTCAAGCACCCCAACTGGGCCATGGGCGCCAAGATTACAATAGATAGCGCAACGCTTATGAACAAGGGCTTGGAGGTCATCGAAGCCCGGTGGCTGTTTGACCGCGGGCCGCAGGATATCGATGTCGTGATACACCGCCAGAGCATCGTGCACTCCATGGTGGAGCTCATGGACCATTCGGTGCTGGCGCAGATGGGCTGCCCGGACATGCGCATCCCGATCCAGTATGCGCTGACGTGGCCCCGCCGCCTGGACTGCGAGGCCCCGGCGCTGGACATCCTGAAGGTGGGAACGCTGACATTCCTGCCGCCGGATCGGGAGGCTTTCCCGTGCTTGAGGCTGGCCTATGAGGCGCTGCGCCGAGGCGGCGGCGCGGCCATCGCGCTCAACGCCGCCAACGAGGTGGCCGTGGCGCGTTTCCTGGCAGGCGGCATCGGCTTTTCTGACATTCCCCGGGTCATCGAGGGCGCCATGGACGCGGCCGCCCCGCTTGACCCGTTCAGCCTGGAGGACATCCTGGCCCAGGACGCGGAAACCCGCGCCAGGCTGGCCTCAGCAAACGAGAAAGGCAAGGTGAGCTCATGACGGTTGTTTACGGGATATTGGCCATACTGCTGTTGGGTGTACTCGTGCTTGTGCACGAGGCCGGCCACTTTCTGGCAGCCCGTTGGACTGGCGTTCCGGTGCATGAATTCGCCGTCGGCTTCGGTAAACGCATACTGTCCACCAAGCGCGGCGGCGTCATCTACGCGCTGCGTCTGATCCCCTTCGGCGGCTTTGTCAGCTTTGCCGACCCGGAGGATGAGCACGGCGTGGAGAAGTATTACGCGACTTCTCCGTGGAAGCGGCTGGTCGTGTCCGTTGCCGGTTCGCTGACCAATTTGCTGGTGGCCTTCGTGATACTGGTCATCTATCTGATGGCCGGCGGCATGCATGAGAGCAAGCTTGTGCCCATCGTGGATTCGGTCAGTGAAAATACGCCGGCCCAGACCGCCGGCCTGCAGGCCAACGACCGTGTGCTCAGCATCAACGGCGTGCAGCTCAACGACGAGTACGAGATCATGAGCCAGCAGATCACCGGCAGCAACGGCGCGCCATTGTCCTTCGTCGTGCAGCGCGGTGAGCAGCAGCTCACGCTGACCGTGGTGCCTAAATTCATCGAAAGCCTGGGCCGGTATCAGATCGGCATCACCGTGCGCACGGTAGCGGGCGAGTCCATTCACTATAACTTCATCAGCGCCGTGGGTGAGAGCGGCGGTATCATGGTCAACGCCGTGAAGCAACTGCTGGGGTCGCTGTTGAGCATCGTGCGCCACGGCGAGCAGGGCGACAACCGCCTGACCAGCCCCATCGGCATCGTCAGAGACGTGGCCGCCGCGGCACAGCAATCCGGCTTGGAGGTGTTCGTCAGTATCGCGATCTTCCTGTCGGTCAACCTGGGCGTGTTCAACCTGCTGCCTTTGCCGGCGCTGGATGGGTCCAAGGTGCTGTTCCTGCTGTACGAGATGATCCGCCGCAAGCCCATCCCGCCGGAAAAGGAGAACATCGTGTCGCTGGTCGGCTTTGGGCTGTTCATCCTGCTGTTCGTCTTTTTGGCCGGGAGGGACATCTTGCGATTGTTCGGGGTGAATGTATGACGACCAGAGACAAGACCCGTATCGTACGCATACGGGATGTGGCAATAGGGGGCGGCAACCCCGTGGCCGTGCAGTCCATGACCAATACCGACACCCGCGACGTGGAAGCCACCGTTGAGCAGATCAAGGCGCTGCAGGCGGCGGGCTGTGAGATCGTCCGCGTCAGCGTCTATGACGAGGAATGCGCGCTGGCCCTGAAGGCCATCCGCGACCGCGTGGATGCGCCGCTGGTGGCGGACATACACTTTTCCGCGGCGCTGGCGGTGAAGGCTGTGGAAAACGGCGCCGACAAGCTGCGCATCAACCCCGGCAACATCGGCGGGCCGGACAAGGTCCGCATGGTTGTGGACGCGGCAAAGGCCCATCATGTGCCCATTCGCATCGGCGTCAACGCCGGTTCGCTGGAAAAGGAAAAGGTCCAAACCCTTGGAGTCACCGCGGAAGCCATGGCGCAGAGCGCGCTGGAGCACGTGCGCCTGCTGGAGGGCATGGGCTTTGAGGACATCGTCATCGCACTCAAGGCGTCAAACGCGCCGCTGTGCCTGCACGCCTACCGCGCCATGGCGGCCCTGTGCGATTACCCTCTGCACCTGGGCATCACCGAGGCCGGCGCCGGCCGCCAGGGCATCATCAAATCATCGGTAGGCCTGGGCGCGCTGCTGCTGGACGGCTTGGGCGACACCCTTCGGGTGAGTTTAACCGGAGACCCGGTTCAGGAAGTAAGCGCTGGCTTTGACATCCTGCGGGCCGCAGGCGTGCGCATGCGGGGCGTGGAGATCATATCTTGCCCTACATGCGGCCGCACGTGCATCGATGTGGAGAAGCTGGCCCAGGAGGTGGAGCGGCGTACCGCCGGCATCCGCCAGCACCTGAAGGTGGCAGTAATGGGCTGCGTGGTCAACGGCCCCGGCGAAGCGCGGGAGGCTGACATAGGCATCGCCGGCGGGCACGGCTCCGGCGCGCTGTTCGTTCATGGCGAGATGGTGCGCAAGGTGCCCGAGGATCAGCTGCTTTCCGCGCTGATGGATACGATTTTTGAGTTGCTGGGTTTGAATTTGGGTTAGTCGGAGATTTGCGCACCCTGCACCAGATGTGGTGCAAGCCCATCGTTTTTACCACCATATGCATATTTGCCCATTCCATGGACGACTCTCTATGCTATAATAAACGCGTTCGCCCTTCGCCGCGCTTGCCGCGGCGGAGGCGCTTTCCATCTCTCGCACGAAAGGACGCACCATGGCTGAAACCGCGCTCAACGAACTGCTGATGCAGGCATATCCGGACAAGTGGGAGTTCATTCGCATCAAGGGCATCCGCCTGAGGCCGGCGGGCAACCACTGGCAAGTCGTATATACCGCGCCGAAGCCGCTTAAGCTGGACGACAGCCGGTTCATCCACACGCTGCGGGATAACCTGGGTTTTGTGCAGGAGGTTTCGCTGCAGCGGGAGACCCCGGAACGGCTGGAGGATGCGTGCACCGTGGAGGCGCTGCGCCGCGCCGTGCTGGAAAACGCCGAAGGTGAGCTGCAGGAACTGCTGGAAGACTCCGAGTGGGAGCGCGAGGGCGAGGCCGTCATGGTGTATGCCGACACGGCCAACCCCCGGCCCTTCGAGCGCGCCATCCGCGATCTCGTGGAGGAACTGACCGGATTCAACCCCGTGGTGCGCATCAAGAAGCCCAGACTGACCGAGAACAGCGAGATCAAAGCGTTGTTCGGCGCCCGCGCCGTGTTCGGCGAGGCCGTGCCAATGGATACGCTGAACGGCGAGAGTGGCATGGTCATCGTGGAAGGCGACGTGTGCAAGGCCGAGGTGCGCACGACCAAGCGTGAGCAGAAGGGCGAGCCCATGTCGCTCTTGAGCTTCGTGCTGACCGATTACACCGGCTCCATCTCCGTGGTGCGCTTCGATCGCGACATCGTGTGCCGGGAGTTGGGAGAGGTCATCAAGCCCGGCATTCGCCTGCGGGTGCGGGGCTCCTGCGAGCTGCGTGCCATCACCCGCGGCACGGGCGACGCCGTGGTGCACTTGACCGAACTGAACCTGCGGGCCCAGGAGATCACCCAGGTGCCTAAGAAGCTGCGCCAGGACACCGCCGCGGATAAGCGCGTGGAGCTGCACCTGCACACGCAGATGAGCTCCATGGATTCGGTGCTGCCAGTGTCCGACGCCGTGAAAACGGCGGCCCGCTGGGGGCACAGGGCGCTGGCCATCACCGACCACGGCGTGGTACAGAGCTTCCCGGCGGCCTATGAGGCCGGCAAGAAGCACGGCGTGAAGATACTGTTGGGCATGGAGGCCTACCTCGTGCCGGACATGGCCAACATTGTGACCGGCTGCGCGCCCGGCGGCTTCGACGGCGACTTTGTCGTTTTTGACCTGGAGACCACCGGTCTGGACGCCGGCCGGGAGAACATCACCGAGATCGGTGCGGTACGCCTGCGGGCGGGCCAGGTCGTGGACCGCTTCAACACCTTTGTGAACCCCGGCAAGCCCATCCCTGCCAACATCACCCATCTGACCGGCATCACTGACGACATGGTTCGCGACGCGCCGGCGGAGGAACAGGCGCTTCGAGACTTTCAGGCCTTTGCCGGCGGCGACACGCTGGTGGCCCACAACAGCGCCTTTGACATGGGCTTTGTGCGCACCCGTGGCGCTGCGTTCGCGCTGGAATTCCCCAACCCGGTGCTAGACACATTGGCGCTGGCACGGGTGCTGTATACCGACATGCGCCGCCACCGGCTGGACACGCTGGCCAAGAAGCTGGGCATCAAGCTGGAGGGGCACCACCGTGCGGTGAACGACGCCGAGGCCACGGCCCGCATCTTCCTGCGCATGGCTGCCGAGGTGGAGAGCCGCCACGGCAAGGCCGAACTGGATCAGCTCAACGCTTTGTTTTCCAAGTCCGGCGAGGGCCGCGAGCACCACGCCGTGCTGCTGGTGAAGAACCGTGAGGGTCTCAAAAATCTTTATAAACTGGTGAGCTTGGCCCATCTGCACCATTTCAAGAGCCGCCCGCGCATCCCCAAATGGGCGCTCACCGAGCACCGCGAAGGCCTGCTGGTGGGATCGGCCTGCGAGGCGGGGGAGCTCTATCAGGCGCTGCTGAGCGGCCAGGAGAAGCAGGCCGAGGAGATCGCCACGTTCTATGATTATCTGGAGATCATGCCCGATGGCAACAACGCCTTCATGCTGCGCAACGGCCAGGTGCGCGACGAGGAGGGGCTGCACGCGATCACCCGCAAGATCATCGCGCTGGGCGAGAAGTTCAATAAGCCCGTGGTGGCCACCGGCGACGCCCACTTCCTGGAACCTAGGGATGAATGCTACCGGCGCATTCTGCAGGCCGGCCAAGGCTATGACGACGCCGACTGCCAACCGCCGCTGTATTTCCGCACAACCAACGAGATGCTCGCCGAATTCGCGTGGCTGGGGGAGGACCTGGCCCGCCGCGTGGTAATCACCGCCCCCAACGAGCTGGCCGACAGCCTGGAGGCTGTGGACCCTCTGCCGCCCTACAAGCTCTATGCACCGTCGGTGGATGGCGCCGAGGATTTCATCGTGGAGCAGAGCTGGAAGCGCGCCCGGGAGATCTACGGCGACCCGCTGCCCGACGTTGTGAAGGCCCGGCTGGACAAGGAACTGGGCTCCATTACGACCTACGGCTTCGCCGTTCTGTTCTGGATCGCCCAAGCGCTGGTCAAGCGCTCGCTGGCCGACGGCTATCTCGTGGGTTCCCGCGGTTCGGTGGGTTCCAGCTTTGTCGCAACGATGACCGGCATCACCGAGGTCAATCCGCTGCCACCGCACTATGTGTGCCCCAACTGCAAACATTCCGACTGGGACGTGGACGCCCAGACGCTGGGCTGCGGCCCCGACCTGCCGGAGAAGGATTGCCCGTTGTGCGGAACGCGCTACCGGCGTGACGGCTATGACATTCCCTTTGAGGTGTTCCTGGGCTTCAAGGGCGACAAGGTGCCGGACATCGACCTGAACTTCTCCGGCGAGAACCAGCCGGTCATGCACAAGTTCACCGAGGAGCTTTTCGGCGAGGGCAACGTGTTCCGCGCCGGCACCATCAGCACCATTGCCGACCGCACTGCCTACGGCTATGTGCTCAAATACATGGAGGAGCGCGGCCGTGAGGTGCCCCCGGTGGAGGTGGAGCGCCTGGCCTTGGGCTGCGCCGGCGTCAAACGCACGACCGGACAGCACCCCGGCGGCATCATCATCGTGCCCAAGGAATATGAGGTGACCGATTTCACTCCCATACAGCACCCCGCCGACGACCGGGAGAGCGGCACCGTGACGACGCACTTCGACTTCGATTCGCTGCACGACCGCCTGGTCAAGGTGGACATCCTGGGCCATGACGACCCCACGATGCTCAAGATGCTCAAGGACCTGACCGGGCTGGACCCGGTCAACATCCCCATCGACGACCGTGACACCATGGCGCTGTTCACATCCACCAAAAGCCTGGGCGTTACCCCCGCGGACATCGGCTGCGACGTGGGCACCTACGGAGTTCCGGAGTTCGGCACCAAGTTCGTGCAGGGCATGTTGGATGTGACCCGGCCCACGACGGTCAGCGAGCTGATCCGCATCTCCGGCCTCTCCCACGGCACCGATGTGTGGCTCAACAACGCCCAGGACCTGATTCTGAACGGTGTGACGACGCTCAAGCAGGCCATCTGCACCCGCGACGACATCATGCTCTATCTGATCGCCCAGGGCGTGGCCCCCAAGATGGCCTTCGACACCATGGAGAATGTGCGCAAGGGCAAGGGCCTGAAACCCGAAATGGAAGCCGCCATGGTGGAGCAGAAAGTTCCCCAGTGGTTCATCGATTCGTGCAAGAAGATCAAGTACATGTTCCCCAAGGCTCACGCCGTTGCCTACGTCATGATGGGCCTTCGCGTGGCCTATTACAAGGTGCACCACCCCAGGGAATACTACGCGACCTACTACACCGTGCGCGCCGACGATTTTGACGCGTCGGTGATGATGGGGG
>JAEZSC010000125.1 GCA_023422005.1 Bacillota bacterium | reverse complement strand
CCAGCGCCGGCATCACGCAGGTGGCGTCGCTGATCCCCTACAAGTTCATCCCCGAGGCCAACCAAAGCAACTATCTGAGTTTTTATAACACGGTGAACATGGTGGCGGCCATGCTGGGCACGATACTCGGCCAGCAGCTGATCCTGCGCACCGGCCAGTTGAGCACCCATGTTTTGGGTATACCCTTCGGCAACAAGCAGCTGCTGGTTCTGGTGACCGGCGCGGCCATACTGGTCGCGGCGGTCGTCATGGCCTTCATCCACCGGTGGCTCAAGCGCAATTACTCAAGCGAATCATAAGGGGAGAGCTGAACATGATTCAGATCGACAGGCTTCCGGACATACAGCCGTCACAACTCTACCGGGTGTATGTGGACGGCCAGGAGGTGGACGTGCACGGCGCGCCCAGCTATCACTTCGCGCTGTTCTGCGGTCAGGGCACGGCGCAGGTGGAGGTGGAATGCCTACGGCCCTACCACGCCGTGCGGGTGCGGCCCGGCCGTCTGGGCATCTGCCCGGCGTTCCGCAACAATGGCCGGCTGTCCTTCGCACTGGACCTGCCCTGTAAGGTCACGCTGGAGCTGGATGGCGACCTCAAGAGCCCGTTGTTCCTGCTGTGCAGCCCACCGTTGCCGGAGCAGCCTCCGGCCGGGGCCCTCTGCTTTGGCCCAGGCCTGCACGAGGCCGGCGTCATCACACCCGAATCCGGCCAGACGGTGTATCTGGCTCCGGGCGCGTGGGTGCGCGGGTGCATCCATGCCGACGGTCAGGAGAACATCCGCATCATTGGCCGGGGAGTGCTGGACGCAGCCCAGCCCGGCGAGGGTAAAAAGAAACACGCCATACTGCCTTCCCGCTGCCAAAACGTGTTGATCGAGGGGATAACCGTCGTCAATTGCCCCACGTGGCACGTGGTGCCTGTGGCCTGCCAGGGCGTAGTGATCCGCCATGTGAACATCATGGGTCATGACGGAACCGGCGACGGCATCGATATCGTAGGCAGCAGGGATGTGTCGGTGCAGGACTGCTTCATCCGCGTGAAGGATGACTGCGTGGCGGTCAAGGCCGTGGATTACCAGTTCCCCTTCGGCGAGCGGGACGTAAGCGACGTTCTCGTGGAGCGCTGCGTGTTCTGGAACGACGAATGGGGCAATGCCATGGAGATCGGTTATGAAACCCGCTGCGAGGAGATCCATCATATCGTCTTCCGCGATATCGACGTCGTGCATTGCGAGCGCGAGGGCTGGCAATCCGGCGGCGTGCTTACGATACACAACGGCGACCGTGCCCGCATCCACGATGTGCTGTATGAGGACATCCGCGTGGAGTGCGCCGATGAGAAGCTGATCGATTTCAAAATTCTGGACTCCCGTTATTCCAAGGATAAAACCCGCGGGATCGTTGACAATATCATAATTAAAAATGTCAGGGTTACCGACGGCCCATTTCCGGTATCCATACTGCGGGGCTACGAGGCGGGGCATCTGATTGAGAATATAACGATCGAGGGTTTGGACATCCTGGGCACGAAGGTGCGCTCCTTCCAGGACGGGCACATGGTCGTGGAGCTGACCAAGGGGTTGGAGTTCCGATAAGCCATGACTTGGCTTCCCCTCGGAGGGGAAGCCAAAGAGGCCACTTTGTCAACACAGAAAGGAGCAGGTGCTTTGCCTGCTCCTTTCTGTTTGTGATTTGTTAAGCCACCACCTCGTAGCCCTGATCCACGATTTCGGCCTTGATCCTGTCCAGCGGAATTTTGGCCGGGTCGTAGCTGACGGCCACGGTCTTGGCGCTCAAGTCCACCGAGACATCTTGCACACCGGGCAGCGCGCCCACGGCTTTGGTGATGGCCTTCACGCAGTGTTGGCAGGACATGCCTTCCACGTTCAATGTTGTTTTCTCCATGATGTTTCCTCCTTGTTTATCGTTATTTTTTCTGGTTGAGGGTTGGGGGAACGGCATTGCCTTTGCCGGCCAGGGGCTTAAAGCGCTTCAGGCGCAGCGCGTTGGTGAGCACCGATACCGAGCTTAGGCTCATGGCGGCGGCGGCGAAAATCGGGTTGAGCAGCGGGCCGCCGAACAGATGCAGCACGCCCGCCGCGATGGGGATGCCCACGACGTTGTAACCGAAGGCCCAGAACAGGTTCTGCTTGATGTTGCGTATTGTCCGTTTGCTGAGCTCGATGGCTGTGGGAACGTCCATGAGGTCCGAGCGCATCAGCACGATGTCGGCAGATTCCATGGCTACGTCTGTACCGGAGCCGATGGCGATGCCGATGTCGGCCTGGGCCAGCGCCGGCGCGTCGTTGATGCCGTCGCCGACCATGGCAACCTTGTGGCCGGCGGTCTGCAGCTTTTTGACTTCGTTGGATTTGTCCTGCGGCAGCACCTCGGCCAGCACATGATCGATGCCAACCTGCCGGGCGATGGCCGCGGCGGTCCTGGTGTTGTCGCCGGTGATCATCGCTACCTCGATGCCCATTTTATGCAGGCTTTCGATGGCGGCGCGGCTGCTGTGCTTTACGACATCTGCCACGGCGATGATGCCGGCCAGGCGGCCGTCCAACGCCACATACATCGGCGTCTTGCCCTCCTCGGCCAAGCGGTCGGATGAGGCTGCCAGCTCTCCCAGAGAGATACCGCGTTCATCCATGAGCTTGCGGTTGCCGGCCAGTATGGCCGCGCCGTTCAGCTTCGCCTCGATGCCGCGGCCGGTGATGGCCTGGAACTCATCCACCGGAAGCAATTCCAGCCCCAGACCCTGGGCGCCTTGCACGATGGCCTGGCCCAGCGGGTGTTCGGAAGCCCGCTCGGCCGACGCGGTGATCTGCAGCAGCCGCTTCTGTTCCAGCCCGGCCGCCGGCAGCACATCGGTCACGGTGGGCTTGCCTTCGGTGATCGTGCCGGTCTTGTCGAATACGATCGTGTTGATCTTGTGCGCGGTTTCCAGCGCCTCGCCGCCCTTTATGAGGATGCCGTTCTCAGCGCCCTTGCCGGTGCCCACCATGATGGCCGTGGGCGTGGCCAACCCCAGGGCGCATGGGCACGCGATGACCAGCACTGAGATGAAGACGGTCAGCGAGAACTCCAGATCGCCGGTGCCGATGAACCACGCAACGCCTGCCACCACGGCGATGGCGCACACGATGGGCACAAAGTAACCGGACACGATGTCTGCCATCTGGGCGATGGGGGCTTTGGAGCCCTGGGCATCCTCCACGAGTTTGATGATCTGCGCCAGCGCCGTGTCGCTGCCGATCTTGTCGGCGCGGAACTGTATCGTGCCGTTGGCGTTCAGCGATGCGGCGTACACGGCGTCGCCGGGCCGCTTGTCCACCGGCATGCTTTCGCCGGTCAGCATGGATTCGTCGATGGCGGTTTGCCCCTGCAACACCGTACCGTCCACCGGAATCTTGGCGCCGGGCTTCACGATGATGATGTCGCCGATCTCCACCTCGTCGATGGGGATTTCCTTCTCCACTCCGTTTTGCAGCACGATGGCCGTTTTGGGCGCCAGGCCCATGAGCTTCTTGATGGCCTCGCTGGTGCGGCCCTTGGATATGGCCTCCAGCGTCTTGCCCAGCAAGATCAGCGCGATGATGACGCCTGCCGTCTCAAAGTACAGGGCTTCCACGGCGTGGAAATCCCCTTGGGCAATCTGGAACACGTTGTAGATGCTATAGAGCACGGCGGCGGTCGTGCCGATGGCGATCAGCGAATCCATGTTCGGGCTGCGTTGGATCAGCGCTTTGAAGCCAACGGTGTAGAACTTATACCCCACTGCCACAATCGGGATGACCAGTGCCATCTGCACCAGGCCATATACCAAAGGATAATCCATGGGGCCCAAGCCGGCGGGGAAGGGCAGCTTGACCCACGTGATCATGGGCACCATGGCGATGTACAGCAGCGGCACGGCCAGCGTAGCGGCGATGATGAACTTGACCCACAGCGTACGGATGTCCTTCTGCTTACGCTTGCGGTCTTCATCGGCGGCGTCGGTTCTGGAGACCTCCAGCGCCTTGTATCCGGCCTTCTCGATGGCCTCGCGGATGGCGGACAGGCGGATCTGGTGGGGGTCATAGGTGACAGTGGCCTTTTCCGTGGCGAAGTTGACCGACGCGCTGTGCACGCCCTCCAGCCTGCCGACGGCCTTCTCCACCCGCTGGGCGCAGGCAGCGCACGTCATGCCGCCAATGGGGATCGTGACACTGGCGCTGTCGGTCTTCTCCACGACCTCATAGCCGATCTTTGTAACGGCCTCCTTGATGGCGCTAAGGGGAAGGGTGCTTTCATCGTATTCCACGAACAGCTTCTCGCTGGCCAAATTTACCGAGGCTTGCTTGATACCGGGGAGTTTACCGACGGTCTTCTCGATGCGCTGGGCGCAGGCTGCACAGGTCATGCCCCGGATGCTCAATACTCTGCTTTCCATTGTAATTTGCCACGCTCCTTGGGTTAGGTTTCTCAGCCTTGACTCTCTCCATGCTCCATGATATCATCGTAGCCATAATTGATCCAAAGAACAAGTACGCACTTTGTTGTGCCATACTATCCAAAATGATAGTATTGAAAGGAGATAACCAACATGGGCTGTGATTGCACCGGGCTCAACTGCCCCGTGGATGCGACCTTGAAGCTGATCGGCGGCAAATACAAGGCGTTGATCCTGTGGCATCTGGTCAGCGGCAGCCTGCGACACGGCGAGCTGCAAAAGATCATCCCCCAGGCCACGCCCAAGATGCTGACACAGCAGCTGCGGGAGCTGGAGAGCGACAATCTGGTGACGCGCACGGTGTACCCGGTGGTACCGCCCAAGGTGGAATATGCGCTGACCGATTTCGGCAGGAGCCTCAAGCCCATTCTGGTCGCGATGTACGACTGGGGAGCGGGATATATGAGGGATAATCATTACGAAATTTCCTGTTCCATGACGAAGGACGCAGAGGAGTAATGCAAGAGTCGCCGGCGATGCCGGCGACTCTTGCATTACTGTTCAAAGGCATTAGTTCGCTGTCTTCCAGTTTTCGAATATAACCTTGGCTTCCTTCAGGAAGGAATTGGAGATCGTGATGGAATCATTCGTCATGGTCTTGTTGGCCGGCAGGATGGGCACCGGGTTGCAGCCTCCGGATACCACCTCGACCTGGTCCATCGTAAAGCGGTTGCCGCAGTTCTGGCACACCAGCGCTGTGCCCTGCTGCTTATAATACCCTCTGCCGGAATCATAGCAAACCTGGCACGTGTTGAAAGCTGTGCGGACGGAGCCGTCCGGCGCCTGTACGGCCAGCACTTCCATCTTCGTGCCATCGACTTTCACCGGGTAGAATGTCGCGGTTTCCGATACGCCGCTGATCGGTATGACGAGGTCTTCACCGGATGCGCCGCTCTGAGAAGCGCTGGAACCCGCCGCCGCGCTCTGCTGGGCCGCGGGCGTCGGGCTGCCGGCAGGCGCGGATGTGCATCCGGCCAGAACCGCGATCAAGGAGGTGGCAGCGAACACGCTGATCAGCCGGACATAAGTCTGTGTCTTCTTTTTTTGCATTTCGTTGGTTGGGATCATCATTCTTCTCCTCGTATATGGAATTTTCAAAGGGTTATCCTTGGCGGTCATCGTCTTTGCTGCTGGCCGGTCGCTTCCCACGCATCAGGAGTAAACCTACGAGGATGGCTATGGCCGGCAGTATGCAGTGCCAATGGCTCAAAAGGAAATCCATTTCCCACGCTCCTTCAAACTGTTCCGATGATATGTTCTCGCGAGCAGTATACAAAGCAATTTTGAAGAATTTATGTGGATGGAGACTTTCGCGGGAAAAGCAATTGGAAAAAAGCGGCCATCCTTTATTGGATAGCCGCGCATGTCGTTGTTTCAGATGTAAGGTTGTCGCGTTAAGATCTCGCGCCATCGGGCGCGACCCTGCGCATCGCCTCGCCGACATCCGGTCAGCGAGTGCGGCAGAGCCACACAAGGCGACGCTGGGCCGCAGCGCATCCTGCGCCAGGGCCAAAGGGCTTTCCGGTCGCCCTTTGGAAACCTTCGGCTCAATCTTTTGTAGTTGGTTGAATCACTCCTTCATATAGGGGGCGATGTCCGCCAGGTCACCCAGATCTCCGCCCTTGGATAGGGCGCTCAGAACGAGCTCCCGCAGTGTGGCCTTGTTCAGGAACGGCGCGATGTTGCCAATCACCTTAAGCCCATGCTCGCCCACGGCCTTGCAGGCCAGATCGTCCAGCACTTCGCGGCTGACAAAGGGCGCAATGTCCTCCAGGGCGTCCAGGCCGTGTTCACCGGCGGCCTTTCGGGCCAGCGCATCCAGCGTGTCGCGGGAGAGGAAGGGCGCGACGCCTTCCACGGCGTCCAGACCGAAATCGCCCACGGCCTTCAAGGCGAGCTCGTCCAGCATGGACCGGCTTACGAAGGGCGCGATGCCCTCCAGCGCGTCCAGACCGTGCTCGCCCACAGCTTTGCGGGCCAGTTCGTCAAGCATCTCGCGGGGCAGGAAGGGCGCGATGCCTTCGATGGCCTCCAGGCCGAAATCGCCGACCGCTTTGTGAGCCAGCTCTGATAGCACTTCGCGGCTTACGAAAGGCGCGATGTCCTCCAGTGCATCCAGGCCGTGTTCACCCACGGCCTTACGGGCCAGCTCATCCAGCATCTCGCGGGGCAGGAAGGGCGCGATGCCCTCAATGGCGTCCAGTCCGAAGTCGCCCACGGCTTTGTGGGCCAGTTCCGCGAGCACTTCGCGGCTCACGAAGGGCGCGATGTCCTCCAGCGCCTCCAGGCCGTGCTGGCCTGCGGCCCTGCGCGCCAGCGCGTCCAGCAGCTCCTTGTCCAGGAAGGGCGCCAGATCCGCCAGCTCGCTCAGATCGAACTTCTGCACCTTTTCGGCAGCCTCGCGCACCTGCGAGGGCTTCAGCAGCGGCGCCACGTGGGCCAGCTCCTGGGGCTGTATCGGTTCGTTGATTTGCGCCACGCTGCCGTGTTCCAAGATCTCATGTACGATGCGGGCCTCGCCGGTGGGCTTCGGGGCCTCGCCGCCCAGCAGATAATCCACCGTGGTGCCAAAGGCCTGGGCCAGCAGCGGCAGAGTGGCGATGTCGGGCATGGATTCGCCGCGCTCCCACTTGGACACCGCCTGGTGGCTTACGTTCATGCGGTCTGCCAGGGCCATCTGGGTCATGTCGCGTTCGCGGCGCAGCGCGGCGATGCGCGCGCCCACCTGTTTCATCTGGAACATCTGCTCTTCCTCCTGTTCGATGGTTGCTTTGTTGCGGTTGTGCCATGGCCAATGGA
>JAEZSC010000086.1 GCA_023422005.1 Bacillota bacterium | reverse complement strand
GCCGCGCCTCCGGCGACAACCGCGCTGTGGACGCTGCCAAGCAGGCCATCTCCAGCCCCCTGCTGGAGACCACCATCGAAGGCGCCAAGGCCGTGCTCATCAACATCACCGGCGACGAGACGCTGGGTCTCATGGAGATCGAGGAAGCCGCATCGCTGGTTTCCAAGTCTGTGGATCCCAACGCCAACATCATCTTCGGCGCCGGCATAGACGACACGATGAGCGACATGGTGCGCATTACCGTGATCGCCACGGGCTTTGACAGCTCCAAGCCGCTGACCCGCAAACCGCCGGTCAAGGGCGGCTATGAGGATCAGGCCGAACCGCCCCGCGCCCAGCCCCGCGACGCTTATCCGCCGCAGGCCGCACCTCGCGGCGGCGCTCGTCCCAACTACAACGATGACAACCCCACGACGACGTTCAGCGCTCCCCGCGAGGGCCGCGACGCCCGCGCCTATGACCGGGAGCCGGCCCGGCCCTATGACAACACCCGCACGACCTATTCCGCCCAGCAGGAGCGCGACGCCCGCAGCGACCGCGATGTCCGCGATGTTCGCAATGACCGTGACGACAGCCGCGACACCCGCCGGCCCAATGTCGTGATAGAGGAAGACGATCTGGATGTGCCTCCTTTCCTGCGGCGTCGGCGCTAAGCGCCTAGCCGCATATTCGCGGCCGATGCTGTGCATCGTCCGCGATCTGGACGGCTTGCATTTAGGCTAACTTTCGCCCTGCCGATAACCGTCGGCAGGGCTTCTCTTATCTATATCATCCCATTCTGGTTGAACAGGACCGATGGATCGCCTGTGGGCGGGATTTTGTAAGTGCTTCTGTCTGAGTGTTCGTTTCCTTGGCCGGATGAACCGGCCGGCGGCAACCTGTTCTCATTTCTCGCAACCCTCTCTCCAACCTCTCCCCCAGCGGGGGAGAGGCTAAAATTACAAAATCGTCCCTCCCCCTTTGGGGGAGGGTGCGGGTGAGGGCTTGCGAAGATGGCGACGACAAGTGCATGGCTGCTGCTTATGTGACATATAGCATAACCATAGAAAAATTGGGTCCGAAGGTTTCCAAAGGGCGACCGGAGACCTTTGGTCGCGCCCGCCGGCGCGAAATCCTATCCAGCTCAAAATCCCCGCTTCGCTATACATCATCTTCCAGTTTTGCTATAATCCGTTCCATGAGTACAGATGCGAGGCTGATCAAAGACAGACATTCCTTCCGCACTTGGTTTTTTGCCCGCAAGGTGGAGCTGGCGCTGCTGGCGGCTTTTGCGCTGGTGAGCGCCGTGCTGGCGCTGTTGCACGAGCCCTGGCGGGATGAGGCACAGGCTTGGCTCTTTGTTCGCGACCAGAGCCTTAGCCAGATGCTGGGCAACCTGAACATCGAGGGGCATCCTGCGTTGTGGTTCCTGCTCATTACGCCGCTGGTGCGGCTGGGCCTGCCCTATGAAAGCCTTTTTGTGCTGCACTGGGCGCTGGCCGTGGCTGCCGGCGCGCTGCTGGTGCTGCGCGCGCCCTTCAAGCTGCATGTGCGGGCGCTGCTGCTGTTCTCCTATCTGGTCGGCTTTGCGTTCAATGTGGTGGCCCGCAACTACGTGCTACTGGAGTTGCTGCTGTTCGCCATTGCCAGCATCTTCCCCCAGCGCTATGGCAGGCACCGGCTGTGGTACGGGCTGCTGCTGGCGCTGCTGGCCAACACCCACGTGTACGGCGCGCTGGCGGCGCTGGCGCTGCTGGCCTATGACGCGCTGCACCTGCTAAGCCATGACGCCACGGGCCGACGCCGCATGAGAGGCCGCGGCATACCGGTGGCCGTGGTGGCGCTGCTGGCGCTCTCAGGCTTCGCGGTGCTGCTACTGACGCTGTCCGGCCCGCGCTATGCTTCCGTTTCCGACCCCAATGTAGGCGAACTGCTGACATCCAACCTGCTGGACATCGCCCGCAATGTGCTGGGCTACAGCTTCGGCAGCGACAACACCAGCGTTCTGGAGATTCTCTGTAAGGTCAGCGAGAGCAACCCGTTGATCATTGCGCTGATGCGTTTCTTCGATGTGAACTTACTGCCCCTTCTGGCGTTGGCGGTTACGCTGGGGCGCTTCAAGCCGGCGTTGCTGGGCGGGTTGTTTCTGGCGCCCTTTTCATCGTTGCTGCTGTTCAGCTCCAACGTCGCCTACCGCCACGTGGCGCTTTTCGCGCTGATGGTTCTGGTGGGCTATTGGATCGCCCAAACCACCGCCGGAGAGTTCCCGGCTGCTTCCTCTCACTGGGACGCCATCGTGGAGCAGGCCCGCTTCCGGGGCGTGCCGCTTTCACGCGCGGCGGTGCTCATCGTGCTGGTGTGCAGCACGATGAGCTATGGGGCCATGGCGGCCATCGAGGCCACGTCCACCTATTCCGACGGGCGCAATCTGGCGCGGTTCCTGCAGAGTGAGGGGTATGACCATGCAGACACCGCTGTCGTCACGGTCAACCCCGAGCAGGTGTCCGCCGCCCTGCCATATCTGGAGGGCATCCGCAGCGTAACGGTGCCCGGCCTGCACGACGAGGTATCCTATCTGCTGTGGGACAAGGACTATTACGATTTCCAGCCCGCCGAGAACGATCCTTTTGACTATGCGCGCTGGCTGCACGACCAGGGGCAGGGCACGGTGCTCGTGGTGCTGGCCAGCAAGGCCTTCGAGGAGCCGGAAGACTTCCGCTGTATTTATGACAGCCGCGAGACGCCCACTGTGAAGTTTGAAAGCTATGCCGTGTTCGTGCCGGATTGGTGAGGAGGGAACATGGATTTTTGCTACCATGGAGAGCGGGAGGATGAAGTAAATGACTGCCTGCGCATGGCCGCGCAGGCCTTCGCGCGGCACTTGGGCCCATCGCTGGTGGGCTTGTATCTGCACGGTTCGCTGGCCATGGGCAGCTTCCGCCCATGGAGCAGCGACATCGATCTGCTGGCTGTGGTGGAGGCGCTGCCGGCTGAGGTCGTGAAGCTGGCTTTGGTCCAGGATATCATGGCGCTGGCGGATGGGGGAGAGACCTTCCGCAGTTTTGAGTTCAGCGTTGTAACGGCCCAGGCCGCCGCCGCGCCGCATCACCCGATCCCCTATGTGCTGCACTATTCCTCCGGCTGGCATCAAGCCTATAAGGAGGACAGGGCGCAACTGGTGTTGCGCGGCGGCGAGGATGCCGACCTGGCTGCCCACTTCACCGTGACGCAGGCCCGCGGCGCGGCGCTGCTGGGCGCGCCCATCGCTCAGGTGTTCGGCCCCGTGCCCAGGGAGGATTATCTGCGCGCCATTTGGTATGTCATCGCCAGCGCCGCGGAGGGCATCCACGCCACTCCCATGTATACAACACTGAACTTGTGCCGTACGCTTTGCTACTGCCGCACGGGTCTCGTGGGCTCCAAGGCCGAGGGCGGGCAGTGGGCGCTGGCCGAACAGTCGCTGTCCGGACATCACGAGGTAATCGCCGCCGCTCTTAAGGAATATGCCGGCGCGCCCATGCATCCATATAAACCGGAGGAGCTTGCTGCTTTTTCCCACGACCTTCTTGATATGCTGGAACCCTTCTTTTCCGCCATTATGTAGACTTCTTTGACCCTTGTGAAGAATACTTCCGTTTTCCGCTCATATACATCAATCGATGGTATGTACTCTGCTTTGAAAAGGAGTGGCAGCATGGCGGAAATGGATATCTACAGCGAGATGGCCGAACGCACCGACGG
>JAEZSC010000014.1 GCA_023422005.1 Bacillota bacterium | reverse complement strand
TGGTCCGGCTGGTTGCCTGCATGA
Source organism: Bacillota bacterium (assembly GCA_023422005.1). Taxonomy (GTDB): domain Bacteria; phylum Bacillota; class Clostridia; order Christensenellales; family UMGS416; genus JAEYRA01. Next base: position 16,984 of record JAEZSC010000014.1, on the reverse strand, counting down.
TGACGCCGTTGGCCCTCTATGCAGGGCTCGAGGCAACGACGGGCAGCCTTAAGCGGCTACCGGAACGAAATTGTCGTTCTGATTTGGTTTTTTTGTCCGGTTGTTACGCGGTACCGAACAGCCGCGGCTCGCTTGCAACGCCTCAAACTTCCCCGTCGAAACCAGTACGCCCCCATGGTTGCACTTCTCGACCGTTTTCGAGACAATTGATTATACCACAATGACGGCTTCTTTGTCATCTCTTCTGCCAGCGCAAGAAAATGGCCGCTCTCACACATGTTTCCGCTGGAGCATATTGTGCATCAGATATCTGAAAAAGGAGGTTCTTTCCATGGGTATCCTGAACGGCCTGTTCAAGGGGAATTGCAACGGCAATGTCGGCGGTGAGACCACTGATAACAACGGGGATTCGCTTCTGTTCTTCTTCCTGCTGCTGGTGATCCTGTTCTGCAACTGCGGCTTGTTTGAAGACGACAGCAGCCTGCTGTTCTTCTTCCTGCTCCTCGTCGTCCTCTTCTGCAGCGGATGCGGCACATCGGTATACACGACATCTTATGGTCAAATAAAACACCTCCAAATGCTAGACCGTTGTCTATCATTGGGAGGTGTTCAGCCGGCCGTTCAAACAGAATAGTTTTTGTCGTCTGGATCAGCAGGCGCAATATAATCAAAATCTTTAAAGTAGCAGACATTCTGTGGTGTGTTTTTGGCGCGCGGAAATTCGAAGTTTTTGTATTTCACCACAGGATTGCTTTCTTTGCGTATCGTATCGAGGAATTCATCAGGAAGGTTTAATATGGATTTCACCACCTCCCGCGGAGTCATTGCGATCCACTGAGAAAGCGATATGTCAGCAAAATGGCTGCTGTTAAAGACTTCAAGAAATTGCAGAGGTTCATCACCAATGTTCTGTACATAATGGAAGCCGCCTACCGGGATATAGCCAACATCTCCGGGACCATAATTAAAGGTACGGGCTTTGGGGCCCGGCATAAATACCGTCATCCTTGCCCTGCCCTTAATATAGTATTGGAACTCGTCCTGATTGGTATGCCAATGTATCTCCCTCATTGCACCCGGTTCTACCGTTACAAGAGCTGCCGATACAGTTTCACAGGCAGAAAAATTGCGGTTGTCGAGAATTTGTATGGTTCCTCCGTCTCCTTTGATTGGCTGTACGTTGCAAAGCTCATGCTTGTAGGAATGAGGAATCTTCCCTGTAGGAGAGTTTACGGTTTGGGACTCAATGGTTCCGGGATCACCGCCGTCTGTAATATAAACTTCTTTTTTAGGGATGCTTTGAAAAGTTTCTTCCGGTACTCCAAAGTTTGCCGACAAAACATCCATGGGCATATGGGCAAACAATTCCGAGATAGAGAAGGTGTTGTGCTCTGAATAATCTCCTTTATCAAAGAACATCAGGAACTCACAACCTTCACGGAGCCCTTGGATACTGTGAGGTATGTTTTTAGGGAAAATCCAGCCTTCACCGGGATGAATATCTGCTACAAAGCTTCTTCCCATTTCATCCACAGCAGTAATGCGGCAGCCGCCCACCAGAAGGAAGCCCCATTCGGATTGCTGATGCGTATGCATTTCTCTCACTCCCGGAGAGAGATTCATGTTCACAACGGCAAAGGTATCAGAAACAGGAAGTTCTCGCTTTGTGATTTCTCTTGACCATCCACCTGGCCTGAGAATCATGTTCGTATCGGAAAATGAAAATCTAAGGTTCGGTATGAGACCTTTATCTGTGGCCGGCGGAACCAACATATCAGGATTCTCTCTATCCCGATTCAGATTTCTTGGACCTAGATCCAGCGCGCCACAGCCATCTGAGCGTATGGGTTCTGGTTTGGATGACTGCTTTAATTGGTCCAGTTTCTCTTGCAGTCTTTTTTGTAGAAATCGTTCGATAGATGGTATAATACTTCCTTTCCATTTAATAACGTCTATTATTCTCTTGTTTATAGCTATTATCCATCCACGATTGGAATTGTTGTCTTCTCTTTATTGGGGTATTCCCTGCATCATGATTAATACAAAAAGTGCGACAAGTCCATAAAAGTGAGATCATTTATTCTGTACATTCAGAACACGGCTTAACAATGGTTAAGCCGTGTTCTGAATGTATGTTAAGATCTGGATTCAACACTTCAGCAACGCCATCTTTTGGAAGCGGCCATCGTCCCGGAGGCCTGCGGATATTCCGATCCTACAGGCCGTTCAGCGCCTACACATACCACATGGCCAGATAGGAACCGGCGATTTTTATCATCTCCCGATAGATGATTTCCTGCCGCGCCGTGGTCGTACAGTGGGACAGGGCAATCGATGCTCCCGTGGGAGCAGCCGGCCCCAACAGGCCTTCGGTCATAAGTCCTTGGGCAGTTCCTTGGCCCGCAGCCTTGTCCGCGCTGCGCACAAGGGTTTCAAAAAGCACCGGCGCCGAGTCCCGTTCCAGCGTCGTCCAAATATTTACCTTGCAAACACCATCGGCATACAGATTGCGGACCTGCTCGTTGGTTACCGAGGATGCGCCGTGCATCACGATTTTGCTGCCTATCGCATTGCGGATTGCCTTGGCCGCCGCCGATTGATACTCCAGATTCTTCGTGCCGGCCCGGTGTTCCGTACCCAGGTTGGCGACGATCAAATCCACGCCGGTGCTCCGCAGATAGCGCTCGGCCTTGTCCGGCGTCGTAAAAGCATTGTGGGCGGCGCCGGTGGCGTCCACGATTTCGTCGCAGGCGCCCTCGATGAGTATCCGGTTTCTTTGGCGCTCTGCAAACCGGCCTGTCAGCTCCATATTCTGCTCCATGGGCAACGCGGAAGCGTCATACATGATGGAGGAAAAGTCCGATAGATCCCAATCCAGCAGCTCCCGGTCGTCATCATACTGCACATGATCCAGATGTACGAGCACCCGCAAATTTTCGTAGGGCCCACCGGGACCGGCCAACACATTCAGATCTGCCAGAAACAGTCTCAGGCCGGTTTCCCACCGGCGGGAGTGGGTGTAATAGACGGCCTGAGGGCGATGACTGTATCGCACCGTGATGGCGACGGTAACCGGAAGATCGGCAACGCCGATGCTCCTGCCGTGCTCAGCTGTGGCTGCGAGAATCGCCTCCGTCGTCGTCAGGTTCTCGGAGCAAAAACAGGGAAGCACCCACCCGCGTTCGCCGGCTTCCGCATAAAGCTCTCGGACCTGTTTGACGTCCATACAGATTGCCATGGCCGCCTCCAAATAATTGCATATTTGCATGCCGATCTGTGTATCGATCTGTTTGACATCGTGTATCGATACATATTATAATTTTTACCAGGTACTCCTGTCAATGCTATGTGAGATTGGGAGAGGTGATACGGCATGAGCCTGCTGGGTCTGGACATAGGAACCACCGGCTGCAAGGCGTTGGCATTCAACGAAGAAGGCAACCGGCTTGCGCAATCATACCGGGAGTATCGCTCCACCGGCAGCATCCACGAAATCAACCCCGAAGAAGTATGGCAGTCTGTGCAGGCTGTGCTGGGCAGCATTGCCAGCCAGTGCGTCGGGGACCTGCCAGAGGCGCTGGCAGTTTCCTCCTTCGGTGAGTCGGTGATTCCGTTGGACGAGCGCGGCCGTGTGCTGCACGACAGCATACTCTACACCGACCCCCGCGGCGCGTGTCAGTGCGAGCACCTGTCCCAGGCGCTGGGCAGCGCGCAGATCATGGGCAGGACGGGCCTCAAACCCCACCCGATGTACTCCGTGTGCAAGATCGGCTGGTACCGGGACAACCTGCCGGATGTGTTCCGCCGGGCAAAGCGGTACATGATGTTCGAAGACTTCATCCTATGGAAGTTGGGCGCCGAACCGACGATCGACTACTCGCTGGCGTCCCGCACGATGGCGTTCAACGTGACCAAGCTGCAATGGGACGAGCAGATTTTGGAAGCATCCGGCATCGAGGCCGGCCAGTTTTCGCGGGCGGTACGTTCGGGCACGGTAGCGGGCACCATCGCGGGGGAGGTTGCCGACGCGCTCAACCTGCCGCGGAACATGCTGCTGGTGACCGGCGGCCACGATCAGGTGTGCGCCGCCGTGGGCGCCGGCGTGCTGCGGGAAGGCATGGCCATCGACGGCACGGGCACAGTGGAGTGCATCGCCCCGATCTTCTTCTCCCCGGTGCTGGAGGAGACCTTCCTGAACAACAACTTCGCCTGTGTTCCCCACGCCGTTCCCGGCGCCTACGCAACCTACGCATTCAACTTCACCGGTGGGTCACTGCTCAAATGGTATCGGGACAACTTCGCCCGAGCAGAGGCAGCCCAAGCCTCGCTGTCAGACCGCAGCGCCTATGACCTGCTCAACGAGCAGGCGGCAAAAACCCCCACGGACCTGCTGGTCATCCCCCACTTCGCCGGCTCTGGCACGCCGCAGATGGACCCCTTTGCCCGCGGTGCAATACTGGGGCTGCGCTTCGAGAGCGACGCCGGCACGGTTTACCGCGCGCTGATGGAGGGCGTGACCTACGAGATGGCCTACAATCTGGAGGCGCTGGCCAGCAATGGCATCCAGGTCCGCGAGCTGCGGGCCGTGGGCGGCGGCGCAAAATCCGACCTGTGGCTGCAGATCAAGGCCGATGTCACGGGCTGCCGCATACTCTCGCTGGGCGTGGAAGAGGCCGGCGTGGCTGGCGCCGCCATGCTGGCCGGCGTGGCCGCGGGGGTTTACCGCACGCTGGAGGAAGCATCGCCGGCATTCGTGCGGGTGCGCCGGGAGATCGAGCCCGATTCCGGCAATCATGGGATCTACAGGCAGAATATCGCCAGATACAAGGAAGCCAGAACCAAAATTTCCGGCCTTTATGGTCGCTGACAAATGGAGGATGGTGCCATGAACCCCATTACATTCGCGCTCTATTTCGGCAATCGCGGGTTCTTCCCGGAGACGCTGATCGATTCGGCAAGGTCGGAACTGACACGCGCCGTAAAGGCTCAGGGCTACGGCGTGCTGCTCCCCAACGCGGCGATCACACGCTACGGCGCCGTGGAAACGGCGCAAGAGGGACGGGCCTACGCAAAATTCCTGGCCGAGAACCGCGGCAGCTACCAAGGCGTCATCCTGTGCCTGCCCAACTTCGGCGATGAGAACGGCGCCATCGCGGCATTGCAGGATTGCGGCGTGCCCATATGGATCCTCGCATATCCCGATGAGGCGGGCAAGATGGACTTCGCCCACCGCCGCGACGCCTACTGCGGCAAACTCTCGATCATGGATGTTTTCTGCCAGTACGGATTGCCATTCACCGCCTGGGCGCCCCATACGCTGCACCCGGACACGCCGCAGTTTACCGCGCAGCTTAAGGATTTCGCCGCCGTGTGCCGGGTTGTGCTGGGTATGAGACGGCTCACGGTTGGCGCAGTGGGCGCCCGCACGACTGCCTTCAAAACCGTGCGTTTCGACGAACTGGCATTGCAAAAAAAGGGCATCACCGTGGAAGCGCTGGACCTCTCCGAGGTGCTGTACCGCGTAAGCAAGATGGACTCCGGCGCCCAGGAAGTGCGCGCCAAGGCCGCCCAATTGCAGGCGTTCGCGGACTTCGGCCGCGTTCCGCCGGAAAAACTGGAAACGATAAGCAAGGTAGGTGTGGCTCTGGACGAGCTGGCCGCCGAATACCGCATGGACTGCCTGTCATTGCGGTGCTGGAACGAGCTGGAACAGATGCTGGGCGTGGCCCCGTGCGTGCTGTTGGGCCTGCTCAACGAAACCGGCATGGCCGCCGCCTGCGAGCTGGACGTGACAAACGCCGTGGCCATGCACGCGCTCAAACTGGCCTCCGGTGAGTCTCCCGCATGCCTGGACTGGAACAACAACTATGGCGATGATCCCAATAAGTGCATACTGTTCCACTGCGGGCCGGTTGCCCGCAGCTTGATGGCCGGATCCGGTTGCGTAACCGATCACAAGATGTTCGCCAAGAGCTATGGTGCCGGCTGCGGCTGGGGCAGCAACGAGGGTCGCATCGCCGCCTTCCCGATGACCTATGCCAGCGCCAAGACCGAGGACGGCAGGGTCGTCTTCTACTTGGGCGAAGGAGAATTCACGACAGACGCCATCGAGGAAGGCTTCTTCGGCTGCGGCGGCGTGGCGAGGATTCCAGACCTGCAGAGCAAGCTGCTGACGATCGGCAAGCGCGGCTTCCGTCACCACGTCAGCGTAACCCGCGGCACCGTGGCGACAGCCCTGCGGGAAGCATTTACGACATATCTGACATACGACCTGATCGACTTTGATCCGCCGCGTACATATTAACGGCAGCCGATCGCAGATAGGCCGTCAGAGCCCCTCCGGGGCATGCAGGCTCGATGAACGGCGTACCACGAGCATCGGCCGGAACACGGCCTCTTCGCAGACACCGCCTCCCTCTATCATGGAAGTCAGGCTGTCCACCGCCGCAGCGCTGATTTGCTCGATGGGCAGGCGTACCGTGGAAATTGGGGGCTCGTACATGGCGCTGAGGGGGATGTCGTCAAAGCCGGTGACCGCGACCTCCCGGGGTACGGTAATCCCTTCCTGAAACAAGCGTTTCAAGCAACCCACCGCCAGTCCATCGTTCTCGGCGGCCACGGCATCGGGCCTGCATTCCTTCTGCAGCAGCTGCGTCGCGGCCAGGTAGCCGGACTCCAGCGTATAGCCGCCGTGGAGCACCAGAGACGGATCCACGGGCAGGCCTGCGCTTTCATGGGCGGCACAGTAACCCGAGAATTTATTGCGGGAGATGCTGCTGGCTTCGGGGCCGCCAATGTATGCCACGCGACGTCGGCCGGATTCCAGCAGATGGGTTACTGCCTGGCTCATGCCGTCGCCAATGTCCACGATGACCGCGCCGCAACCCTCCATGATGTTGTGCCAGCTCATAGCCAGCAGCGGCACCACGCCTACGGAGCTGCCAGCCAGCTCCGCCACCAGTGCTTCGTCATCCAGAAAGCACAACATGACGCCGTCTATCTGGCGGATAGACAGGTTGAACATCGCGCTGCGCAGCTCATCCACGTCGTTTGCCGTTTGCAGCAGCGCCGTGAACCCCTTCAACAACAGAATCCGCCTTAACGCGTCGAACAGCTCCGCAAAGAACGGATTTGTAATGGAAGGCATCACGACCGCCACCATGCCCGTTTTACGGGTGCGCAGCGACTGTGCCAACGGGCTGGGCCGGTAGTTCAGCTCCCGTATGGCTGCCTCGATCTGCCTGCGGGTATCCTCCCGCATAGCTTCGGGTGTCCTGAGATATTTGGAGACGGCCGCTACCGATACGCCGGCCAGCCGCGCCACATCCTTGATAACCGCCATACATGATACTCCTGGACGGACAATGTTCTATACAGTATACCATTGTCATGATCACTTTGTTGAAAATTGGTTTTGATGCCAATATGATAAAGGCGTTAGCCGCATACCAACAATATCCTTCGGGAGTATGACAAAATGTTTGAGAATGTCAAAGGAAAAAAGGTCCTTCTGCCGGCCATCCTCACGATGCTCACCCCGACGCAGGAATTCGACGAGCCGGCTCAGCGGGCGCTGGTGCGGTGGCTCATGGCCAAGGGCGTCCACGGCCTTTATGTGGGTGGCTCCACCGGCGAGGGGCCAATCCTTTCCCCGGACATCCGCCGCCGGCTTATCAAAACCGTCGTGGAGGATGCCGCCGGCCGTGTTCCGGTGATCGCCTATATCGGCTATGCAGACACAGCGCAGTCGGTGGAGATGGCCCGCCTCGCCCAGAGCGCCGGCGCCGACGGCGTGTCGGCGGTGCCTCCTTATTACTACAATCACGACTTTGACGCAGTTTACGGATACTATCGCGCCATATCCGAGAGCGTCACGATCCCAATGGTCGTGTACTACATCCAGAACACAAGAGCCATGACGACCGACGAGCTGCGCAGGCTGCTGGGGCTGCCCAACGTGTGCGGGCTCAAGTTCACCGGGTCGGACCATTTCGCGATGCAGCAGGCCAAGCTGGCCGCACCGGACAAGCTCATCTTCTCCGGGCGGGACGAGCAATGCCTGTCCGGCTTGCTGATGGGCGCGGACGGACTCATCGGCAGCACCTACAACGTGTTTCCGGAGATCTATCTGGGCATTATAGATGCCTACACAGCCGGCGACCTGCGGGCCGCCGAGGCGCGGATGCGGGCCGCAAACCTTGCCATAGGAGAGTTGCTGCAGGGCGGACGGTATCTGGGCAGCATCAAAGCGCTGCTGCGGCTGGTGGGCATTGACGCCCCCACGATGCGCGCCCCTATGCCAGCCATCACCAAGGAGCAGTTGGCCGGCCTGCGCGCCCGCCTGGCAGACCTAAGGGCGCTGCCGGAGCTGGCAGGTGTGGAAATCATACAAAAAGCTTGATTCTCGAGGCTGTCGCGCTAAGCGCATAAAGGCATTATTACATTCAGAAGGTAAGGATTTCGCGCCTGCGGTCGCGACCAAAGGGCTTTCCGATCGCCCTTTGGATACCTTCGGACCCTATCTGTTGAATAATTATGTCAATATGCGACTAACACGACAGCCCTGTGTTTTCATTAAAGCAGCTTCTTTAGCAGAGTGATCGTCTTTTGAATGCCCTCGCTCTGGTCGCCGGGCCCCTCGAACTCGATCGAGTAATACCCGTCATAGCCATGCTTCCTGGCGATGCCCATGCACCGGGCAAAGTCAAAGGGCACGTGGTCGCCGTTTTCATCGAACACATAGGTTTTGGCGTGCACGAGGATCGGGTTGTTGAAGATCCTGTCCAGAGCCTCATAACGGATGTCCGGCTCGAAATTGCCGAAGTCCGGGCAGATGCGGAAGTTGGGGTGGTTCACCATCTCGAAGAGCTTCAGGATATTCCCGGGGTCCGCGGACATGCCGCCGTGGTTTTCCATGACCAGAGCCACCCCCTTGGACTGGGCGTACTCTGCCAGCTCCCGGTAGGAGTTGGCCGTGACCGTAAGATCGAACACGCCCTGGGGCTGGTGCCCGGTGTTGACCCGCGCTCCTGCGCTGCCCAACTCCGCGGCCACATCGATCCAGGCTTTGATAACGGCCAGGTCGGCCTTGCGTTTCTCCTCATCCAAACCGGAAATGTTGCCGTAGTCGATGGGCATGTTGAGCACTTTTACGCCGTATTTGCTGAGCGCATCCTTGACCTGGGTCAGGTCCGGCTTTGTCAGGCTCATCTCCTCCATGGCGGACATGAAACCGCCGATGGCCTTTTGAATCGCCTCCGGGTTTTTGTCCGGGCTGCTGAAGACATCCAGAGCGGCCTTCAGTTTCACCGCGTTCTCGCTGCTTACGGTGCCCACCATCCAGTGCACCATCTCCACGGCGTCCAGACCAAACTTTTCTTTGGCCGTACGGACAAAGTCCGCCATCGTCATGCCATTGTCCACGAATTCCTTGTTCAGGCTCCAACTGGATACGCCGATCTTCATAGCGCGCCTCCTTTGTGTATGTGTGTTGAGCGCCTGCCATAAGTCTTGCAAGCCCTAGATGATTTTACCATAGATATGGGGCGCTTACACACATTCCAGTTAGAAGTGCTCACTCCAGCGTCGCCGTGGGCTCCGGCTCGGCCGGCCAGACCGGCGTGGGGCTGGGCGTGGGCGTTGCCGACGGAGTGGGTGTCGGTATGCCGTCGGCAGGGTTGAAGACGATCGTAAGGACCGAGGCCGGATAGTAGCTCGTGTGCTGCTCTACACGGCGGACTTCCTTCCCGTCCTTGAAGTATATCTTGTATGTCGTATAGTACTCGCCCTGTCTGGGCTGGTTGGTTTCGGTGGTTCCGATCTTCACCGCCTCGCTGGCCACATAGCGGGGCTCGCCGCTGGGCGCCGGCACAACCTTGGTCCTCACCGATTCCAGATCGATGCTCACACCGTCCTCCAGCGGAACGCCATAAATCTCAGAATACAGATAGTACTTGCCCTTTTCCTTGGCAATGTACAGAATCAGCAAGACCGGCTCGGGCTTGTTGTTCTGTATCTTTAAATCCTTGTGCCCAAAGTCCACGGTGGCGTCTTCGCCGGGCTTCATGTACGAGGACTTCAACGTATGGTTCAGGCGCTCCACGATGGCCATGTCGGCCCGCACCACGGCGTTCCACAGCGTGCCGGACACCTGGCAGATGCCGCCGCCCAGGCCGTTGTCGGTCACGCCGCCATTGATCACATGGGCGACCTGATAACCCTTTTCCGCTGTACGCTCGCCGGTGGTGTCGTTGAATGAGAGCTGCTCGCCTGGCTGCAGGATTCTGCCGCTAATCGCGTCGCTGGCCAGGCGGATGTTGGTAAGACGGGGCGTGCTGTGGTCCCGAATCTGCGAGCGCCACCGGACCACCAGCTGCGTCCTGGCTTTCAACGCGTCCAGCTGAACGTTGGCCTGAATTGGTACGACCGCCATCTGCACGGTCCCGAATGTCCGGTTCTCAAATTCTTTGCGCACCGATGCCCACAGCGCGTCAGCGTCCACCCTCTCACCGGGCACATCCGCAGCGAAGCTCAACCGTTCGTCCTGCGGTTTCTCCGCATCGTACCCCTTGAACATGGCGTCCACCGGTTCCCTGGTGTACGGCGCTGCCAAAGCCCGGATTGTGCTCTCCAGGCCCGACGGGTCAATCGCGAGCGAGGTGGTCAGCCGCACGGGATTCTCGCGCAGCTGCTGGATGGCGGCGTTGCGCTGCATCCAGGTTCCCTCACGGCCCAATCTCCATGCCTGCTCCAGCACGGTATCGGTGTCATACTGATACTTCACATCGGCGATCTTATATTGCCAGGACTTCTCCTTTTTTCGAACCGTTACGCCGTTGTTCAGCACATACTCCTGCTGCTGTGCCTCCACGGCCACCTTGGCCTCCTGGGGCGTCAGGCCGGCCAGGGAGATGTCGTCCACATAGACTCCTTCGTAAAAGGTACCGGTTTCTTCTCCGCCTTCCCCGGAAAACGGGGAAGTGGGAGCCGGCAATAGCCCGAAAGGGTTATCCATATTGAGCAGCGCAAACACTCCCGCGCCCAGCCCCACAAGCACGATCACCGAAAGAATCAGTATGACCCTGCCGCGCTTCCTTTTTGTCGGGGGTTGGCTGTCTCCGCTTTCCATGTCGTTCTTCTTCCGATTCATCCGCACGCACTCCCAAGCATCGTCGATATCGGTTCTAGTATTTGCATTTATCAGCAAGACGCTTCTGACGTTTTCTGGTTCTCGAATGTCACAAGAAAAGGCTACAGAAAGCTCAGCGGGGAGAGTGGAATATCATACCGACCGCCGATTTACTCGGCGGGAGAAACAAAAAACATTACAGCGTCGTTGATAAACCCGCCTGCAGGCGATCCGTCGGCTCTTAAGAACATGTAATAAGCTATGAAAGCAAAACATCGCCCGGCGACCTGTGCGCCGGGCGATAACGAACAGTCAGGATAAGTCATCCAAATCGCCGACGTCGTAACAACGTCGGCGGCGAAAGGCAAGGCAAGGCTATGCCTTGCCGTCGCAGCCACACACCAGGATGCGCTGCGCCACCTGCTCCTCCACGGCTTGCCGGGCGGGTTTCAGGAATACCTTGGGGTCGAAATCATCCGGGTGATCGGCAAATGCCTGCCGCAGCGTGCCGCTGAAGGCCTGGCGCAGCTCAGTGGCAAAGTTTACCTTGCAGATGCCCCGCGCTACGCATTCGCGCACGGCGTCGTCGGTTAGACCGCTGGAGCCGTGCAGCACCAGCGGCAGGCTGACCACACGGGCCACGGCGCTCAGGCGCTCCACGTCCAGACAAGGTTCGGCGCAGTAGACGCCGTGGGCGGTGCCAATGGCCACAGCCAGCGCGTCGATGCCGCTTTGAGCGAAGCGCGCAGCCTCGTCTGGGTCGGTGTATTGAGGCGCGCCGTGGGCCTCCACGTCGTCCTCCTTGCCGCCCACCTTGCCCAGCTCCGCCTCCACCGGCACGCCATAGGGCGCCGCCGCGGCCACGGCGGCGCGGGCGGCAGCCATGTTCTGCTCAAAGGGCAGCTTGGAGCTGTCGATCATAACCGAATTGAAGCCGCTGCGCAGCGCGCGCTCCAGCGATTCCAACTTGTCGCCATGGTCCAGGTGCAGCGCCATGGGCACCGTGGCCTGCTGGGCCAGCGTGCGCACGATGGCACCAATCAGCTCATACCCGGTGAACTTGGCCGTGGACACCGACGTCTGCAGGATGACCGGTGCGCGAAGGCGCTCCGCCGCCCACACGACAGCCTGAGCCATCTCCATGTTCTCCACGTTAAACGCGCCCACGGCGTAGCGGCCCCGCTGCGCCTGCAGCAGCATATCCTTGGTCGAGCAATATGGCATGATATCCTCCGGTATCCAGCATTTTCTCCGATTATACCCCTTCCGGGTGTAAATGGGAACGGCCACGAAAGACAAAACCGTAACGTTTCGTCTTGATTTGGGCTGTGTATGCGGTGTACACTTTCCCCATTGGATGAACATCGCGGGAGAACGACATGAAGGATTTGTTCCTGGGCATCGACATCGGCACATCGGCGTGCAAGGCTGCCGTGTTTGACCAAACGGGCCGCGTACGCGCCGAAGCGTCCCGGCACTATGCCGTGCACCAGCCCCAGCCGGGCTGGGCGCAGCAGGACCCCGAGGACTGGTGGAAGGCTGCCGCCGCCGCCGTGGGCGAGCTGTGGAAGCGGGGCATCGCTCCGGCGGACATCGCCGGCGTAGCCGTGGATGGCCAGAGCTGGGCGGCCGTGGCCGTGGACGCCCAGGGGCGCTCGCTGTGCCCCACGCCCATCTGGTATGACACCCGCTCTCAGGCCCAGTGCGACGAGCTCAAGGCCCGCATCGGGGAGCAGCGCATCTTCGCGCTGTGCGGAAACCCGGTACAGCCCGGCTATGAGCTGCCCAAAATACTCTGGTACAAGCAAAACTGGCCGGGCGTACTGGAACGAACCTCCAAGATTTTGTCCTCCAACGGGTATCTGACACTGAAGCTGACCGGGCAATGCACACAGGACCTGGCCCAGGGGTACGGCATGTTTTGCTTTGACATGGCCCGCGGCGCTTGGGACACAGCCATGGCAACAGAGATGGGCATCGACCCGGATTGGCTATGCGAGCCGGTGGCCTGCCACCAGATCGTGGGGGCGGTGACGGCGGAAGCCGCCGCGGCCACGGGTCTGCTGGCCGGCACGCCGGTGGTGGCCGGCGGGCTGGATTGCGCCTGCGGCACACTGGGCGCCGGCGTGGTGGCCGAAGGCCAGACCCAGGAGCAGGGCGGCACCGCCGGCGGCATGAGCGTGTGCCAGAGCAGCAGCCGCGCCCACCCGGCGCTGATCCTGAGCTTCCACGTGACCGGCTCCTCCTGGCTGCTGCAGGGCGGCACCGTGGGCGGGGGCGGCGTTCTGCGCTGGCTGGAAGGCCAGCTGTGCGCCCAGGAGCGCGCTGACGCCGCACAGCGCGGTGTGGGTGTGTTCGACGTCATCAATGAGGAATGCGCCGCCGTGCCCGCCGGGTGCGAGGGCCTCACGTTCCTGCCCTACATGGCCGGCGAGCGCTCGCCGATCTGGGATCCGCAGGCCAAAGGCGTGTATTTCGGCCTGGACTACACCAAGACCCGCGCCCACCTGCTGCGCGCCGGCATGGAGGGCGTGGCCTTCTCCCTGCGGCACAATCTGGACACCGCCGCCCAAGCCGGCGCCCGGGTCACGGGCCTGACCGCCATGGGCGGCGCGGCCAATTCGGCGCTGTGGACGCAGATCAAGGCCGACGTGACCGGCCTGCCCATCGATGTACCGTCCAGCGACACAGCCACAACACTGGGCGCGGCGCTGCTGGCCGCCGTGGGTGTAGGCGCCTATGAGAGCTTCGAGCAGGCCGTAGGGCAGACCGTGCACGTGACGCGCACCCACCAGCCCGACCCGGAACGCTTCGAGCTCTATAGCCGGCAGTACGAAACATACCGGGAGCTCTATGAACAACTCAAAGGAACGATGAGGAGGAATGGGCAATGAAAGCTGCAGTGCTCTATGGAGACGGCGACATCCGCGTGGAGGATTACCCCACGCCCGAACCCGGACCGGGGGAAGCGCTGGTGCGCGTGCGCGCCACCGGCATCTGCGGGTCAGACCTGCCCCGCGTGTTCCGCGGCGGCGCCCACCACTACCCCATCGTGCTGGGGCACGAGTTCTCCGGCGAGGTTGTGGCGTTGGGATCTGGCGTGCAGACATTGGCCGTAGGCGACCGCGTGGCCGGCGCGCCGCTGCTGCCCTGCATGGCCTGCGCCGATTGCCAGCAGGGCCATTTCTCGCTGTGCAAGCGCTACAGCTTCATCGGCTCCCGCCAACAGGGCAGCTTCGCCGAATATGTGGCGCTGCCCGAGCGCAACTGCGTCAAGTTCGATCCCAACGTGCCCTTTGACCGGGCGGCATTCTTTGAGCCCTCCACGGTGGCGCTGCACGGCCTCATGTGCAACGACTTCCGCGGCGGCGCCGCCGTGGCGGTGCTGGGCTGCGGCACCATCGGCGCCTTCGCCGTGCAGTGGGCCCGCATACTGGGCGCACGGCAGGTCGTGGCCTTTGATATCAGCGACGAGCGCCTGGCGCTGGCCCGCCGCCTGGGCGCCAGCCACACGGTGAACACCGCCCAACCGGACTTTATGCAGAAGGCGCTGGAATTAAGCGGCGGCGGCTTTGCAGACGTGTTTGAGACCGCAGGGGCCACACCGACGATGCGCATGGCTTTTGAGCTGGCGTCAAACAAGGCTCGGGTGTGCTTCATCGGCACGCCCCACAGCGATCTCACCTTCACGCCGAAACTGTGGGAGAACCTCAACCGCAAGGAGTTCTGCCTGACCGGCTCGTGGATGAGCTACTCCGCGCCCTTCCCCGGCAAGGAGTGGACGCTGACCGCCCACTATTTTGGCACCGGAGATCTGCGCTTCGACGACAGCCTGATTTTCCAGCGCTTTGCGCTGGACGACGCGGCGGAGGCCTTCGCGCTGTTCCGTGAACCCGGCCGGGTGCAGGGCAAGGTGCTGCTGGAGATGCCCTGATTTCTCCAGCGGCGCTGTAGCGTTACAGTGAGTTTGAGTACGCCTGCCAGGCCGGGTGCGGCGGACTATCCGTTCAAACCCGCGAGCCCCGGAATGTCTGAATCCATGCAAATAAAGAATACCAAAAAGGAACCGCCTCGAATGAAGCGGTTCCTTTTTTGCCGTTACCGGCGATATACAGGATTAGTTGAGGATCTTGGGATCAGCGGCTACCTGCTCGTTGATGTACTTGACCATTTCTTCATAGCCAGCTGCCTTCATCTTGTTGCGGATGTTCTCGATGACAGCCTTGCACTCGTCGTCGCTCTTGGTCAGGTAGGCCTTCTTGAGCTCGTCGCCGATGTTGATCGTGGACATCTTCTCGTCATAAGCCTTCTTGCCGGACCA
The DNA here is from genome assembly GCA_023422005.1 of Bacillota bacterium. GTDB lineage: Bacteria > Bacillota > Clostridia > Christensenellales > UMGS416 > JAEYRA01. The sequence goes on along the minus strand of JAEZSC010000014.1, from coordinate 1,535 downwards.
GGTGTCCACCACGTCGTCAACGGTCTTGTAGTCGATGAACTTCAGGGGGTTGATCTCACGGGCCTTCACATAACCAGCCTCGTTGTAGTCAGCGTCCCAGCCCTTGCTGAAGCTCGGGTCGGCGCCGATGAACTGGCCGCCAACGCCGAAGCCCATCAGGTTCCAGGTGGTGCTGTCGCCGGTGCGGGTCTTGTTGGCATCTTCGGTGTACTTGGGTACGCCGTTATCCACTGTGTAGGTCTGGCCTTCGATACCAAACTTGGTCAGGATCAGGCCTTCGTCGGAGTTGATGTAGTCAATGTAGGCCATGGCGCGCTCGGGGTTCTTGATCTGCTTGGAGAAGATCAGGACCGGGGAGCCGGTGCGGCCGATGCGCTCCACCTGAGAGGGGATGCCGCCCTGCTTATCCAGGATCGGGCCCAGGGGCACGTAGGTCATCTCGGGGTTGGTGGTGTACAGGGTGCTCTGGAAGAAACCAAACTGGTTGGGATAGTGGCAGCCGAACAGCGCGACGCGGCCGGTTACCATCTTTTCCTTGGCCTGCGTGTCGGTCTGGGTGAAGCACTCGGCGTCCATCAGGCCTTCGGCTACCAGCTTGCGCATGTAGAGGGCCTTGTCCACATAGGTCTCAGTGAAGATTTCGTTGACGATGGTGCCATCGGCCTGCTTGGCCCAACCGGTCACGCCGCCGTGGTTGAAGCCCTTGAGGAATTGGCCATAGTCCCAGCCGTTGTGCCAGGTGCTGCCGGGGATGACGGGCTTGTCGTTGATGTCCTTGAAGTCGCCTTCCTTGATCTTCTTGAGAAGGTCATAAATGGCGTCCTGGGTCGTCACGGATTCCGGGGTGATGCCCAGCTTGTCCAGGATGTCCTTGCGGGCGAACAGGTTGTAGGCCCAGTCGCGGACATCTTCCTTGCCGCGGCCGGTCTGCGTGGGGATGACATAGATCTCGCCATTGTACTCAGGATGGTTGATGTCCTTGTCCAGGTACTTCTGGGAGATGACGCCCACTTCATACAGGCGGTTGATGTTGGGATACTTGCCGCTGTCCAGATAGGACTTCAGGGGCAGCAGGAGCTCCTGAACGCCGGCGTTCTTGATCAGTTCGCCTTCGCCGCCGGGATCGGTGCTCCAGTGGGGAGCGTTGGAGATGTCGGGCAGATCGCCGCTGGCAAACACAGTGGCGAGCTTTTCGCGCTCGGAGCTCGTGATCGTCTCAACCTTGAGCGTCACGCCGGTCTTCTCGGCCAGAGCCTTGGCAACAGGGCCTTGCTCCCAGCCGTCCGGGAAAGAGGCGGCGCCGCCGTTCCAGCACATCAGGAAGGAATAAGAGATGGCTTCGGCTGCGGGGGCGGCAGAGGGCTCAGCCGCGTCGGTGGGAGCCTCAGCAGAGGGGGTGGCTTCGGGAGCGGCGGTGGTGGCCGCAGCGGACGAGGCCGGGTTGGCAGGGGTTCCGCAGGCGGTCAATGATGCAATCATCATGCCGACCACCAGCAGAACGAGCAACTTGCTCTTCATGGGGGGTCCTCCTTTTT
>JAEZSC010000134.1 GCA_023422005.1 Bacillota bacterium | reverse complement strand
CAGGCTGGGAAAACTGGATTTCGCGATCCTGACCGTCACGATTCTGCTGACGCTGTTCGGGCTGGTCATGGTGTTCTCGGCCAGTTATTATGAAGCGCAGCAGAACAAAGGCGGCAGCACCTTCTACTTGACCAAGCAGCTGCTGGGCGCCGGCGTGGGCGTTGTTGTGATGCTTGTGGCCAGTGTCATGGCCTACCGCGTCTACAACAGGCCCATTGTGCCGTATTTCCTGGTGCTGCTGAGCGTCGTGCTTTTGATCGTCGTTCTGTTTGCCGACCGCAAGAACAACGTCAATCGCTTTCTGAACATCGGCGGCTTCAGCTTCCAGCCCTCGGAGCTTGGGCGTTTGGCCGTCGTGTTCTTTATCGCCTGGTGGACGCCCAAACACAGCGAGCAGATGCGAAGCGACAAACTCAAGGTCGTCTTCACCGAGGGGCTGGGCATGCCGCTCCTTGTGGCCGGTGGCATAAGCGGGCTGATCCTGGCGGGCAAAAACCTTTCCATGGCCGGCAGCACGCTGCTGGTGGCTCTGGTCATGATGCTGGTGGCGGGCGTGCGTTTGAAGCCTTTGCTGATCATGCTGGGCGTCACGATCGTTTTCGGCGTGGTGTTCACGCTGATAGAAGCCTACCGCATGACGCGCCTGATCGTGTTTATGAACCCCTGGAATTATGTGGGCGGCAATACCAACGACGAGGGATACCAGCTGGTGCAGTCCCTCTACGCGCTGGGCAATGGCGGCATCTTCGGCGTGGGGTTGGGCAACAGCCGGCAGAAGCTGCTGTATCTGCCCTATATGTACAGCGACTTCATACTGTCCATCATCGGCGAGGAACTGGGCTTTCTGGGCATGTGCGCGTTGGTGCTGGCCTTCTGGGTGCTGCTGTGGCGGGGCATGCTCGTGGCGGCCAAGGCTCTGGATGAATACGGCATGATGCTGGCCGCCGGCATTACGGCGCTCATTGGCATACAGTTTTTAATCAACCTGCTGGTTGTAACGTCCACAATGCCGCCCACCGGCGTTCCGCTGCCCTTCATCAGCGCCGGAAACACATCGCTGATCGTCTTTATGGCGGCGGTGGGCGTGCTGCTCAACGTGAGCCGAAGTTCAGTTAAAACATAGCATAAGGAATGACGAATGTATCCGATCGCCGATTCATTCGGCGGAGGAAGCAAATAATCAGTATAAGACGAGCAAAAAACCTGCCCGCAGGCAAATTCGTCTTTGAATAAAGAGCATGAGCCGAACCAGCTGAGAGATCGCCCGCCGCAGTGCAAGCACTGCTCAGCTTTACTCTCGTATCGGCTAAAGCCGACCCTGCGTAAAGCTGAGGGTAACACCCGGCGACCTGCGCGGCGGGCGATAGGACACAACAGGGACAAGTCGTCTAAATCGCCGAGACGCAACAGCGTCGAAGGCGAAAGGACAACGAGATATCCCGATTTTCACCCCGTATATCCCTCCCGCATATGATGCCATTAGTTTGGAGAATGCGGGAGGTGTGCCATGTCCGGCAGCTTTTTGGTGCGGGGTGGCAGGCAGCTCACCGGCAGCCTGAAGGTGAGCGGCAGCAAGAACGCTGTGCTGCCCATACTGGCGGCGGTTTTGCTGTCCGACAAAGAGATCGTGCTACATAACGTTCCACGTCTGATCGATGTGGAAAACATGCTGCGTATCCTGCAGCATTTGGGTTGCGAAACCCACACCGAGGGCAACGACGTACGCCTGTGCGCCCAGGGCGCCCGCCTTTGGGAGATGCCCGAGCATCTCTCCCGGGAGCTGCGCTCGTCGATCTTTCTGTTAGGGCCCATTTTGGGGCGGTTCGGCCGTGCGCTGTTCACTTATCCCGGCGGCTGCGAGATTGGCCTGCGGCCCATCGATTTGCACCTTAAGGGTCTGCGGGCGCTCAACGCCGGTATAGAGGAGGCCCACGGCTACATCGTGTGTCGGCCATCACACCTGATGGGGACCATGGTCAGTCTGGATTACCCCAGCGTTGGCGCCACGGAGAACCTGATGATGGCCGCCGTGAAGGCCGAGGGCCGCACTGTGATCCGCAACGCGGCCCGGGAGCCGGAGATCGAGGCACTTCAGGACTTCATCAACGCCTTGGGTGGTCAGGTGATGGGCGCGGGCACCAGCGTCATAGAAGTCAACGGTGTAAAGGAACTGCACGGGGCGGAGTTTACGATACCGCCGGACCGCATCGTGGCGGGCACTTACCTGGCTGCGGCTGCCATGACCCAGGGCGATGTGGAGTTGACCGATGTGCGCTCTGAGCACCTGATGCCGGTGATTAGCAAGCTGCAGGAGGCCGGCTGCAGCATAAACGAAGGGCCGGGCTGGCTGCGGCTGCGCTGCGCCCAGCGCCCACTGGCAGTAAAGCGCCTGGAGACCATGCCCTATCCGGGCTTTCCCACGGACATGCAGGCGCAGTTCTTCGCGCTGTCGGCAATTTCGGAAGGAACCACCGTCGTCGTGGAGAATGTTTTTGAGAACCGATTCCGCCACGCCGGCGAGCTCATGCGCATGGGCGCCGACGTGACCGTGCGGGACCGCATGGCCATCGTGCACGGCGTGGAGAGGCTCACGGGAGCCAGCGTGAGCGCCGGAGATCTGCGGGCGGGCGCGGCTCTGGTGCTGGCAGGGCTTGTGGCCGATGGCTTAACAAGAGTGGACGCCATACGATATATAGACAGAGGGTACGAAGCCCTGGACCGGGATCTCTCGGCGCTGGGGGCGGATATCATGAGGGTTTGAGCTGTTTGCTCCACTGAATCAACATTGCACTTCCACTGTGCAGTTTGTCGGTGGAGCAAGCGGATACCCGGCCTGGCGGGAGCCTGCGGCTCCTGCTAGGCAAAGCAACCCGGCCGTTGATGCCGAGTTTCCGCGAGATACCCATGAAAAGGCCGCAAGATTTCATTGGTATCTCAATACAGAGGATGAGGAGCGTACAGATGAGGCAGCAGGCCGCCAGAAGCGCGGAGAGGGACGATAAGGTTGTCAACATCGAGGACTTGAAGCGTTACCGCAAGCGCCGCAAGGCCGGGCGCGCCGATGAAGCTCGGCGCGGGCAACGCCAGCCGGAGGAGCGGGAGCAGCCCAAGAACAGGCGGGAGCACCGCGGCCAGCCCACCGGGCATTATGGCCTGCCGGTGCTGTTCGCGCTGCTGGCGCTGCTGGCGCTGGCCGTGGTGCTGGGCATGAACATCTTCCAGATACACGATGTGGAGGTCAACGGCAACGAGACCATCTCCGCCAAGGACGTCGTTGCGCTTTCCGGCATACGGCTGGGAGACAGCATCTTCAAGCTCGACAGCGCAGCTGTGCGCGAAGCTATCGAGAGCAACGGTTTGCTGGAAGTGGAGCATATCACGCGGGTGTATCCGGACAAGATAGTGCTGGACATCACGCAGCGGATACCCCACGGCGCAATCTCCTACATGGGCCGTTTTGTCATCATCGATGAAAAGGGTTGTGTGCTGGACATCGTGGATCAGCTGCCGGCGGGTCAATATCCCCTGATCGAGGGCGTCAGCGTGAAGCACAGCGAGAAGGGCAAACCGGTACAGGGCTACGATGAGAGCGCCATGGAAGCCATGGAGACGGTGTTGAGCGCGCTGCAGGGCCAGCAGGCGCTCAAGCTGATCGCTCAGGCGGATTTCCGCGACCTGCTCAACGTGAACCTGCTGACCCGCGACGGCATGGTCGTGGAGCTGGGCAAACCCACCGACATGCAAACCAAGGCCACGTGGCTGTCCGCCGCGCTGCCGGAGCTCAACAGCGCCGGCCACACAAAGGGTGTGCTCTACCTGACCGGTGGCAAGGGGCCGGTGTATGCGCCATCGGACAGCGGGGATTCCGGCGAAGGAGAGCAATCGGACGATCAGGACCGGTACAATTCCGACGATTCGCAGGGCGATGAAGAGGATTCCGCCGGCGACGAAGACGAGGCATGAAAGGCACAATGATTGATGGGTAAAACCTTGGGCAGACTGCTGGCCATCCTGTGCGCGGGCGCGCTGCTGGGCCTGCTGGCCGCGATGCAGCTGAAAAACGTGTCGCTGGCCGGCGGCGTCGTGTCGCCGGACCGCAGCGCCGCCATGGAAACGCAGATGGACGAACTGCGCGAGCAGAAGGCGGAGCTGGCCGGCCGGCTTGCCTCGATGCAGGCCGAGTTGAATGGGCTCAAGGCCGATCAAGCCCAGGGGGAGGCCGCCCTGCAGGAGCTTCGCAACAGCATCGCCCGGGCCCGTCAGGATGCCGGGCTTACCGATTTAACCGGCCCAGGTATCCTGCTGACGATCAACCCCCGTACCTACGAGGAAAACGGCCGTACGAGGATCATCAAGGACATCACCGATACCGAGATGCTCTCGCTGGTCAACGAGCTGTACGCCGCCGGGGCCGAGGCCATCTCCATCAACGGCCACCGCCTGGTGGCCCAGAGCGCCATCCGGCTGGCCGGCGACCACATCAACATCAACCATGTGGCCACGGACATGCCCTATGAAGTGAAGGCCATTGGCGACCCGCGAACGCTGCAAACGGCGCTGGAGCTCTATGGAGGCGTGCTGGAATCCTTTGAGGAGTTTTATAACGTCAAAACAGAGCGGCAGGAAACGCTTACCGTTGGCGCATATGAAGGAACCATGGATTATCGTTATGCCCAGCCGGTGGCCCAGCCGTGAGATCGCCCGCAGGATTTGCGCCGGCGATGCTGGCGGGCTGCGCGCTGCTCTCAGCGCTGCTGGTGATGACTGGCTCCCCGGACGCCCGGGCGGCCACGCCGCTGGAGCAGACCATTCAAGACTTCGACGCCATCCGGGCTCTGGATGACGACGTCTCGGCGCTTCAAGCACAGGCAGACGCGCTGCAGCAGGACATACACGCCATGCAGTCTGCCTTGGGCGAGCAGCAAGCCAACGCCGCCGCGCTGCAGGGCGAGCTGGATCAGACCGACCGCATGGCAGGCGAAACGGCGCTGCACGGCCCCGGCGTCGTGGTGCGCCTGGCGGACGCGCCCAGAGAGCGCATTCAGGAAGCCGGCTCCTTCTATGACATCAACTGGTTCCTGGTGCATGACCGCGATGTGCTTCGGGTCGTCAACCTGCTCAAGGAGGCCGGAGCCGAGGCGGTATCCATCAACGGCGTGCGCATGGTGGAAGGCACGGCCATCCACTGCGCGGGGCCGGCCATTTACGTGCGCGACATCTCGCTCACGCCGCCCTTCGTCATCAGCGCCATCGGTGACGGCGATCGCCTGTATGCCGCCATCCTAAAGGGAGACAACGGCAGGCCTGTGGATATCTATCAGGAACTGCAAGTGTTCGGCGTGGTTTTCACCGTCGAGAAACAGGAGGACATCATGATCCCAGGCAGCAAGACCACTGACGCGGCCCGGCGCGCGTCCCACGACCGATGAACGCATTGCGCGCACTGCTTCTGGCGCTCATCGGCCTTTTTATCGGCTTGGCGGCGGGTATGTGGCTGCATGTTGGCATACCGGCGGGCTGGTCAATGTATGCCGCCGTGGCCATGCTGGTCATCGTTCATGCGTTGTTCGGCGCCATCAATGATCATCTGGAGGGCACCTTTACCGCCGGCGGCTTCACGCTGGGGCTGGTTGGCAACATGGCGCTGGCGCTGGCGTTGTGCGTGCTGGGCGACCGGCTGGCTGTACCCGTGTATCAGGCGGCCATCGTCTACTTTGGCTGGGGTATCTTTTCCAATTTTGCCGGCATTCGCCGCCATTTCGTTCGGAAAAGCCGTTGAAAGGCCCGAGAGAGTGGGAAAATCACAAATAGCTGTTCCTTATTTCCGCTTTTTATGTTAGTATTAATGTGACTTTTCATATCCGAGCTTGAGCGCTGGTCGGGAAGGAACGCGCATGATGAAATCGGCAGCCGCCATCGACATCGGCACATCCAAAATTGCCGTTGTGGCCGGCAGGCTGGAGGAACGAGGTC
>JAEZSC010000126.1 GCA_023422005.1 Bacillota bacterium | reverse complement strand
CGCTCGTCAGGTCGCCGTTGTAGCCGTTCTTGAGGTTGATGCCAAAGGACGTCGCCACCTCATACTTCATGTTGTCCAGAGCCTGGCTGGCCTGCGGGACGAGCTTTCTGTTGCTCCTTGCCATTTGATTCACCTCCTTACGTGATTCTGCTATTAATGTAACCCCACATCCTTTGAATACTCATGGAAATAAATTGGGCGTGTTATAAGCATTGGCAATGTTGGTATTGGCATCCAGTGACGGTTTGTACGCCATGTTCATGGGCTATTTTGCGCGTTATCCTGGATAAAATGAAAGCGCGAAACCGGAGTTTCGCGCTTGATACAGCGGCGCCGAGTGAGCGATTGGATAGAATGCGATTTTTGTCAGACCGATTCTTTCTGAATTTGCTCCGCGGGGCCAGCAGCCTCGGGAGGCGCACTCGGGCGCAGGCGCTGGCTGGCGATGGCAAGCATAAGCTTGATGCGGTTGAGCTGGTTGACCTCGCTGGCGCCGGGGTCATAGTCGATTGCGGTCACGTTGGCCTCGGGGTGCAGGCGTCGCAGTTCCTTCAAGACACCCTTGCCGGTGATGTGGTTGGGAAGGCACCCGAAAGGCTGTAGGCACGCGATGTTGCCCACGCCGCTGTGCAGCAATTCCAGCATCTCGGCTGTCAAAAGCCATCCTTCACCGGTCTGGTTGCCCAGCGACGTGACCTCTTGCGCCAGCGCGGCCATGCGGGCCACAGGGTGGGGTGCGGTGAAACGGCGGCTGGATTTGAGCGCCGCCACGGCGGCGGCGCGCATATGCTCCATATACCAGATGCCGATGTTTGCCAACACCTTGCCGCGCAGCTCTCCGGCCAGATAGCGGTGCTTATAGTTGCTGTTATAAGAGCTGTACATCATGAAGTCCATGAGGTCCGGCACCACGGCTTCGGCGCCCTCGGCCTCCAGCACGTCCACGATGTTGTTGTTGGCCAGCGGATGGAACTTCACGAGGATCTCTCCCACGACGCCCACCCGGGGCTTGAGCTTTTCCACAATCTCCAGCGAATCGAAATCAGTGACGATGGCGCGCAGATTGCGCCGGTATTCGACCATGGAGGCTCGCCGCAGGGAATCCGACGCCTTGGCCGCCCAGTGGCGCCACAGCGCATTGGCCGAGCCGGGGAACCTCTCGTAGGGACGCACGCGGTACAGCACCCGCATGAACACGTCGCCATATGCCAGCGCCATCATGGCCCGCTTGGCCAGGCCGTAGGTGTATACCATGCCGGAGTTTCGCTCCAGGCCGGCGGCGTTCAATGAAATAACCGGGATATGCCCATAGCCCGCGCTGCGCAGCGCCTTGCGGATGAAGGTGATATAGTTTGTGGCGCGGCAACCGCCGCCGGTCTGCGTGATGATCACGCTCACGTTGTCCAGGTCATACTTGCCGGACTTCAGCGCATGCATGATCTGGCCCACGACCAGCAGCGAAGGATAGCAAGCGTCATTGTTGACGTATTTTAGGCCTTCGTTTATGAGCTCGCGGTCATCATGGGGCAGAATCTCCAGATTGTAGCCGCCGTAGCGGAAGGCAGCCTCCAGCAGTTCGAAATGGATCGGCGACATCTGGGGGCTTAAGATCGTATGGCGCTTGCGCATGGCCTTCGTGAATTCCACGCGGCTCAGAGGCGCATCCACAGCCCGCGGGCCGATGCCGGCGCGCTGGCGCTCCTCCATGGCGGCCATCAGCGACCGCAGGCGGATGCGCACGTTGCCCAGGTTGTTGATTTCGTCGATCTTGAGCACCGTATAAACGCGGTTGTGGCCGTGTACGATGCGCTGCACTTCGTCAGTCGTGATGGCGTCCAGCCCGCAGCCGAAGGAATTCAGCTGCACCAGCTCCAGGTTGGGCCGGGTCTTGACGACTTCGGCGGCGCGATACAGCCGCGTGTGATAGGCCCACTGATCCACGACTTGCAGCGGCCGCTGCACATGGCCCAGGTGGGCGATGGAATCCTCGCTGAGCACGGCAAAGCCGTAGCTGTTCAGGAGCTCCGGTATGCCGTGGTGTATTTCCGGATCGATGTGATAAGGCCGGCCGGCCAACACGATGCCCCGGCCGCCGGTGCGGTCCAGCTCCGAGAGCACCTGCTCACCGCGGCGGCGGATGTCGGCGCGGGCGCTTTGGAGCTCCCGCCAGGCGGCGTCGGCGGCCCGCAGCATGGTTCGGCGTGATACGCCGGTGAAGGCGAACTCCTCCGCCAGCCGCAGGCCCAGCTTGCGCGGGTCGCTGAGCGACAGGAAGGGGTTCAGGAAGGTCACGCCCTGCTCGCGGAACACCTCCATGTTGTTGCGGATGTTCTCGGGATAGCTCGTGACGATGGGGCAGTTGAAGCAATTGTTGGCCCCTTCGTCCTCCTTGGTCTCATAGGCTACGCTGGGGTAGAACACGGTCTTGACGCCGGACCCAATAAGGCTCATGACGTGGCCGTGGGCCAGCTTGGCCGGGTAGCATGCCGATTCGCTGGGGATGGTCTCCATGCCCAGCTCATAAAGATGCTTGCTCGACGGCGGCGAAAGCCGGACGCTGTAGCCGATGGCCGTCAGGAACGTGAACCAGTAGGGATAGTTCTCGTAGATGTTGAGCACCCGGGGAATGCCGATGACGCCCAGCGGCGCCTGGCCTTCCGGCAGCGGTTCATAGCCAAGGAATCGCTTGAGTTTGTCCTCATACAGGTTGGGCAGATCGCTCTTGCGCCCGCCCTTGCCGCCGCCGCGCTCGCAGCGGTTGCCGCTCACAAAGGCGGCGCCGTCCTCAAAACGGCTGACCGTCAGCAGGCATTTGTTCTCGCACAGGCCGCAGCGGCTCAGCGACGTGCGGTGCTGGAAGGTCTCCAGCTCCCGGCTGCCCAGCAGCGCGGTGGCCTGGCCATCCCAGCGGTCGGCGGCCAGCAGAGCAGCACCGTAGGCGCCCATCAGCGCGGCGATGTCGGCGCGGATGACCTGGCGGCCGGCGATGAGCTCCAGCGCCCGCAGCACCGCCGCGTTGGCGAAGGTGCCGCCCTGTACCACGACATGACGGCCCATATCCTCGGGGCTGCGCAGCTTGATGACCTTGTTGAGCGCGTTCTTGATGACCGAATAAGCCAGGCCCGCGGAGATGTCGCCCACGGTGGCCCCTTCCTTCTGGGCCTGCTTCACGCGGGAATTCATGAACACCGTGCAGCGGCTGCCCAGGTCGATGGGGCTCTGGGCAAAGAGCGCCTCTTGGGCGAACTGATCCACGGTCAGGTTCAGCGATTTGGCGAAGGTCTCGATGAAGGAGCCGCAGCCCGACGAGCACGCCTCGTTGAGCAGTATGCTGTCGATGACGCCGTCGCGGATGCGCAGGCACTTCATGTCCTGTCCGCCAATGTCCAAAATGAAGTCCACATCGGGGTCGAACCGGGCGGCGGCCTTGTAGTGAGCCACGGTCTCTATTTCGCCTTCATCCACATGCAGCGCGGCTTTGAGCAGACCCTCGCCGTAGCCGGTCACACAGGAGCGGGCAATGAACGCGCCGGGAGGCAGCAGGCCGTAGAGCTCCTGCAAGTAGCCGCGCACCAGCTCCAGCGGGCGGCCTTGGTTGCTGCCATAACGGCTGTGCAGCAGGCTGCCGTCGGGGGCAATCAGCGCCAGTTTGGTGGTCGTGCTGCCTGCATCGATGCCCAGAAAGCACGGGCCGCTGTAGCCCGAGAGTTGCGCGGCCGGCGCCCGCGCGGCCTCGTGGCGGGCCCGGAAGGCGTCATATTCCTGCTGATTGGCGAAAAGCGCCGGCAAGCGGTCGATCTCATGGCTGACCACGGCGCGCAGGCGCTCCAGGCGTCGCTGCAGCGCATCCAGTGCCGTCACGTCATCCTGCACGCTTTCCAGCGCGGCGCCGTGGGCGGCAAACAGATGGCTGCCCTCGGGATGGATGGCCCGCTCGGGCGTCAGGTGCAGCGTTTCCTCGAAGCGGTGGCGAAGCTCGCCCAGGAAGTGCAGCGGGCCGCCCAAAAAGGCCACAACGCCGCGGATGGGCTTGCCGCAAGCCAGGCCGCTGATGGTCTGGTTGACCACCGACTGGAACACCGAGGCCGCGATGTCCGCGGCGCTTGCGCCTTCGTTGAGCAGCGACTGTATATCAGATTTGGCGAATACGCCGCAGCGCGACGCGATGGAATAAATGACCTTGGAGCCGCGGGCCAGCACGTCCAGGCCGCCGGCGTCGGTGTTGAGCAGCGAGGCCATCTGATCGATGAAGCTGCCGGTGCCGCCGGCGCAGATGCCGTTCATGCGCTGCTCCACGGTACCCTGGAAGTAGGTGATCTTGGCGTCCTCTCCGCCCAGCTCGATGGCCACGTCTGCCTGGGGGATCAGCCTTTTGACGGCGGCGGTGCTGGCGATAACCTCCTGGGTGAAGGGCAGGCCCAGCGTCTCGGCGATGGTCAGGCCGCCGGAGCCGGTAAAACGCGCTGTGACAGCGCTGCCGGCAAACAGCCTGGCAGCCTCGCCCACCAGTTCGATGAGCGTGTTGCGGGTGTCGGAAAAATGCCTGCGGTAGCGCTCAAACACAGGCTGCAGGCTGCTGTTCAGCAATACAGCCTTTATGGTCGTGGAGCCGATGTCCAGCCCCAGATGATAGGTGCTCATGGTCGCCTCTTGGATGTCTTCACGGATTGCTTTCCGGATATTCTTTGCCATACTATCTATATATTGTGGTTATCATAAACTTGTCACAAGGTTCCGTCAAGCGCGTGAAGATGAAGTCTGCCGATGCACGGGCATCGTACTCTCTCATTGTGCTTAGGTCGCATGTATATAGTATGTATATAATATGCTTAGACTATGTTCCCGTCTTTAATCTGATAATGATTTGTGCTAAACTAATACAATACCATTTACTATCATTAAGAATTCGTGAAAATATCAACATCCATATCTTGAGGTGTAGCATGAAAAGCCATAGGCTGCTGGCAATCCTTCTATGTTGGTTGTGTTGCCTGCTCGTTTTCTCTGCCTTCGCTGAGCCTACGGCCCATGCCGCCGCTGCTGCGCCCAAGGGATTGAAGGCGTCCGTTCTGGGCAGCAGCAGCGTAAAGCTGTCGTGGAGCGTTGTATCCGGTGCCAAGAAATATGAAGTCTATATGGGGACCAACACTTCCTCCATGGCGCTGGCCGCGTCCGTTACGGCAGCATCGTACACACCAACCGCTCTTTCACCCTCCACAACCTATTTCTATAAGGTGCGGGCGGTACCCGCGGCCGGGTCCCCTTCTGCCTTTTCCACAACCGTCAGCGCAAAAACCACGGCGGGAATGCCAGCGCCCGCCGGCGTCAAGGCTGCCTCTGTCAGCAGCACGCAGGTTCAGATTACCTGGAATGCTGTAACCGGCGCCAAGAGTTACACGGTCTACCGGTCCACATCCGCGGCGGGCGCCTACAAAAAGGTCGCGTCGGTTACAACACGATCCTACAGCAACGGAGGCCTTGCGGCCAACACGGTATACTACTACAAAATCCGTGCGGTCGACGGCAGGGGCGAGGGTGTCTACAGCTCCGCCGCGTCCGCCCGAACGCGCACAGGGGCGCCCTCCGGCTTGAAGGCAACCGCCCTGAGCATCAGCAGCATCAAGCTCACGTGGAGCGCCGTTTCTGGCGCGACAAAGTACTGCGTCTATCGCTCCACAACCTCCACGGGGACCTATTACAAAATCGGTGAAGCCGCCGCATCCGGCTCTCCCAGCTATACGAGCACGGGCCTGGCTGAAGGCAAGCCCTATTATTACAGGGTTTCTGCGGTGAATGCCGGCGGGCTGAGCACCCAAAGCGTGGCCGCATATGCAAGGACGCTGGCCCGGCCTGCAGCACCCACCGGCCTCAAGGCCACGGCCCTGAGCATCAGCAGCATCAAGCTCACGTGGAGCGCTGTTTCCGGCGCGACAAAGTACTGCGTCTATCGCTCCACAACCTCCACGGGGACTTATTACAAGATCGGTGAAGCCGCCGCATCCGGCTCTCCCAGCTATACGAGCACGGGCTTGGCTGAAGGCAAGCCCTATTATTACAGGGTCTCTGCGGTGAATGCCGGAGGGCTGAGCACACAAAGCGTGGCCGCATATGCAAGGACGCTTGCCCGGCCCGCCGTGCCCACAGGTCTCAAGGCAACAGCCCTGAGCGTCAGCAGCATCAAGTTGATGTGGAACGCCGTTTCCGGGGCTACGAAATACTACATCTACCGTTCGGCGACCTCCACAGGAACCTATACCAAGATCGCTGAGGTTGCCTCATCTGCAGCTCCGAACTACACGAACACGGGCCTGGCCGAAGGAGCAACCTATTACTACAGGGTTTCGGCAATCAACACCGGCGGAGCAAGCACACAGAGCGCGGCCGCGTCTGCCGCGACACTGAAACGGCCTGCAGCGCCCACCGGCCTCAAGGCCACAGCTCTGAGCATCAGCAGCATCAAGTTGACGTGGAACGCCGTTTCAGGGATCACAAAATACTACATTTACCGTTCGGCGACCTCCACTGGAACCTATACCAAGATCGCTGAGATTGCCTCCTCCACCTCGCCGAACTACGCGAACACAGGACTGGCCGAGGGCAAAACCTACTATTACAAGGTTTCTGCAATCAATGCCGGTGGGGCAAGCGCCCAAAGCGCGGCAGCCTATGCCAAGACACTGGTCCGGCCTGCAGTGCCCATCGGCCTGAAGGCGAGTGCCCAGAGCATCAGCAGCATCAAGCTGACATGGAACGCCGTGTCTGGGGCTACGAAGTACTATATCTACCGCTCGTCGGCCTCTACAGGTACATATGCCAAGATCGCTGAAGTTGCCTCATCCGCCTCGCCGAATTACACGAGCACGAGCTTAACCGAAGGGGCAACCTACTATTACAAGATTTCGGCGGTAAACGCCGGTGGGGCGAGCGCACAGAGTGCAGCAGCCTATGCTAAGACATTGGTCCGGCCTGCCGCACCCTCCGGTCTGAAGGCGAGTGCCCAGAGCATCAACAGCATCAAGTTGACATGGTCCGCCGTATCAGGAGCCACGAAATACTATATCTACCGCTCGGCAAGCTCAACGGGTACCTATACCAAGATCGCCGAGGCTGTCGCATCTACTTGGCCGAATTACATCAACGCCGGTCTGACCGCCGACACGGCCTATTGTTATAAGGTGAGCGCCGTCAATGCCGCCGGCGAAGGAGCCAAAAGCGCCTATGGCACAGCCAGGACTCTTGCGCTACCCACCCCCACACCTACCCCTACACCTACACCTACCCCTACACCTACGCCGACGCCTACACCTACGCCGACGCCTACGCCCGATCCGTCGGTGGGCATTGATGGAGAAATACAGACCGCGATGAGCTACGGCATCGTTCCTGCAACCATACAGGGCAACTGGGACGATACGATCACTTACGGACAGTACTGTACGATGGTCGGCAGCATGCTCTCGCTCAAGGGCGACGCCTACGCTGTCCAATGGCAGACAACCGCCGAGCTGGCGCTGGCCTCCGACACACCCATGCAGCGCCAGGACGGCATGCTGGCGCTGTTCTACGGCGCGAAGACGCTGGGCGTTGACAGCGGCAGTGGCGATTGGTGGAAGCTCAACGAGACAATTGGTGCGCCTTGGGGCGATTTCCGCTGGAATTATCCGCTGTTCCCCGATTGGAGTGTTGAGGGCCAAAAGGTTACCTATAGCAACCAGGAGTGGAATGACCACATGACGGCCGCCTATTTCTTCAGCATGGACATATTGTCCAAGGAGAATGACAAGCTCGTCTTCGATTACGACGCCGAACACAACACGATGAATCCGGTGGGCGATTTCACGCGGCGGGACGCCGTGCATTCGGTGCTGCGCTTCTACGAGAGCCTGGCACAGCCCCAAGAGCGTAACCCGACCCAATGGGACGCCGATTTTCTGGCCCAGGCCGACACGCGGAAGCAAGCGATCCTGAACAGCCCGTCGGAGTACAGTATCAGCGGTACGACGTACTATGTGTCCAACAGCGGCAACGACTTGAAGGACGGCCTGACGCCTGACACCGCTTGGGCGACCATCGCGCGAATGAACCTGCAAAACCTGCAGCCCGGCGATGGCGTGCTCTTCGAACGCGGCGGAATTTATCGCGGCGTATTCAAGTACCGGCCCGATGGCATCACGTATTCTGCCTACGGTACAGGCCCCAAGCCCAAGATCTACGGCTCCCAGGAGAACGGCGTCGATCCGGCCAAGTGGACGCTGCTGGAGGGCACAACCAACATCTGGGTCTACTACAAGGTTATGTACGACGTCGCCGGCATCGTATTTGACGACAACGCGCGTGTGGCGCTGCGCCAGACCGCCCTATGGGATGGCACGCAATACGTACAGGTTACGGACCACAGTGTGCCCTTTGGCCTGGACGATGTGCGCAGTATGCCCGATCTGCACTTCAGCAGTCTGCCAGACTTTACGGGGCTGACGCCGCAGCAGGCCACGTGCGAGCTGGACCGCGAAGGCCCGTTGTATCTACGCTGCGACGCCGGCAACCCGGGAACGGTCTATGAATCCATCGAGTTTATGTGCAAGCCCAGCACCCCGGCAAACGGCGGCTGGCCGGTGCTCGTACAGGTCGGCACAAACTGCGTCGTGGACAACCTGAGCATCATGTATTCCAACGAGTGCGGCATCCTGGCGAGCAGCCACTCCATTGTGAGCAACTGCGAGGTGAGCTTCTGCGGTGGTTCTCAGACCGATTACTACGGCGGCCGCCTGGGTGCGCCTCAAGTAGCGCTGATTCGCGGCGGTGACGGCATCGTGATCGGCGGCGCCGACGGCGCCACGGTGCGCGACAGCTATATTCACAATATATATGACCTTGCCATCACCACGGAGACAGCAACTCCCCCCGACGGCGAAGCCCATGCCACGAAAAACATCGTGATCAAGGGTAACCTCGTGGAAGACTGTTCCGGCGCAATTTCCATCGCGGATTTTATTGCCACAGCCAATAAAGACAGCAGCCTGGTGTCCTTCTCAGACATTACAGTGGAGGATAACTACTTCCTGTATTCCGGCTACGGGTGGTCCCATCAGGAGCCGGACTACGATTGGGGCACGGAGGGGCCTGTGAACAACGGTAACGCCACACTGATGTTCTCCTACCCGGCGGACACGGCGACGAACATCCTCTTCCGCAACAATGTGTTCTATCTGGGCAAATATGCACTGATCAACGGGACGTGGGGGCATGAGAATCCCGCAGACTGCGGGCTGATCTTCTCCGGCAACACCTATGTGCAGAACAAGTACAGCCTGTTTGCGCAATGGCGGCCCACGTTGACGGACAGCGACAATACGCAGATATGGAACCAGCGCGCCGGGGAAGTGGTCCGCGGTTTCCTCGGCGATGCCGCCGCGACGGTTATCCTGCCGGACTGACGGCGCCAAAACGTCGGAACAAGCCGCTTTTGGGCGGCTTGTTTCAACTTGCGCGCTATGGTAATATTAACCGATATAATCCGACTAGACCTACAGGAGCGTGAGAACGTGAGCGAGCCGGGCAAGCTGACCCCCATCGAAGCGACCAATTTCATAGAGGAAGAGATCAACCAGGACATCCTGAGCGGCCGGTTCACCCACCGCATTCACACGCGGTTCCCACCGGAGCCCAACGGCTATCTGCACATCGGCCACGTGAAGGCCTTCTCGGTGGACTTCGGCATCGCCGAGAATTACGGTGGGCTGTGCAACCTGCGCTTTGACGACACCAACCCCGTCAAGGAAGACCAGGAGTTCGTGGATGCCATCTTCGAGGACATCCACTGGATGGGCTACGACTGGGGCGACCGTCTGTACTACGCCTCGGATTATTTTGAACAGAACTATGAATACGCGGTCAAGCTGATCCAACAGGGCAAGGCCTATGTGGATGAGCTGACCCCCGACCAGATGCGGGAATACCGCGGCACGCTGACCGAGCCAGGCCGCAACAGCCCCTGGCGCGACCGCCCCATGGAGGAAAGCCTGCGGCTGTTCCGAGAGATGCGCGAGGGCAAACACGCCGAGGGCAGCCTGACGCTGCGCGCTAAAATCGACATGGCCTCGCCCAACATCAACATGCGCGACCCGGTCATGTACCGCATCCTGTTCGCCAACCACCACCGCACCGGCGACAAGTGGTGCATCTACCCGATGTATGACTATTCCCACCCGCTGGACGACGCGCTGGAGGGCATCACCCACTCGCTGTGTTCGCTGGAATATGAGGACCACCGGCCGCTGTACGACTGGGTCGTGCGGGCGTGCGGCTTCGCCGAGCCTCCGCGGCAGATCGAGTTCGCGCGCCTGGGCATCACCAACACCGTGATGAGCAAGCGCTACCTGCGCCAGCTGGTGGAAGAGGGCCTGGTGGCCGGCTGGGACGACCCGCGCATGCCCACGCTGTGCGGCCTGCGCCGCCGGGGCTATACGGCCAGCGCCATCAAGGACTTCCTGAACCGCGTGGGCGTGGCCAAGGCCAACAGCACCGTGGACATCAAGCTGCTGGAACACTGCATCCGCGAGGAGCTCAACGATGCAGCGCCCCGGGCCATGGCCGTGCTGGACCCGATCAAGGTTGTGCTGACCAACTACCCCGAGGGCAAGACCGAGATGCTGCCGTTGGAGAACCACCCCGGCCATGAGGAGATGGGCAGCCGCGAGCTTTCCTTCTCCCGCGAGGTCTATATCGACCGCGAGGACTTCATGGAGAATCCGCCCAACAAGTTCTTCCGCCTGAAGCCCGGCGGCGAGGTGCGCTTAAAGGGCGCCTACATCATCCGCTGCGACGAGGTCGTGAAGAACGACGCCGGCGAGATCGTGGAGCTGCGCTGCAGCTATGACCCCGACAGCAAATCCGGCGACGAGGCCCGCAAGGTAAAGGGCACGCTGCACTGGGTGGACGCCGCCACGGCTGTGCCCGCCGAGGTGCGCCTGTATGACGTGCTGTTCAACGACAGCGAGGGCGACGACTATGCTGCCCGGCTCAACCACGACAGCATCAAGGTGATGCCGAACGCGCTGCTGGAGGGCTCTGTGGCCGGCGTGCAGCCGGGGTCCCGGTTCCAGTTCCTGCGCCAGGGCTACTTCATCTGCGACCAGGACACCACGGCCGAACGCCCGGTGTTCAACCGCGTCGTGGGCCTCAAGGACAGCTGGGCCAAGGAGATAAAAAAGAACTAACCTCATCCAACAGGGAGGACAATAAATAATGGTACGGTCTAGATTCGCGCCCAGCCCCACAGGCTATATGCATCTGGGCAGCTTTCGCACGGCGCTTTACGCCTATCTCTTCGCCCGTAAAAACGGCGGGCGGTTCATCCTGCGTATAGAGGACACCGACCAGGAGCGTGAGGTCGCAGGAGCCGTGGAGGCCATTTACCGCGCGCTGGGCACCGCGGGTCTGCAGTACGACGAAGGCCCCGACGTGGGTGGCGACTATGGCCCCTACATTCAGAGCCAGCGCAAGCACCTCTATCGCCCCTACGCCGAACAGCTGATCGAGCGCGGCGGCGCCTACGTGTGCTTCTGCACCAAGGAGCGCCTGGACGCCCTGCGCGCCGACGCTCAGGCTCGCGGTGAGACCTATAAATACGACAAACACTGCCTGCACCTGCCCAAAGAGGAAGTGCAGGCCCGTATCGCCGCAGGCGAACCCCACGTCATCCGCCAGAATATGCCCACCGAGGGCCGGGCGGACTTTGACGATGTGATCTTCGGCCACATCGAGGCCGACTATGCGGCTTTGGATGACACGATCCTCATAAAGTCCGACGGTATGCCGACCTACAATTTCGCCAACGTCATCGACGATCACCTGATGGGCATCACCCATGTGCTGCGCGGCACCGAGTATTTGAGCTCCACGCCCAAATACAACCATCTCTATCGCAGCTTTGGGTGGAACATCCCCACCTATGTGCATCTGCCGCTGATCGAGATCGTCTCCGAAGGTGTGCGGCGCAAGCTCAGCAAGCGCAAGGGCGACCCGTCCTTTGAGGATTTGCTGAGCGCCGGATACCTCAAGGACGCCATCATGAACTACATCGCGCTGCTGGGATGGAACCCAGGCACCACCCAGGAGATGTTCACCCGGGAGCAGTTGGAGGAGGCCTTCGGCCTGGAAGGCCTTAGCAAATCCCCCGCCCTGTTCGACATCGAGAAGCTGCGCTGGTTCAATGCCGAATATCTGCGCGCCATGGAAGAGAGTGAGTTTCACGACACCATCTTGCCGTGGGTCAGTGGAGCCATCGACGTGAGCCGCTTTGACACCCGCCGGCTGGCGCAGCTGCTGCAGCCCCGCGCCGAAGTGCTCAGTGAGCTGGCCGCTAAGGTGGATTTCCTGCAGACCTATCCGGACTTCGGCCCCGAGCTTTACACGAATAAGAAGATGAAGTGCACCGCCGAGACCGCGCTGCCTACGCTGCAGGCGCTGCTGCCGGTGCTCACCAGCCTGACGGAATGGACCGAGGCCGGCCTGCACACCGCCGTTATGGCCCACATAGAGGCCGCGGGCCTTAAGAACGGGCAGGTGCTCTGGCCGCTGCGCATCGCTCTTTCCGGCCGCGAGAGCACGCCGGGCGGCGCCTTCGAGGTCGCGGCGCTGCTGGGGCGGGAGGAAAGCCTGCGGCGGCTGGAGTTGGCCATCGGCAAACTGCAAGGTTGACCGATATCCTCATAACCGTATTGAGAAGAACCGCCGGAGTGCGGTTCTTTTTCTTTGTTATGCGTTGAATATCCCGTGTAACTTGAATTCATTCCAACCTTTCTTTATAATACTCCCAAGGACAAAAGCGCATAAAACGAAAGAAAAGAGGCTGTTGCAATGGATCTGATCAGCTTTGCCATCAACATGGAAGTCGAGGGAGAGGCTTACTACCGCAAGCAGGCTACGCTGCACTCTGGCGACGGCCTGAAGGTCGTGTTCACGCTGCTGGCCGACGAGGAGAGTGTGCATGCCGCTCTGCTGCGCCGGGTGGCCCAGAGTCAGCCCTACACGCTGGAGGCGTCGGCCCGCCCCGAATGGCGCAACGTGTTCACCGGCAAGCAGGACTTCCAGGACGAGACCAAACAGCTCCCGGAACAGATAGATGTCTATCGCATGGCCCACGAGCTGGAAGAAAAGAGCATCGCGCTGTACAAGCAGCTGCTGGACCAGGCCACCGGGGAAAACCGTCAATTGTTCACGTACCTGATCTCCCAGGAGCAGGAGCACGAGCAGATTCTCGACGAGCTCATTAAGCGCGTGAACCGCCCCAACGAGTGGGTGGAATCGGCGGAATTTGGCCTGCGGGAGGATTACTGAGACGTCAAGCTCTAGTGAACCTGCCGATCATGCCGTGTTCACGGTGCTCGATTCCAGCAACCAGTTCCTATTGGTTTTTGTACCGGCCTGGGCAAAATGCCCGGGCCGGTAGGTTTATTCTGCCTTCCTTTTCCGTGACTCGGTACGCTCAACAAACTCCCGCACGAGTCTGACAAAAACGTTTTCGCCATCCTTCACGGTGTGCAGATGTTCTGTGTGCTCATAGCCCTGCAGCACAAGGCATGTCACCAGGTCCGCTCCAAAGCCAAACTGTGCCAGCGTGGAAACCAGCAACTGTGTTTGCTCCAGGCGGTTGGGAATGTCCCGGTCGGTCACCAGCACCAGCAGCGGGGGCAGACTCTCCTGCTCCCCCACGTGATACAGGGGCGCGGCCTCATCACACAGGACGCGCCTTACGTCCACCCCGCGCTCCCGCAGCACGTTGAAATGCGTGGTGGGCTGACCGGAATCGAACACAAAGCCCGCGAGATCGGCGCTGCTCAGGCCGTACCGGCCCAGCCACCGGCCGTCGAAGCACAGCATCATGGCCAAATAAGCCCCCGCTGAGGAGCCGGATACATAGATCCCCTCGCAGGCTCCATACTCGCCGATGTGCCGCGCCGCCCAGTGCACACACGAGGCGGCGTCCTCTATGAACTGCGGGTATCGGGCGCTGGGGTACATCCTGTAGTCGGCAGACACAACGGCGATGCCGCTTCGGGCCAGCTCCTCAAACACATCCCGCTCTGTGGTTCTATCCCCGGTCTCCATGCCGCCGCCGTGGAAGAACACGAACACCGGAAACGTTCCGCTGTCCGGCAGATAGAGATCCAACAGGGTTTCCGGGTAAGGGGCGTAGGAGATATCGGTGATGGTCCTCATATACTTGACGCTCCTCTTCCAGTACCGTACACAGGCATCTCGAATGCGCCGTGCCAGTGCCAGTATACCACCTGCCAGACAACAACCAAAAGATCATCAGCAGACATTCGCCAGGCGCATGTGTCTCACCCGGCATATTTTTCAGCCTGCATACGGTACAGCAGCGCATACTTGCCGCCCCGCTGCATCAGCTGATCATGGGTACCTTCCTCTGCCACACGGCCACCTTCCATCAAGTAGATCCGGTCCGCCATACGGGTGGCTGACAGCCGGTGGGAAATGAACACGACCGTCCGATCCCGCAACGCTTGCAGGATGGCCTGGTTCAGCTCATATTCTGCCACCGGGTCCAGTGCGCTGGACAGCTCATCCAGTATCAGCACATGGGCGTCCTGCGCCCAGGCCCGAGCCAGGGAGAGCTTCTGGAATTCACCGCCGGACATCATGACACCGTCGGATTCGAACTCCCGGGTAATCGGCGAATGGATACCCTTGGGCAGCTTCTCCACCCGTTCGGAGAGCCCCGCAAACTTCAAAGCGTTCCGAACGCCAGTCTCCTCCCCGGGCACAAAACCAGGCTTGACATTCTCCGCCAGTGAAAAGGCGTAATGCTGGAAATCCTGCATGACCACACCCATGCCCGATCGCAGCGATTCAGCGCTGTATTCCCGGATGTCCACACCGTCCAGCAGCACGCGGCCGGCGTCAGGATCATACAACCGCGTCATCAGCTTCACCAGCGTGCTCTTGCCCGCCCCGTTATACCCCACTACGGCGACTTTCTCCCCCGCGCCCACGTGGAGTGAGACTCCGCTCAGCGTCGCTTTGCCGCTGCCATAGCTGAAGCTCACACCCTGCAGCGTGATGCTGTGGGGCCGGGAAGGATCCAGCAGCAGCGGCCCCCCGGGCTCCGTGCCGCTGCGAGCGCTGAGCACCGCCAACAGGTTGTCGATGAACAGGCTGTGCTGATACAGCGCTGGAAACTTGCTCACAAAGCTGTTGAGCTGGCCGCCGAACTGGAAGGCCGCGTTGAACATCGCCGACAGGCTGCCAATGCCGATGGCGCCGGTGAGCGCCCGCCAACCCAGGTAGATCAGCGCGACACCGACAAACAGGCCCTCATTGACAAACCGCTCGGCCCCTTGCAGCGCAAAACGCTTCCTGCCCTGTCTGCGCAGCACGCCGGCCAGTTGGCCGTTCTCATCCAAATATTTGCGCATTCCCGGCGTTCCCATGCGGAACAATCGCAGTTCCTTGGCATACTGGGGCTCGTAGAAGATACGCTGGATGTATGACAGGCGACGGTTATAGGGCGTGGTCTCCAGGTCGAAACGGTACTGCATGCGAGCGCGGATCAGGTCAAACACCAGCGAGATGGCCACGCCGACCAGCGAGCACAGCAGCACCACCGGCTCAATAACCAGAATCATCGTTGCCAACACGGCAATGGAAAGGACATTGCCCGCCATGGCGCATACCGTTTCAGCCACATCCACCGCCCGGGTGTTGGCTTCATTGATAGCCCGGGTATAGCGATTGTAGAATGTGGCGTCATCGAAGTTGGCGAGATCCAGCGACGCGGCTTTGCGCATCAGCATGGACGAAACGGCGCCTTGAATTTTAACTTTGGCAACTGGCAGATAACTGTTCTGGTACCAGGCCATCAGCACACCATAACCGCCGTTCACAAGCCCATACACTCCCGCAACAGCGGCCAGCGTCAAGGGCTGTACGCCGCCGGTCAACGCATCAAAAAGCACCTTGAGCCCCAGCACGCTGGTCAGTGGCGATACAACGCCCGCCAATTGCACCAGCAGGCATACCGGCAAAAACCCCCGGTGAGCGCCGCGCACCTGTTTGAGCATATATCTGATGTTCTTCAAGACATGCTTCATGATTCCTCCGCTATACCAGCAGCCCCCGCAGCAACACCGAGCAGACATCAGCGGTCAACAGCTCTCGTGAGTTACCGGGTTGGGCCTCGGCCCGGCGGCAGTAGGCGTAAACGAAGCCGATCAGTGCCGCCGCCACACTGCGGCTGTCACAGGGGCGGATGGCGTTCGCCCGGATACCCTCGTCCAGAATTTGTACGATCTCATCCAGCAGGATTCGCTTCGCTTGCCGGACTGTCTGCAGCACGGCGGAATCGATGCCGGCTGACATCTCGTTCATGATCATGTCCGTCATGCCTGCATAATCCATACAGATGTCAACAAACAGCACGAGGATTTGCTGCGCGATGTCCATCGCCGGCCGATCCTGACGGGTGATGATACGCACCTGATCGGTGATGAACTGCAGCCCGGCCAGCGCTGTCTCACAAAAAAGCTGAGATTTTGTTTTGAAGTGATAATACAGTGAACCTTTGGCAACGCCAGCCTGCTGAGCCACATCGTCCATGCTGGTCTCATAATAGCCCTTGCGGGAAAACAACTCTGTAGCTGCGTCGATTATTTTGTCCTTCATGGCGAACTCCTCTTTTATACTGACTGGTCAGTACAATATTAACAGCTGCAGATTCCTTTTACAAGAGTTCATGCTGAAGAAATAAAAAACAGGCCAAAGGCCTGCTCTTTGTAACTCGAAACTGCATCGCGGCCCGTACTCAGCCGCTCAAGCCATCATCGCCGCCACAAGTTTCCTTATATTCTCCGGATTGGGCTGCGGGCTGGCCTTCCCTTCCTTTTTTGCGGCGCTTTCCATCATCTTCGTTATCATCCTGTGCCCCAGGCTCATTTTGGATTTATCCAGCACGCCGCCAAAATGCTCTCGGGCGGCGGCTCTGTCCAGCAGCTCTCTCGGGAAGTTCTGGCTGAACACCTGTTCCAGGTTCTCCGGCAGGCCGCTGCATAGAAAGAGGCCGAGTTTCTTCGTTTTCAGTTGCGCGGTATGGCTGTCCATGTACTCCTTCAGCTTCTTCTGTATCTGGCCCATATAGATCGAGCCACCCAGAATGACCGCGTCGTACCTATCGAGGGAGGGAGGAGCGCCCGTGCCGGCGTTCACGACATCGGCATGGCCGCCGAGCTTCGCAGCGAGGTCCTTCGCGCATTGCTCCGCGAATCCGTAGGTGCTGCCATAGATAATCAATGTTTTCATTTTTGATTCTCCTTCCTGGTCCGTTATTTCTTCCCGAGAGCGTCCTCTATCGATGCAAGGTACGCCTTGCTGGTCAGCGTGGCACCGCTCTGTACGTCCACATCGGTGTTCTGGCTGGTTATCACACGATCAACCAACGCCTTTGTGAGCTCCGGCTGCTCAAACTGCACGGTCTTCATCACATCGATGCCGGTGATCTTCCCGTTCGAGACCGTTATAGAGACGCGGTTTGCGAACCGGCCCGCGTCATAGCCGCCCACGTAGGCGCCATCAGCCAGCCCGGAGGCGTCCACCGCGCCGATGGAAAGCCTCTGTGTGGCGTCCATGCCGTTGAACATCACCAGTGCAAACCCGCCGATGGCCAATGCCACAAACAGCACAGCGCCGCCCAATACGATCAACAATAGTTTGGCTGTCTTCTTCATGATCTGTTATCCCCGTCCGGTCCCTTACCCATGTCTTCGATGTTCCATCCGATGGTTGCCAGCATCCCCCGCAGTGCACTCATCTCCTGCGGGCTCATACCTTTGTAGAGGTTCGCCATGAAGCGCTCACTGCTTTGCTGCATGCTTGCCCAGAACTCTCCGCTTTTTTCGGTGAGCCTCAGCCTTTTGGCCCTGCCGTCCCGCTCATCGTCCAGAAACTCCAGAAACCCCTTCTCCTCAAGCTTCAGCGCCAGTTGCTTTGCGTTCTGATGCGTGCTGCCCATCGCTGCCGCCGCTTCTCCCAGCGTCGGCGGCTGCTCGAACAGGCCGCCCACGATGATCGACAGGAACCATTGCCTGGCCGTGAGGCCGTAAGGCTGGAATTCCTTGTCCAGCATCGCCTGCAAACGGTTGGCGATCATGAACAACGAGCCGAACACGAACTCCTGGTCCGACTTGGTAGCCAGCTTATCACGGTCACTGCTGTTTTCCCTCATACATGCCTCCTTTGGACGATATGTAACATGTTACTTACTTAGGTAATATATCACCTTTATTTTGGCTTGTCAACCAGCTATGTAACCGGTGTCGCTTATCTTTTAACCGTCAAGACATACAATAGTTTCAAATAAACATGACGGAAGGAGAATTAATATGGAAGTTGGTTATCAGACGACAGCATATTCAACCGGAGGTAGGTCAGGAAGGGTTTCTGTGGACGACGGCGCGTTGAAATTTGACATGGTTCCGCCCGGCGACGCCAAGCCCGGCACCAACCCGGAACAGCTCTTCGCGGCGGCTTACGCCGCATGCTTCGGCGGCGCCATGCACCACATGGTGCGCGTGCACAAGCTGCACGTGCCCGCGCCGGACGTGCAGGTCACCATTGGTCTGGGCCGCAACGCCGCAGGCAACAACCAGCTGGAGGCTCACATCGTTGCCATCATTCAGGGCGTGGATCAGGCCACTGCCGACGGGCTGGCTCAGGAAGCTCACGCCATTTGCCCGTATTCCCACGCCACCAGAGGCAATATTGACGTCCATGTTTCGGCCAAGGTGAAGTAGAGACATAAAACAAAAAGCGTCCAACAGCGGACGCTTTTTGCTTTATCTGTAAGCAAGGGTTTTGCACGTTAAAATTTTACGTACTTATCCTTCTTGGTGCCGCACACCGGGCAGAAGTCCGGCGCTTCATCCAACACCGTGTGGCCGCATACCGGGCACACCAGCACGGCGTCCAGCGGGAAGTCACGGCCTTCGCGGGCAGCGTCCTGGGCGTCCTTGAACAATTTGGCGTGGATTTTCTCAGCTTCCAGCGCGAAGTGGAAGGAGCGCTCGGCATCGGGTTCGTTCTGGAACTTGGCGGCGTTTAGGTACACCGGGTACATCTGCTCCACCTCGTGCAGCTCGCCGTTGATACCGCCCTGCAGGTTGTCCACAGTCTTGCAGGGGCCGAACACGCCGCCGGCGGTCACCGTGGCGTCCGCAATCTGCCCGCCGATCACGCGGAAATGATTGCCGGCGTGCACGCGCTCCGCCCAAGCGATGGCCGTGAACAGCTTGCCGATGTTGGGGAAGCCCTCCTTGACGGCCATGTCGCCCCAGATCAGGTAGCGCATGTGGGCCATGCTTTCGCCGCCGTAGGCCGAGTGCAGAAAGTCCGAGGTCATCACGTTCTTGACTGCCATGAGAAACCCTCCTACTGTATAGATTACGGTTATGCTTTTAATCGCAGACAGGTATTATCGGTAATCCGCCATCAGCTTGTGCACAACCGCTGGATCTGATACCTTATCCACCAGCGGCACACCACCGCGCAGCGCCGGGTGCTTTTGGTGGAAGGTCGGGCGTTCTTCTCGGTACAGCACGCCCAGCGGAATCCGGTCGCAATAGTCCTCGGCGCGGCGCAGGGCGGCGATGCGGTCCGAGGGGTCGTGGTCTGCGCCCAGCTCGTAGACGCGGGCCTGATACCATGCGAAGGTATTGACCTTGTTGAAGCTGACGCAGGGCTGCAGAATGTCCACCAGCGCGTAGCCGGGGAACTGTATGGCCTGCTTCATCAGGTCAATGAGCTGCTCCTTGCGGCCGGTGAAGCCCCGCGCCACAAAGCCCGCGCCGGCGGCGATGGCCAGCATGACCGGGTTGAAGGGCGTATTGAGGTTGCCGTCGGGCTGCACATCGGTCACGAAGCCCTCGTCGGACGTGGGCGACGACTGGCCCTTGGTCAGGCCGTAGACCTGGTTGTCATGCACGAAGTGGGCGATATCCACATTGCGGCGGATGTTGTGCAGGAAGTGGTTGCCGCCCTCGCCATAGGAATCGCCATCGCCGCTGTCCACAATGACGGTTAGGTTCTGGTTGGCGATCTTGGCGGCGATGGCCGCGGGCAGTGCCCTGCCGTGCAGGCCGCAGAAGGCGTTGGCGTTCAGATATTGCGGCGTCTTGGCTGCCTGGCCGATGCCAGCGGCCAGCAGCACATCCTGCGGGCGCTTGCCCAACTGCTCCAGCGCGGCCTTCAGGCAATCCAGTATCACGAAATTGCCGCAGCCGGGGCACCAGGCGGTCTCATTGACATGGAAAGTGCTCATTGCCCCTCCCCCTTTCGCACCGCGTCGGCGATGAACGCGGCGGTCATCTGGCGGCCGTCATATTTGATCACGCTGCCATGGCACGCGATGCCGGTGTGCTCGCGTATGAGGCCGGCCAGCTGGCCGGTGGCGTTCTGCTCCACATTGACGATACGCCGGACAGCGGCGGCCTTCTCCAGCAGCCGCGCCGTGGGCAGCGGATCAATATCGCCGAACACCAGCGCGCCGTAGCCCGGGCCCATCAGCTCCACGGCCTCCTTGATCGGGCCCCACAGAGAGCCCCAACCCAGCAGCAGCGTGTGGCAGGCCTCGTCGCCCAGGAAGTCCGGCTCCTGCAGCTCGGCGCGCAGGCCCTCCAGCTTGCGTATGCGCTTGTCCATCATGGCCACGCGCACTTCGGCGCTCTCGGTGATGTGGCCGCGCTCGTCGTGCTCGTCGCTGTCGGCGGTCACCAGATGTTCGGTCTTGCCGGGGATCAGCCTGGGCGAGACGCCGCTGTCGGTGAGGCGATAGCGCAGGTATTCGCCTTCGCCCTCATGGGCTGTTGCCGGCTGAGCCATGTGGATGGCTTCCAGATCATAGGCCGGCACCGTGGCCGACGCGTCGCCCAGGTATTGGTCGCTCAGCAAGATCACGGGAATCTGATATTTTTCGGCCAGATGGAATGCCCTGGCGGTCTGATAGAAGGCGTCGGTATGGTTGCGCACGGCGATGACCATGCGCGGGAACTCGCCCTGGGACGCCGAGATCACGAACTTCAGGTCGCTCTGCTCGGTGCGGGTGGGCAGGCCGGTTACCGGGCCGGGGCGCTGCACATCCACGACCACCAGCGGAATCTCCGCCATGCCCGACAGGCCCAGCGCCTCCACCATCAGCGAAAAGCCGCCGCCGGAGGTGCCGGTCATGGCCCGGGCCCCGGCAAAGCTGGCGCCGATGGCCATGTTGATCGCGGCAATCTCGTCCTCGGCCTGTTCCACGACGACGCCGGTCTTCTCGCTGGTCGCGGCCAGCACTTCCATGATCGTCGTGGAGGGCGACATCGGATAAGCCGAATAGAACTTAAGCCCCGCGGCAACGGCGCCCAGCGCCATGGCGCGGCTGCCAGTCATCATCAGCGTGCCGGCGAAATCGCCCGGCTGCGCCTGGAAGCGCGGCTGCATGGCGTCATAGCCCTGGCGCAGCGCCTGCAGATTGGCCTGCAGATATTGCTCCTTGACGAACGTGGGCAGCACGTCCTCCACGGCTTCCAGCCCCACGCCAAAGAGCTTGAGCACCGCACCCACGGCCACGCTGCCGCTGGCCCTGGCGTTGCCGGCAGCCTTGGCAATGGCGTTCATGTCGATGCGGAGAGCCCGCGGATCGTCGGTCTGTATGGCGGTGTCACACAGGATGAATCCACCGTCATTCAGCCGGCCGGCGTGCAGTGCCACAGTCTCGTCGTTTAGCGCAATGATGCCGTCCAGCCCGTCGCTGTGGGCATAGAGGGGTTGGTCGCCAAAGCGGATCTGGGTGAAGTTGTGGCCGCCGCGCACGCGGGACATGAAATCCCGCATGGTGAATACGGCGCAGCCAGAGCGTTTGAGCAGCTTCTCGAGTATGGCCGCCGTGGTGTCGATGCCCTGGCCCGCAGCGCCGCCGATGAGCAGATTATACATCGCGTACTCCTGTGCCCAATGGGTTTACTGGTATTATATGGATGTAACGTGGGTATTTCAAGGTGGGTTAGTAAAAAGGCCGCCCGAAATATCTGGCGGCCCTTCTCCTTACTTCCTGCCGTGGCGATCTTGGTGATTACTGTTGATCCTGATCGTCCTGATAATCCTGATAAGCGGCGGCGTCCTCGGTGGAGTAGGCCAGACCGCTGTCGTCGGCGTAGTCGCCGGCGGCTTCGTCCTGAGAGGCGGCCAGATAGGCCTCGCGAATGCTCAGCGAAATGCGCTTCTCATCGGGGTTCACATCGAGGATCTTGACCCACACGAGGTCGTCGGGATGCAGCACATCCTCAACCTTCTCGATGTGGCGGGTGGCGACCTGGGAGATGTGCACCAGGCCGTCAAGGCCGGGCTCCAACTCCACGAAGGCGCCGAAGCTCACGATGCGCACGACCTTGCCCTCGACGATGTCGCCCACGTGGTACTTCTGCGGGGCGATGTCCCAGGGGCGGGGGCGCGCCTGCTTTGCGGACAGGCTCAAGCGCTTGCGCTCCACATCCACCTTCAGGATGATGACTTCAAGCTCGTCGCCGATGGCTACGATGTCGCGGGGGTGCTTCACGCGGCCCCAGGCCAGGTCGGTCACGTGCACCAGGCCGTCCACGCCATCCACCTCGACAAAAGCGCCGAAGTCGGTCAAGCGGCGCACGATGCCGGTGACGCGCTCGCCTTCCTTGGCCTTGAGGGCTTCCCAAATCTCGCCCTCGAGGCGGGCCTTCTCGGCCTCCAGCACGGCCTTGCGGGACGCGACGACGCGGTGACGGTGCTTCTCGACCTCCAGGATCTTCAGCACCAGCTCCTTGCCGATGTACTCGCTCAGGTCCTCGACATAGCGGCTGTCCACCTGCGAGGCGGGGATGAAAGCACGCACGCCGAACACCTGGGCGATCAAGCCGCCCTTAACGACCTGCTTGCCCACGCCGGTCACGGGGTTGCCGGCCTCAAAGTCTTCCATGATCTGCTTCCAGCCGCGCTTGACCTCAAGATTCTTGCGGCTGAGCAACACGTTGCCCTCGCCGTCGTTGATCTTGAGAATCTCGACCTCCATCTCGTCGCCCTCGTGGACTTCCTTGAGCAGGTCCACCGAGTTGTCAGAGGAGTATTCGTCGCGGGTGATGATGCCGTCGGCCTTGTAGCCGATGTTGACGCACACCTCGTTGGCAGTCACCTGCACGACGGTGCCGGTAATGACCTGGCCGGTGTGGATGGGCTTCATGGTCTTCTCGAACGCCTCTTCGAAGCTGTTCTTAGGCGCGGCGGGCGCCGCGGGCGCAGCAGGCGCTATCTCCTCGGGCTGCGCTTCGGGGGCAGCGGCTTCGGGCTCGGCGGCCTGCACCGGCTCCGACGCCTGCGGAACCTCCTTCAACTCTGCCGAATCCTGCGCCAGCA